>NZ_OZ244997.1:3026585-3329244 GCF_965223285.1 Candidatus Leptofilum sp. | reverse complement strand
TTCGCGGCGGCCTTGTTTACCCAGCAGCTCACCCAACTGGATGTGCGCAGGCAAATAATCGTTGGAAAGCTGAATGGCCCGGTAGGTTTCCTCGACGGCCGTATCATACATGCCGCGTCTCGCATATTCCTGGCTCAAATAAAGCGATTCCAAAACCTGCTCAGAGCCAGCCGTCAGCATGTCACCCAAGATCATCATGCCAGAGTCCGAAATAGCATCCAGGCGACCTCGTGCATCCTTGGCTTTGTCCTCCCACCCTTTGTGGCTCAAGAACTCTACCAATGCGTTGGCAAAAGCAGACGCCTGATCCCGTTCCCCCTGAGCCATCAAACTATCAGCTAGGTTTTCGTATAGTTCAATGAGGCGGTCTGCTTGGCTGTGCTGCACGGTCGCCAAATCCACAATTTTCAGCACATTGATGAAATGTTCCAACGCTTTTTCAATGCGTCCCCTGGCTCGATGGCATTCGCCCAACGAAAAGTGGCTGGCCAGCCGGAAATCATGATCTTTTACCGAAAGCTCAAATTCCCGCACCGCGTCCTCGAAGCGGAGTTTGTCCTGGTACAGCAGGCCGAGGTTGAAATGTGCGGCCGTATTGTCCAAGCCCAGCCCCATCGCCTCTTCATAGGCACTAATTGCCTCATTGGTCATGTTCCGCGTCTGGAAATCCAGAGCCTTGCTGATGAGCGTGGTTAGCTGAAGCGTTTGCGCGTTCAGCTCCAAATCCCCGTCACCAAACAAATCTTCGGCCAGCTTCTCAGACGCCAACCGACGGGCATCTTGTACAGGGCTGGCCGCGTCCGTCACCTTGCCGTTGCTGCTGCCTTCTTTTTCTTGCAGCGCAGCGGCCATATGCTGGGCCACTTCGCTAATGCTGTCTGAGGATTGATAAGTAGGAGAGTCTGATTCGCCAGCCAGCTTTTCACCACTGCGGATTTGCTCGATTGCTGTTAGCACTTCGGCATTGCGTGGGTCCAGCTTTAGAGCCAGCTGGCACGCTTGCAGCGCGTTTTCCGATTCCCCTTGCGCATTGAGGATGCGGGCGATGGCCAAATATTCCCGAATGGCATTATGCACTGAGCCTTGCCGCTCGTAAATGGAAGCCAGCCGCTGATGGGCGCGGAGCAAATCTGGTTCCAGCCGCACGGCACGGTTCCAGTTGTCCATTGCTTCGGTCAGTCGCCGCCGATTTAGCTCAATTTCACCGATGGCCATGTAGGTTTTGCCAGCTTCACCATATTGCCCCAGCCGCTCTTGCACGTCGGCTACCTGACGCAGGTAAATGACGTCTCCGCGAGAGAAGCGTGCAGCCAGCTTGTAATTCTCCAGCGCGTCTTGTAGCTGGTTTAGCTCCAAATAGGCCATACCCAGCCCGGCGTACGGTGCTGGCTCATTGGCAATTTCCCGAATAGCGATCTGAAATTCCTGGATCGCTTCTTGCCATTTTTGATCCCAGCTATGGGAATGACCTCGGTTTAATGCTTCTTCGAATCGGGCACGGTTTCCTGCCATGCCAAAGCCTCCACGATGGTATTCAGTAATCAGTTTACAGTTATTAGGCTGCCCTGTTTCTCTTTACTGGTCCAATCTAGCTAATTGTTATTTTTTGCCTAGCAGTTCAACCAGAATAGCTTTCTGGGCGTGCATACGATTTTCGGCCTGCGGGAACAGAATCGAGTTCGGGCCGTCGGCGACTTCATCAGTAATTTCTTCACCACGATGCGCAGGCAAGCAGTGCATCACCAAACAATCGGGCTTAGCCAAATTGACCAATTGCTGATTGACTTGGTACGGGGGGAAAACTTTGAGGCGAGCGGCCGTTTCCTCTTCTTGCCCCATACTCGTCCACACATCTGTGTAAATAATATCTGCATCGGCTACGGCTTTGTTGGGATCTTCATGCACCTCTATAGATGCGCCTGCGGTGCTAAAGTTGCGTCCCAAGACATAATCATCTTCATTGAGCGTGTAGTTAGGTGGGGTGGCAATGGCAAAGTGCATACCAACTTTCATGCAGGTAAATAGTAATGACCGCGCCACATTATTACCATCCCCCACATAGACCATTTTAAGCCCTTCGAGCTTTTTCTTGGCTTCCAGCACGGTAAAAATGTCGGCCAATGCCTGGGCTGGATGGTTGTAATCAGATAATCCATTAATGACGGGAACAGAGCCATGCGCCGCCAATCCCAAAATATGCTCATGGTCAAATACGCGGGCCATAATGCCATCCACGTAGCCAGACAGCACGCGGGCAACATCCGCGACGCTTTCACGTCCGCCCATCTTAATCTCGTTAGGCGATAGGTAAAGCGCATACCCACCCAAATGCACCATGCCCATCTCAAACGAGACGCGGGTGCGCAGCGACGGCTTTTGGAAGACGAGAGCCAGACTTTTGCCTTGCAGCAATGGCTGGTTGCAGCCATTTTGCCATTCTTGTTTCAATGAAAGGGCTAAGTCAAGCAGGTTGTGCAGTTCGTCGGGGGTTAAATCAGCGATGCTAAGAAAATGTTTCACAGCGTTAATTCTCCGAACAGTTGGCGTAGAATTTGGGGGAATTGGGTGGAACGGCCGTACCCTAAATCCCCGCTGGTGCCACTGGTTACCTTAAAAAAGTATACCACAGCCAAAAACAAAGAAAAAGCATTCACATAAGCAAACCACTGCGAAATCGGGATTTGCATTTCAGAGGAGTTTCCGTGGTTTGCTTAACTTGACGCAAGTATTAGTTATGGTAAGATACGAATTGCAGAGGGGATGTTATGTCATTTTCGTAATGTCCCAAATTGGGGGCAATAGAAGGCAGGTGCCACATGGATTTTATAAAGGAAAGACCCGGACTATCCGTCCTAATTGCTTTTATTGTTGGCCTCATTATCGGTCAAACTCTCTTTGGCTGGTATCTTTTCCCCGTAGAATGGACAGGCGCAGGCCCCGCAGATTTAGAACAGGCTGAGCGAGATGTGTATTTGCAAACCATCGCGGATGCTTATTCTTACCAGCCCGGCAACACTGGTTTAGTGACCAATGCACTTCGCTCCTGGCCCAATTCTTCAGAAGCTATTTGCGAGCTCCGAGGCCGTACTGCTGACCCTGCTGCCCAGCAGCGTCTGGACGCCATTGCGATGGTGCAGACGGGCGGACAAGCCTGTGGCGCGCTCCCTGCAGATGGTGCTTTGCCCGAAGTTCCCACCCCTGCAGAAGATGATTCCAATCTAGGTACTATTTTGGCTCTGCTTCTGGTTCTGGCACTGGTTGGTGCTGGCATCGTTGCCGTGCTCAATCGGCGTAACAGCATGATGGCTGAAGATGACAATGTGGATATTTACACCGATAATATGCCAGAAAGTGCCCCCACAATGGTGAGTGAAGAAGGCGTCAGTGCCGTGCCAATTGCGCGTTTCCAAAGTGACTACGTATACGGCCGTGACAACTACGATGACTCGTTCAGCATTGAAAATTCCGGCGGCGAATTCCTGGGTGAGTGTGGTGTGGGCATTGCCGAATCAATTGGCAGCGATACGCCTAAAAACGTTACTGCTCTGGAAGTATGGCTGTTTGATAAGAACGACATCCGCACGATTACCAAGGTGGTGATGAGCGATCACGCCTTCTTTGACGAGGCCCTGAAAGCCAAGCTAGCACCAAAAGGTGAACCCGTGCTGGCCCGCGAAAACGAAGTGATTGTGTTGGAAACGGCGACGCTCATCATCAATGCGGAAATCAAGGAAATGCAGTACGGAGCTGGTTCACTACCGCCACAAAGTTACTTTGAAAACTTCTCCATTGAGCTTTCTGCTTGGGCCAAGGAGGGGGATTTTGATGAGCCAGATATTGAAGGGCGTGTAGACGAACTGCTTGAGTATTAGTCACATACAGTACAAAGACAATCTGAAGCCCCGCCTGAATTCAGGTGGGGCTTTCTTGTTTGTTGAGAGACGACATGAGATTTTTAGTAACGGGGGGTGCTGGGTTTTTAGGCTCGGCGTTAGCCAACAAGCTGGCTGCAGATGGCCATGCTGTGGCTGTTTTAGACGATCTGAGCAGCGGTGATGCCAGCTTGCTTCGTGGCTACATTCAGTTTACTCAAGGAGACATTACCAGTATTCCATTGCTCTGGTCTTTGTTGAGAGATGTGGACTGTGTATATCACTTGGCAGCACGCGTCTCTGTGGCAGAGTCGGTGCTCCATCCGCAGGCGTACAACGCTGTGAATGTGGGCGGCACGGTGAGCCTGATGGAGGCGATGCGAGACACGGGCGTGCGCCGGGTGGTATTTACATCATCGGGGGCGGTGTACGGCCGTTTGCCCACCCAACCTGTCCATGAAAACGACCAGCCCAACCCAGACTCCCCATACGCCGTTAGTAAATGGGCTGCCGAGCAATATATACACACCATTGGCCGTTTGTGGGACATTGAGACGGTGGCATTGCGCATCTTCAATGCGTATGGGCCACGCCAAAGCCTGCCTGTTTCCCATGCGCCCGTTGTGCCACGCTTTTTGCATCAGGCACTCACAGGCGGGTCCGTTGTGCTATATGGCAACGGGCAGCAAACCCGCGATTTTGTCTATGTGACAGATGTCGTGGCGGCGTTACAAGCTGCCGCCACTGCCAAGGTGATTAATCGGCAGGTGATCAACATTGGCAGCGGCATTGAAACCAGCTTGACAGAGTTGGTGGCGCAGATTGAGCAGGTGAGCGGTAAGCAAGTGAATCAACTGCGTAACCAGCAGAAAGAGGGCGGGGTGCCGCGCCTGGTAGCAGACATCAGCCGAGCACAGCAGTTGTTGGGGTTTCGGCCATTGGTTAATTTACAAGAGGGTTTGCAGCGGATTTTGTGGGAAGACGGCCGTTTCCAAAAATGAGTAGCTGCGAAGGATAAAATTCATGCCTGTTCCCGGCAAAAAAACAAAAACGCCAGCACATTGTGCTAGCGTTTGTATGCCCAAGAGAGGACTCGAACCTCCACGCCCATAAGGGCACAGGCCCTCAACCTGCCGCGTATGCCAATTCCGCCACTTGGGCTAAATACGTTGGCAATTATAGCCATTGCCGGACGGCTGTCAATGCAGCCACGAACCTCTAAGCCGTCACCAATTCAGCAATGGCTGGAGCCGTTGCGCCGTTGCTGTAAACCTGCTGTGGCTTGGCAGGAGCCATCTGCAGCACGGCCGAAGCCCAGGTTAGCCCGGAGCCAAAGCTCACCAGCAGCAGCCGATCCTCCACGCTGATTTCCCCAGCATCCAACCCATCACAAATGGCTACTGGAATGGACGCGGCGGACGTGTTGCCATATTTATGCACCTTCACCAGGAACCGCGACATTGGCAAACCCATTCCCCGTGCGGCTGCCTGGATGATGCGTAAATTGGCTTGGTGCGGCACGATATGATCAATATCGTCCAACGTGAGGCCAGCTTGTGCCAAACTGTGCTGGCAAGTTCTGCCCAAAATGCGGGTGGCAAATTTGAATACCTCACGGCCGTTCATGCGAATGTAATGCCGACCTTCCGCAAAAGTAGAGGCCCCCACTGGCTCAGCCGACCCCATTGCCTGGGCCATGATATGCTTGCTGCCGCTGCCGTCCGAACCCATGTCGAAGCCCGTGAGACCGCATGGCTCGCTGCTGGCTTGCATCACAAACGCCCCCGCTGCATCGCCAAAAAGGACACAGGTGCTGCGGTCTTTCCAATCAATAAAGCGACTGAGCAGCTCCGAACCGATGATGAGAATGTTTTCGTAAACGCCGCCGTTGATAAACTGCTGGGCAGTGGTGAGGGCATATAAAAAGCCCGTGCAGCCATTGGCCAGCACAAAGGCCGGCACGTTCGTTGCGCCCAGCATATGCTGTACCTGGCTGGAAACTGCCGGGGTGATGTGGTCGCCTGTGGTGGTAGCCACGATGATCAGGTCTAAATCGGTAGCTTTTAGATTGGCTTTTTGCAAAGCGCGACGGGCGGCTTCAACCGACATTGTGGCGTTGGTCTCATCTGGCGCGGCGATGTGCCGCTGGTGAATGCCTGTGCGCTGTACAATCCATTCATGGCTGGTGTCTACCATTCTCTCCAGATCGTGGTTTGTCAGCACTTTTTCTGGGACATACGCGCCCCAACCGATGATACGGCCGTATCGCTTTTGCATATTCTGCTCCTCAACGCGCTTTTGCTTGGTTTGGTTACTGCTAGTTGTTGCAAGGTATTAAACCCGAAAATTGTGGAATCGTCACGCGCTAAACCCAGCAAGGCTTGAATAGGATGTTTAAACGAAAAATTGTAATAATGTCACAAAACGGCCGTCTGCTTCGTCTCCTGTTACAGAAGAGAGTAAATTCCGTAATTTGGAGGTTGTGATGACAAAAATATTGATAACTGGCGCAACGGGTGAGTTAGGAAAACAGTTGCGCCCGCGACTGATAGCAGCAGGCTATGATGTGCGTGGTACCAGCCGTCGCCCGGTGGAGCAAGCCCAAAAGCTGGATCCGCAGGTGGAATGGGTACAGGCTGATTTTGTGAGTAAGCGTGGCTGGGTGAAGGCGTTTGAAGATGTAAATTGCGTTATCCATGCGGCCAGTGCTGCCTTTGGGCAGACGCGGCAGGTGGATGTAGAAGGAACTGCCCATCTACTGCAAATGGCTAAAAAAGCCAGCGTTGATCATTTCTTTTATATCTCCATTGTGGGCATTGATCGCATCCCCTTTAGCTACTATCAGCATAAATTGGCTGCGGAGAATCTAATTGAAGCAGCAGATGTTCCCTGGACGATTTTGCGGGCAACGCAGTTTCATTCCTTGCTTGATATGTTTTTTCACGGATTGGCTAAGCTGCCCATCATGATGCTGCCTGCCGAGTTTCAGTTTCAGCTAATTGATCCGGGTGAGGTGGCCGATGTGATGGTGCAAGCTGTAGGAGCTGGCCCGGTTGGTCGTTTGCCAGACCTGGGTGGCCCTGTGGTGCAGCGTGCGGGCGAGCTTGTACAGCCCTGGCTGGCGCACCAGCCGTTTTCCCGCAGAGTGTGGCGTTTGCCGCTGCCGGGCAAGGTTGGGGCGGGCTTTCGGGCAGGATACAATACCGTTCCTGAACGGCCGTCTGGCAGTGTCACCTGGGCAGATTGGCTACAGCAAAAGTATGGTCGGCCGCGCCTGGAAACGGCCGTTTGATGAGAATGATTCAGCACAATGAGTGATCCAACATTGTTCGACACCTACCGCGCCTATCTGTTTGCCATTGCCTACCGCATGTTGGGCAGCGTGATGGATGCCGAAGATATGGTGCAGGAGGCGTACCTGCGCTGGCAAAAAGCGTCACCTGTCCAGATTGAGTCGCCAAAGTCCTGGTTGGCAACCATCATCACACGCCTCTGTTTGGATTTTTTGCGTTCGGCACGGGTGCAGCGGGAAAGTTATGTAGGCCCGTGGTTGCCAGAGCCTCTGCCAACCTCGGCTGCTTCTGAGGAGACGGCCGTTTCCACCGAAGGAGCCATCATCTTGTCTGAATCGATCTCCATTGCCTTTTTGGTCTTGCTGGAAAATCTTTCCCCAACCGAACGGGCTGTTTATTTACTGCGAGAAGTGTTCGATTACGGCTACGCCGACATTGCCAGAATGGTAAACAAGAGCGAAGCCGCTTGCCGTCAGCTTGTGCGTCGCGCCAAACAGCATTTGCAAACCCATCGCCCCCGCTATGCGGCTTCAGCAGAAGCGTCGCAGCAGCTTACGGCCGAATTTTTCCAGGCGTGTACCGACGGCGATGCAGCCAAACTGTTTTCGCTGCTGGCGGAAGATGTGGTGGAATGGTCAGACGGCGGCGGCAAGGTGCATGCCGCCCGCAAACCAATTATTGGCCGCGATAAAGTTGCCCGCTTTATGCTGGGATTGGCTCGGCAAGCTCCGCCAGGTATCGTGCCTCAATTTACCGTCTTTAACGGCCAGCCGGGGGTGATTATTTATGTAGACGGACGTCCCTTCACGGTCATTGTGCTAGAGATTGTCAATAATCAGATTCAAAATATTTACAGCGTTGTCAACCCAGACAAGCTGCGCCACATTCCCGATCTGAACAGTGCGTAAATTCATGATGTTTCCCCACCGATCCCCCTGCAACAGCTTGAC
Source organism: Candidatus Leptofilum sp. (assembly GCF_965223285.1). Classification (GTDB taxonomy): domain Bacteria; phylum Chloroflexota; class Anaerolineae; order Promineifilales; family Promineifilaceae; genus Leptofilum. The sequence goes on along the minus strand of NZ_OZ244997.1, from coordinate 3,321,129 downwards.
AAAGATTTAGCTAAGCAGCCAAAATAGGTAACGACACGCAGCAACAACCTCCGGCAGGATTTTCTCCGTCGGAGGTTTTCTTTTTGCGGGTCTAGTTGGAAAGGAGAATGAATAAATATGCGACTAAAAATAATGCTTTTACTAACCGTCTTCTGGCTGGCTGTGGCTTGCACCAGTGAGCCAGCCGCCACAGCCACGCCGATTGCGCCACCACCGACAACGGCCGTTTCCACTGAATCCACCCAGCCCACCACCGCCTCAACCGAGACGGCAACCACGCCAGCTACGCTGCCCCCGCCGCCCACCATTGCCCCCACCGCCACCAGTACGGTGGCTAGCGAACCTGCTGCCGAAGGCGTGAGCTTACTGACCGCCGCCGATTTTGGCACCGACCGCAACCCGTTGACTGGTGAATTGGTGATGGATCCTGCCTTGCTGCAAAGACGGCCGTTAGCCATCAAAATCTCCAACGCGCCCCCCAGCTACGTGCGGCCCCAAGCTGGCCTCAACAGTGCCGACTGGGTGTTTGAGCACACCGCTGAGGGGCACATTACCCGCTTCACGCTCATCATGTACGGTCAGGAGGCGGAGCTGGTTGGCCCCATCCGCAGTGCCCGGCTCATTGACGTGGAGCTGCCCGCCATTTACGATGCCGCCCTCGTCTTTTCCGGGGCGAGCACTGGCGTCAACCAGCGGCTGAACGCTTCCGACTTCGAGAGCCGCATTATTCGCTCCGCCGATCCCGGCTACTTCCGCACCGGGGAGGATAAACCGTTTGAGCACACTTTGTACGGCCGTCCCGACATTTTCCGCCAGGGATTAGAGGCGCAGGGACTCAACACGCCGCCCAACTTCAACGGCTTGCTTACTTTTACCAGCGAGCCGCCCGCCGGGGGCACGTCTGCCAGCCAAGTCACGCTGGATTATGAGTGGGAACTGGTGGAATGGCGCTATGATGCGGCCGCGGGCCGTTACTTCCGCTGGGCCGCCGGGGAACCGGTGCTGGACGCTAACACGGGCGAGCAGGTGAGTGCGGCCAACGTGGTCGTCATTGCCCCGTTCCACGTGGAGGATGCCACCATTTGTGAGCAAATAACCAACGACGTCTGCACCCATCTCTCCGTGCAGATTCAGCTGTGGGGCAGCGGTACTGGTTTCATTTTGCGCGACGGGCAGCAATATCCCATTACCTGGCACCGCGAAGGGCGCAACGACCTGCTCACCATCACCGCCGCCGACGGCCGTCCCTTCCCCCTGCAAATTGGCAATAGTTGGGTGCAATTGGTGCCCACCTGGTACGCTGACCCCGTGACCGTGGCCCCGTAAGCGGTGAACGGTCATCGGTTATCCGTCCACGGTTGGCGGTAGGGGCAGGTTCCCGTGCCTGCCCGTCGGGAGTAACGAATTTGCAAAACCCGACAAAATAATCACAACGCACACAACGTGGGTAGGGGCGAGGCGGTTGGCAACTAATGAACGAGCAGCGGCCAAACAACCCTACCAACCGCCTCGCCCAAAGGCCACAATGGGTAGATGGTTTGCCATGTAAAAGGGCAAGGGCAAGGCAGGTGGAGAGATTCAAGCAGCGTAATTTGTTAGATTGCGGCCACCTGCCTGGCCCCTACCAATGATGAATTGTTATGAGGAAATATTGGCCTCAATGGCGGCGAGGTTGGTGCGAACGACGTTGCTGTTGGGATGATCTGATCCTAACGCTTTTTCAAAAATGGCTAGCGCCCGTGCCAAATAATTTTGTGCCTGTTCAAAATCACCTTCCGTATAAGCCAACATACCCAAATTGTTCAAACTGAAAGCTAGGTTAATATGGTCGGAGCCGAGGGTTTTTTCGGTGATGGCGAAGGCCTGTTCGAGAAACGGCCGTGCAGCGGCCAAGTCTCCCATGTCTTGGAGCAAAGAGCCGAGATTGTTGAGACTGCGAGCGGTAGTGGGATGGTCGGGGCCGAGGTTTTTTTCGGTGATGGTCAGGGCGCGTTTGAAAAATAGCTGTGCGGCGGCTAGGTCACCCATAGCGCGGAGCAAGGAGCCGAGATTATTGAGGCTGAGGGCGGTATCAGGATGGCTGGAGCCGAGGACATCTTCGCGGATGGCAAGGGCGCGTTCATAGAGCGGCTGTGCGATGGTCAGGTCACCCATGTTTTGGAGCAAGGAGCCGAGATCGTCGAGGGTTCGGGCAGTGTAGGGATGGTCAGAGCCGAGGGCTTTTTCATTGATAGCGAGGGCACGTTCGAGGAACGGCCGTGCAGCGACCAGGTCACCCATAGCGCGGAGCAAGGAGCCGAGATTATTGAGGCTGTGGGCAGTATCCGGATGGCCAGGGCCGAGGGCTTTTTCATTGATGGCGAGGGCGCGTTTGAAATACAGCCGTGCAGCGGCTAGGTCACCCATATTTTGGAGCAAGGAGCCGAGATTGTTGAGGCTGAGAGCAGTATCCGGATGGTCAGGGCCGAGGGCTTTTTCGCGAATGACGAGGGTGCGTTCGTAAAACGGCAAGGCTGCAGCGTAGCTGCCGCGCGAGTTGATATAAAACCCAGCTGAGTTATTTAATGAGGCGGTGTTATTGGTTTCGCAGCCGTGCTGTTCAGCTAGGTCGGTGGCGATGGTCAGGTGGGGCAGCAGGTCACCGCAGGCGGCCCAGGTGCTCAGGTCGTGCTGGTCATAGCGGTACACCTTACGCAGCAAATCTACCACCAGTTCCACCCAGGCGCGGGCGCGTTCGCGGCCCATGCGGTCACGGGCCACCGTTTGCACCAGCCGGTGCAGCGTTATGGTGCCATCCTCCGCCTGGTGTAGCAGGGAGTAGTCGCGCAATGCCGTTAGTGCCAGCCGCAGCTGCCGCTCATCTGCCACCACTTCTTGCAGTGTCGCAACCTGCTTTGTCTCCTCTTGCGTTTCTAACCTAGCAACTTGCTTAATCAAATCCAACGGTATCCCGTCCGGGTCTAAAAAGCAGCATAAATTGAGCAGCTCTGCCGCGCCTTTGCGCTGACGGGCGTGCTCAAAGCCAATCTGCCACGTCGCGGCTACTGGCTTGGGGTAATCTGTGGGCGGTTCTTCTTCTTTCCACAAGCTCTCCCGCGCCTCGCGGAACCAGGCCAGGTATTCGGCGGCAGGCAGCTGCTGTACCTGCATAAACGCTGCCGCCTGTTCCATCGCCAGCGGCAGGTAGCCCAGCTCTGTGCTTAAATCTGCCAGTTCTGGCGCGTCGGGCAGTTCGCGTTCTTGCCAAAAAGTAGTTGCTTCCGCCTCGGTAAACGTATCCAAAGAAAGCGTCTGTCCAAACGTTTGCCAATGTGCCGCGGCGCGGCGGCTGGTAATGAGCAGACGCCCACCGCTGGGCAGGTAAGGGCGCAGGTCGCGCGGAGTCAGTTCATCCACATTGTCATAGAGCAGCAGCCACCGTTTCTTACTGCTGCTCAATTCGTTCAACACCTTGGTCCGTATGATTTCCGCGTCTGTCTCTTTCTGTTCAACAATTTTCAGGGTTAAACCCAGCAGGCGCAGCTCGTTGCCCAGCGTGGGGGTGTCGCTGGCGCGCAGCAGCCACAGCATGTCGTACTGGTCGCGGTGGGTGTGGGCGTAGGCCAGTGCTAGCTGCGTCTTGCCCACGCCGCCCAGTCCGGCAATCGCCTGCGTCACCACCAGCGGGTTGGCCGTGTTGGCAAAGTTAGCGGCAATCTGCTCTAGTTGTTCTGTGCGTCCTATAAAATGCGGGTTTGGTGGGGGCAGATTGTGCACTGCGTCCGGGCGGTAAGCTGGCAGTACGTACGTTTTGTTAATTTCAACGCGCGCACCGTCTCCGATGGCTATGCCTTCGCTTTTCTCAATATTGTTGACCTTGATTTCGTTGCTCATGTTGGTTCCTGCTGCTGGTTGTCTGACTGAACTGTGCCCAGTATACCGGAAAATCGGGTTTGGTTGAATCCCCTCCCCTCAATCCCCTCCCACAGGGAGGGGAAGCTGTTTTTGACAATCAAAAACAGCTTGCTAGAATTGATACAAAATACCTTTTGATACAATATCTCATTAAAAGAGGGTGATGATGAAGCAGCTAAATAAACAAATTTGGATACTGATGCTCTTAATTGGGGCCGTGTTGGTGGTGGCTTGTTCTGGTGGAGGCGAAACGGCCGAACCCGCCACAGACGATCATGACAGTGAACAGGTGGCAGAAGGTGAAGATGGCCACGACCACGAAGACGACCATGCTGATGAGGGCGAGTACCTCTCCTTGCCGGAGCTGGACGCCGCCGCATTGGACGGCGCGCCGCTCAAGGTTGTCGCCACGACCAGCATCATTGGCGATGTGGTGGCGCAGGTGGGGGGCGACGCCATCGATCTCACCGTTTTGATGGGGCCGGGGCAGGATCCGCACAGTTTTGAACCGAGTGCGCGATTGTTAACGGCCGTTGCTGACGCACACGTCATCTTTGTGAATGGCTGGGATTTGGAAGAAGCGTTGGTGCACGATTTAGAGGAAATTGGGACGGGCGTGCCGCTGCTGCCCATCTCTGCCAACATCGAGCCGCTGGCCTTTGGCGAAGACGACCATGAGGACGAAGATGAAGCAGAGGGCGAGGAACATGAACACAGCGGGGCCGATCCGCACGTTTGGCTCAGTATTCATAACGTAGCGCAGTGGGTAGAAAATGTGGCGCAGGTTTTGAGCGATCTTGATCCGGCCAACGCCGCCGCCTATGAAAGCAACGCCACCGTTTACCTGGCTGAACTGGCTGAGCTAGAAGGGTATGCCGAAACTCAACTGGCTCAAGTTCCGGCAGACCGTCGCTTTTTGGTTACCAACCACAGTTCGTTGGCCTATTTTGCCCACGAATACGACTTTACCATTCTGGGAACCGTTATCCCTGGCAGCAGCACCCTGGCTGAGCCGTCGGCCAGCGATTTAACGGCGTTGATTGCTGCGATGGAAGGACAGGGAATTTGCACAATGTTTACGGAAACGGCCGTTAGCGATTCCTTAGCCCAAACCGTAGCAGGTGAGCTAAACGAGTGCGACGAAGTGCAAGTCGTGCCGCTCTACACCGGCGCGCTTGGCCTGGCCGGCAGCGGTGCAGATAACTATATTGGTATGTTTCGTGCCAATGTAGACACGATTGTTGAGGGGTTGAGTCAATAGTTTCAACGAATCAGAGAATCCTGAAACCACTCTCAGGTTATTTGGCGTATGATCCTAAATCTTCTAGAGTGGGCTTCTGACTTGTGAGAAAGCTACTCAATTGAGCCATTGCAAATCGATAGTAACCGAAACTGGCCTTGAAATAGTTTAGGAATGAAAGCGAGCTTGACAAAACTTTTCGGTGCTCAAGCCACACAACGAGAGTCGTCCCTAAAAACAAACTCAAACCTAAAAGGGAATGGATTGTCAGATAGATTCGACTATGGTGCTGCAAAACACGGGCAATGCGCTCTGTTTGAAACAAGATGTGATACTCCTCATCTTCAATAATTCGTTCACAAATTGCACGCAACAACGATGATGACGTGGCTTCTTTCAGTGCCGGATAATAAACTTGAGCCAAGATTTCGGCCGTTAATAAAACACGAGACGACCAGGCAATATCGCCAAATGATCTGATCCATCTGAACACGTTATCTGCCCAAGCGTCCGAGGCCATACAAATATTTGATTGATTCATAAAGATTGCCAGAAGATAGGAATGATAGTTCTCTTCTTGCACAAAGAGTTTGGATTCTTCAAAGAAAGTTGGATTCCCTGATTTTCTGGAAAAGGTTTGAGACTTCTCAAGAAAATCTCTGGCTTCAGAAGATTCACCTCGTTGAAACTGGGCGATAGAATCCCCAATGCGCCTGCTTTCCAACTCGGAAATATGTTCCCCTTGATATTGTTCCAATTTAAGCTGTGGACGGCCGCTAAAATGCTGCACCCAATTCATAATGTAGTTCCTCCGATCTGGATATTCGCTGACTTATTGCCTTGGAGGATTCCACATTTCACAAGTCGAGGGCAAGCATTCGCCTAAACTAAACTCATCACCTGAGTGCTTGACTTGGCGTAGGTTGATAGACTCTTTCTTTATATTTTGTCTAAGCAGGTTTGATGAGTCCTTGTTTCACGAGTAATTCTGCATTCAAAACCGAGCCACTGGCCGCGCCGCGCAGGGTGTTGTGCGTGATAGAAAGGAAGCGAATGTCGTTCACCTGGCAATCCCGCACGCCGCCGACGGTCCAGGCGAGCCCGTTGCCTGCGTCCCGATCCAGGCGGGGCTGAGGGCGATTGGCTTCGGGTCGGTAGATGAAGACGGAGTCGGGCATGGTGGGCAGATCGCGGATGATGTCGGGGGGCTGCCAGGTTTTGAATAGCGCAATGACTTCTTCAGCCGAGGCAGATTGGCTGAGCTTGACGGAAACGCTGCCCAAGTGGCCGTCTATGACAGGCACGCGGTTGGCCTGGGCACTCACTTTGAAGGGGGCCATCTGAATTTCGCCGTTGGCATAGGTGCCGCACAGCTTGCGGGGTTCGGTTTCCAGCTTGCCATCTTCCCCACCGATGTAGGGAACGATGTTGTCCATGATGTCTAGTGAGGGGACGCCGGGGTAGCCTGCGCCGGAGATGGCTTGAAGTGTGGTGACAACGGCCGTTTCCACCCCATACCGTTTATGCAAAATCTGCAACGGCAGGACGATGCTCGTGGTGGAGCAGTTGGCATTGGCCACAATCCAGCCGTCCCAGCCGTACGCTTCTTTTTGGCGGGGGATGAGTGCCGTGTGGTCTGGATTCACCTCTGGGATGAGCAGCGGCACGCACGGGTCCATGCGGAACGGCGAGGCGTTAGTAAGGACGATGTAGCCAGCTTGGGCAAACTTCGGCTCTAGCTCACGCGCCTGAGCTGTGGGCAGTGCCGAAAAGAGCACGCGTGGCTCTAGATTTGGCTCAGTTGGCTGCACAATCATCTTGGCGACGGTGGCGGGCGGGTCACCGGGCAGCAGCCAGTTAACACCTTCGCCATACGGCCGTCCTGCTGTACGCGCTGAGCCAGTGAGGGCACTAATTTCAAACCAGGGATGGTCTACCAAATGTTGAATAAAACGCTGACCCACTGAGCCAGTGGCAGCGAGGATGCCGACGGGAATTTTCTTCTCCATAATTAAATCTCCTTATCTCCAAAAATAAAAAACGCCGTTGCCCACATGGGGCGACGGCGTCGCGGTTCCACCCAATTCAGTAACCAATGGCCAGTAATTGGTTATCAGTTTTCAGAACTGATTACTGAATACTAATTACTCTCAAGACGGCCGTTAACGGGGCCAGCCGTGCTACCTTACTCTAATAATCGTTCAGGCAGTCGCTCTCAGGGGGTTTTGGGGATTGTCTTTGCTTTGGAGGCTTACAGCCGCTGGCACTCCAATCTCTGGTACAGGCTCAATCCTTACTCGTCCTGATCATTGCGTTTATTGGGCGATAAGTTTATCGCCTTGTAAATTTCGCCGGATTATAAAGAATCTGGTTGACCTGTCAAGCATTTTTCAGAGAATGGCTCACGCAAAGGCACAAAGATGTTTAATTTTTCTTTGCGCCTTTGCGTGATATTTTTTATTCAAAGCAGTGTACGTCTCCGGCCCAGGGTTGCAGGGTGAAGGTGTGCTGGTGGTTGTGGTAAACGGCCGTTACCTTCCGCATCTCATCACTTGCATTTAGCGCCACCCAAACTGTTTCCTCGGCGTGAACCCGCGCATAGACTAATGTGTGGTCATCTGCCTGGAGGATTTTAGAACGGCCGTGGCGCAGTGCCGGATGCGCCTTGCGGAACTGGATCAGCCAGCGGAAATATTCCCGAATGTCGGCATCTTGATCGTCCCCCCACAGCATCGGCTGACGATTTTCCTCCATGCCCTCACTGTTGGGGTCAGACATGCTCCTGAGCTGGCGTACGCCCACCTCGGTGCCGTTGTAGATGATGGGCGGGCCGACTAGCGTGAACTGGCACAAGGCGGCCAGCTTCAGCTTGCGCTTGTCGTGGCCCGTGGCAAAGTAAAAACGGTTCATATCGTGGTTGTCTAAAAAGCTGGGGCGACTGTACGTTTCTGGGAAGAAGCGTTCGTGCTTAATCAAGAAACTGGCAAATTCAGAGATGGTCATACGCTGGAGGGCGAAGGTGTCTCGCAGGGCTTGTTCTAGCGAGAAATCTAGGCAACCGTCCAGACGACCTTCGTATCCCAGCAGCGTGGTAGGCGTCTCGACCACTTCGCCAAAAACCCAGGCGTCTGGCTTGATTTGCTTGACGGTGGCGCGTAATTCTGTCCAAAAGTCGTGGGTAGGGCCAAGGGCGTAGTCGAGGCGCAGGCCGTCGAAGCCAATATCCGCCAGCCAAAAGCGGATGCTACGCAGCAAATAGTCGCGCACGTCGGGGTTGTTGACGTTGACCTGAGGTAGTTCCATCACGCCAAAAAAGGTTTCGTAATCCACCGGATAATCTATCCAGTGGTACCAATCGACATAGGGGCTGTGCGGATCGCGAATGGCTTCCTGGAAGCTATGGTGGGCGCTGCCCCAATGGTTGGCGACAAAATCGAGCAGCAAGCGGATGCCCTTGCTGTGGGCTGTGTTTACCAATTCCTGAATGTCGTCCATGCTGCCCAGGCGAGGGTTGACGCTGAAATAGTCTGAGGCATGGTAGCCGTGATGGCTCTCGTCGGGGAAGAAGGGGTTGAGCCATATGGCATTGAAGCCCATCTCGGCGATGTAATCCAGCTTTTGGATGATGCCCCGCAGGGTGCCGCCGTAGATGTCGTTGAGGGATTGGGTGGGGTTCCAGGCACGGCCGTTTCCCACATAAAATCGGTCGGGAAAAATCTGGTACACAATCGCATCCTGGCTCCAGGCAGGCGGCTCGCTGGGGCCAACATAGTACGAAAACACCTCGCCGTCGTCGGCCAATATTGGCTCAGAGCCATCAGCAGGATACGCTTTGATCACGTAGCGCACCAGAGTGCCATTTGGTTGCGACGGTAGGGCAATTTGCCAATGTTGCAAATATTGCCAGTTGAGTAAATCCCACTCTGTTTTGGCGCGCGTGAAGGGGAAAACGGCCGTTTCTGGCAGCATCATCTCACACTCAATCCGGTCAATGAGTTGGGGCTGCCCCACAACGACTGTCAGTTCGGGTGCGTCATTTGCCTGCGGCGCGCGGGGGTAAATCTGGCTGTGATGCTTCACGCCTTGCCGCCACTCCTGATAATATTTTAGTCGTTTTTCAGTGGTGGAAAGTGAGCCAAATACAAAGTCATCCATCTGCTATTCTGCCTGTTTTGATTTTTGGAAAGTGTTGTTGAAATTGTGCGTAAGGACGGTTCGCGAACCGCCCCTATAGCTTAGTTAATTGCCCCACCAACCGGCAAGCCGCTGGGTACCGAATCGGGAATGGTGTGGCTTAAATCCAGGACGGTGGGGGAGGTGAGTGATTCTAAAAATGCAATCAGGGCAGCGATTTCTGCATTAGTGAGTTCGCGGGTGGGCATGCCGAAGGAGGGGGCGTTTAGGGCGGCGGTGTGTACGGCCGTATCCCCCGAATCTTCTGCCAAAACCAGTGGCGATAGCTGCCCAAAATCATAATTTGCGACGGCTTCTTGCGGATTTAGATGGTGGCGAATGACCACTTCTAGCGAGTTGTACGCGCCGTTGTGCATCCAGGGGCCGGTGATGGCCACGTTGCGCAGCGGCGGCGTGCGGAAGGCGAACAGATCGCTGTCGCTACTTGTTTCGCGGGCACGTCCGAAATCCAGCGGGGCTTCATTCCCTTTGCCTGGGCCAATTTGCGGCACGCCAATGTTATGGAACTGCATGTCGCTCAGCAGCGAGCCGCTGTGGCAGCTGGCGCAGCCCGCTTCACCGTAAAACAGCTCGGCTCCGGCCAATGCTTCTGGCGACAGTGCTGTCTCATCCCCTTGCAAATAGCGATCCCACGGACTGTCTAAAAAGGTAAAGGTGTCCATCTGGTAAGCGGCCAGGGCGTTGGCAGCGTGGGCAAAGGTGAGTTCGTCTAACGGTACACTTGGGTAGGCAGCCTGGAATAGCTCTTGGTAAGCAGGCACGGCCAAAACGTCGGCCATGAGCCCTTCCCACATGAGAGTGAACTGGTGGTCTTGAATGGTGCCGAGGCTGTTGCGCTCGCCGAAAATGTCGTTGTCGCCGGAGTGACCGCGCATTTCGTCCCGCGAGGTGACGGGGAACATCGCCTGCACAGCAATGGCGTTTGCCAGATTGTGGGGCGTGTCATCGTTGGCGGGGCTGTTGAACTGACCGTCTGGTGTGACTGAAACACGGCCGTCCCAAAACAGCACGTCCATACCATCCAGCCCCAGGTTGTAGATGGGCGTGGCGTTGCGCGGCACGAGGATTTGCCGTGCCGTGGGCAGCAGCACCCGTGTTGGCCCCAGCCCTTGCCCGCCCGTGCCGATGGGCAAGGGCAGTCCGTCACCGGTGCCTTCATTGGGGTGGTGGCAGGTGACGCAGGCAATATCTTTGTTGCCGCTAAGGATAGGGTCCCAGAACAGAGCACGTCCCAATTCGACCTCGGTGTTGGCAGCGGCAGACAACTGCAAGGGAGGGATAGCACCAGCCTGTGCCAGCCGGTCTGCCAAGCTGGTTGTGGATTCGAGGGGGGCAGTAGGTGGTGTGTTTTGCAAGCTGGTGAAGAGGTAAACGGCCGTTGCCAAAACAATCATCACCAACACCCCCCCAGCTACCTGCCATGCCCAACGACTTACGCCTAACTGACGGCGCGTGCGCCAGATAAAGAGCAAAAGCCCCAGCCAGGCAATTACGTTGGCAGCGATGAGCAGATTGATGGCCGGTTGGTTCCCGGTTGGTTGATTGGCCGCTAGTTGGTCAATGGTGGAATAAAGGGTTCCGGCAGCGGCGCGGCTGATGTTTTGGATGTGGGGAGTGGATGGAGTGGTAGACACGGCCGTATCCTCTCTAGGCCCACAAGCTGCTAACAAGATTAGAATGGCGAGTACAATAATTTTTTTCATAGTTCGACTGAAATGTTGTGTGAATATTCTTCAAGGCACCTGGCACCAAGCGGTATTTACACACTGAGTACCTTTTGTTATACTGAAAGTAAAAATATAGGTGTGATAATGTCAACCGTAAAAACAGCCATTTCTTTAGACAAACCATTGTTAGAACAAGTTGATTCCCTTGCTCAAGAGATGGGGATTCCGCGCAGTCGCCTTTTTGTGATTGCGATGGAAGCCTTTTTAGAGCAATACCAGAACAAACAACTGCTGGCGGCAATCAACCAAGTTTATAGTGAACATCCGCCTACGCAGCAAGAGGAAACTTACTTAAAAGAGATACAGGGACTCTATGCCAGCGGTTTGGAGGATGAGGGATGGTAATCAATCAGGGTGACGTTTTTTGGCTGTTCACTGGATTACCATCAAGGTCCGAACCTGGTTTTCGACGGCCGCATGTTGTTATTCAAAACAATGTCTTTAATCATAGTCAAATCAATACAACGGTTGTTTGTGCCATTACCTCCAATTTGTACCGAGCGCAGGTGCCGGGAAATGTGCGTTTATACAAAGGGGAAGCCAATTTACCGAAATCAAGCGTTGTGAATATCTCTCAATTGCTTACGGTAGATAAGCTAACTCTAACCGAAAAAATCGGAACCCTGTCGAAAGACCGGGTGCTGCAAATTTTGGCTGGTTTGCAGCTTTTGACCGAACCCCGTGATGTTGTGTAACCCGTAAAATTACCCCTTAGGTGCAAGCTGCAAGATGTGAACTGACTGTGGCGGAATTTCGTCGAAGGGGACGTAGCCGCCGCTTGTTGGATTGCCGTTGGGTTCCAGACCATAGAGAGAAACGGCCGTAACTTCCCCATCCAACGCTAAATCCAGATTGTAGTCATCCGCCTGTACCGGGTTTCGATTGACGTTGATGACAACCAGCACCGTTTCATTCTCTGTTTGGCGCAAGAACGTGAGGAGCCTGGGTGAGCCAGCTTCTACCAATGTCCAATTGCCCACGCGCAACGCTTCATGTTCATTGCGAAGATGGGTTAGATCGCGATACAAACTTAGTAATGAATCTGGATCGTCAATCTGGCGGGCGACGCTGCGTTCAGGAAAGTCAGCGGCGGCAGGTCGCCACGGGGTGCCTTCGGTGAAGCCAACGTTTGGGCTGTTGCTGTCCCACTGCATTGGCAAGCGAATATCCTCATCGGGCTTAATACCGGTCATACCAATTTCTTCACCATAATAGATGAAGGGCACACCAGGGGTGGTGAGTAAGATTGCCGCTGCAACCCTCACTTTGCCTTCATCCTCGTCCAATTGGGACATGATCCGATTTTGGTCATGATTGGTGATGAAGGTGGCATACTGATTTGCAGGGAAGGAATCGTAAACTTCCCTGAGCGTATCGGCATAAATTGAGGCCAGCCCTGCGTTGGCACTGTTCAAAATATCTTCGGCCAGAAAGAACTGGAAGGCAATATCTACTTCATCACCAGTGTAATCGACAACTTGCTGGGTGCCTGTCCATGCTTCTCCTACGGTCAATGCGTTCGGCTCCACAGCTTTGTAGAATCGGTAAAATTCTTGCAGCCATTCGTGTGTGCTGGGCGTGTTTTGCTGTCCCTGTCCCTCTTCAATCATATGCTTGATAGCATCCAGCCGGAAGCCATCTACATTCATGTCCTCTAACCAAAAGCGGGCGGCATCGAACATGGCAAAGGTGACGTTCGGATTTTCGTAGTTCAGATCAGGCATCCCGCTCCAAAATACGCCGTAGTAGTAGCCGCTGGGATTGTTATGCCACACAACTTGTCCATCTGGCCCACGATAGCCGGGATTTTCTTCAGCCCAGATGTACCAGTCCCGAAATTCTGAGTCAGGGTTTTGTGATTCGATGAACCAGGGGTGCTGCGTAGAGGTGTGGTTCAAAACCAAATCAACGATGACGCGAATGCCGCGGGCGTGGGCTTCATCCATCAGCCGCAAGAAATCCTCATTGGTGCCATATTCTGGGTCTACCTGAAAGTAGTCGGTGACGTCATAGCCGTGGTAGCTGGGGGAAACGGTGATGGGCATAAGCCAGATGCCGGTGACGCCGAGGTCGTCTGTGGTGGTGGGATCGCCGTCGTTCAAATAGTCCAGTTTTTCGATGACGCCGTTCAGGTCGCCAATGCCGTCGCCATCTGTATCATAGAAGCTGCGCACGAAGATTTCGTAAAAGACGAGGTCGTTCCACCAGGGGAAACCGTTGGTGCCGGTTTCAAAGGGATCGGGCGTGGCGGTAGGGCTGGGTGGATTGGTGGGTTCTGGTTCATTAGTTTCGGTGGCAACGGCCGTTGCCACCCCACCATCTGGCGTCGCGGTCGGGGCTGTGTCATCACAGGCAATCAGCAAAAAGATAATTGAAAAGAAGATGAGGAACAGGCGTTTTTGCATAGAAGGCTCCTGAATTTTGTTGATGATAGAAAACGGCCGTTTCCCTTCAACCTGGGGAGGTGTGTGTGGGAAACGGCCGTGACATTAACAATTAGCTTAGCTATTCACAATTCTCAATTTACAATTACTTATCCTTTCACGGCTCCTTGAGTCAATCCACCCACAATTTGATCCTGCAAAAGCAGGTAGATAATCATGATAGGTAATGCCCCCAAGAGTGCCCCAGCAGCGAAAGGCCCCCAATTTTGGGAAAATTGACCGCTGGTAAAGATGAACAAACCAACCATCAGCGGGTATTGATCCGTACTCTTCAACAAAATACGGGCCAGAATGAAGTCGCCATAAGTACCAATGAATGACAAAATACCGACGACGACTAAAATCGGCCGCATCAACGGCAGTAAAAGCTGCGAGAAAATTTGCCAATGTGTCGCCCCATCTACCATGGCACTTTCATCAATCGCCCGTGGAATGGTGTCGAAGAAGCCCTTCATTAACCAAATATTTACACCCATAGCGCCACCCAGGTAAACCATAATCAAACCCGCATGCGTATCCAAACCCAACGCAGGAATAATCGTGCCAAACTGAGTGACAAGCGTAAACATAGCAATCATCGCCAACAAACCAGGAAATACTTGAATAAGCAGAATGGCCTTCAGCATATTTTCACGGCCAGTAAACCGCAAACGGGAGAACGCAAAAGCTGCCAACGTCGTTATGGATACAGATAGAAACGTGGTAATCGTAGAAATCTTGATGGAATTCCACAGCCAGGTTAAAAATGGGAACTCTGGCGACTCAAACAAAAATCGGTAATTATCTAAGCCGATATTATCTGGAATAAACTGTGCCGAAGCCAGCGTATTTAATGGGTTTAGCGACGCTGAAATCACCCACAAAACCGGAAAAAGGGCAAAGAAAATTAGAACCAGCGCGACTAACCAACGGCCAGCATGATTCAATCTTTTCCGTTGTTTCAAAGTTATGTTAGACACCTTCACCAACCTCCTCCCACATTTTGGTATAGCGGAACTGGAATAGGGTAATGACAGCCACAATAATGAAAATGATGATCGTAATTGCTGAGCCTAGCCCATACTCTTTTGCACGGCCAGAGGCAAAGGCAAAGTTGTACACATACGAAATCAGAATGTCCGTATGCCCTGCCCTGGTTGCCGAATTGGCAATGGGTGGCCCGCCCTCAATGAACAAGAAAATCAGGTTGAAATTGTTGAAATTATAAACAAAAGAAGCAACCAACAGTGGTCCAACAGAAACGAGCAACAAGGGCAACGTAATCTTGAAAAATCTTTGCCATGCATTGGCCCCGTCCACGCGAGCCGCCTCGTATAAATCCTCTGGTATGGCCTGCAAGGCACCGCTGCAAATGAGCATGAAGTAAGGGTAGCCTAACCACAAATTGACAACCAGAATTGCGATTTTTGCCAGAGTAGGGTCAATAAACCAGGCAGGGGCAATGCCAAATAAATCCTCCAGGGTTCGGTTAATGACGCCTAGCTGGTTGTTAAACATACCGCGCCAAATAATGATTGTAATCAGGCTAGGAATTGTATAAGGAATCAGCAAGAAGGATTGAATAATTTTGCGCCCCGGTAGTGAGCGATCATTGTAAATATAGGCGATGGCTAGACCCAGAGAAAATGTCGTAAAGACACTCAAGAAGGCAAAAGCGAAGTTCCAGGTAATGATCCGCACCAGCGGGCCACGAAGAGCTGGACTGTCGAAAAAGCGTGTGAAGTTACTCGTGCCTACGGAGGCACGAAAACCAAACGGTAACGTTTCACCTCTTTCAGAAGTCCAATCACCTTCAACTGGGGAATAGCGAATACCCGTCTCCAGATTGGTTAGCGTATCTGTCGCTTCATCATACTCGTATTTTGGTTGTAGCTGGGCAGCTTCCTGAGCAGAACGAATCTGCACCCCGTCCAGCTCTGAGCCAAACTGAATGCTAGGAATTGTTTGATCGCTAGCGACCTGGAGCGCATTGAGCTTCTGATACCCTTCTATTGAGTCTGGAATACCATCCTCATTTAGTTCTCCAAGCCCCGTGGCTTCGCTAGCCGGAATGAGTGCTGTCCCTGGAAACGCTACAAAGCCTTCACCAGCTTCATTTTGTAGCCACAGAACATACTCGCCAGCTTCGTTTTGGTAGCCAGTCCAAGAGTAGGCCGCGCCACCTTCTGGTAAGTAACGCTCTTGCTGTAGCAGTTCAATGGATTGAACTTTGGTAAGTAAATGGCCATCTCCATAATTTGTGAACGCCACAAACACAGTCAATAAAATAGGCCAAATGGCAAACATCACCATTAAGATTAGTCCGGCAAGCATCCAGCGGAGCGGATACATATCCTTAACGAGGATAATGTAATTGACGGCTGCTGCGATAACAACGATGACAATTCCCAAAGGTGTGTAGCCCTCGGCAAACGCACTTAGGGCAAACCAAATGAGGAAGCCATCAATGGCTAATAGTAGCACCAATCGCAGAATAACGTTTAGCAGTGTAGCACTTTGCGTACTACCTGATGAAGCACCTGGTTGTTTCAGGGCTTGAGCTGCCATAAGACAGTTCTCCTTTTCCTACTAATGGATATGGATGGTCTTGGGACCATAACCCTCTCTTCCAAAAATGATATTTATTCAGTTTTACTTGATTGGGTGGTGTGGAAAGTTTCTTTAAGACAGATATTAAAAAGTGTGGCTCAGAACATGTCCAAGCCACACTTTTAATTTACGCGGTTTAGCCGCCAGTTTCAACCGTCAGGATTTTGGAATCAGAATCCCAGGTGAAGGTTACAGGGCCATCTGCTGCTACAGTGAAGGTGATGTTGTCGCCATTAGCTGCACCGTCAACACCGTAGTTCTCATCCCAGCCGCCGTCTAGGGCTACTTTTACTTCGTAGTCGCCTGCAGGCATGTCGTAGGTTGCAGAGTAGGTGCCGTCACCATTGTCGGTGAGTGCAGACCCTTCACAGGCTGGGTCCCAGTCGCCACCGCATAGACCGGAAGCTGCTTGCCAGGAACCAGGAATGTTGACCATGCCAGCGGCAGAGCCACCGATGAGGTCACGAATTTGAGTAGCGGCATTCGCCAAAGCATCAGCCGGTTCTTGTTCACCGTTGATGAGCAAGGAGAAAGCATCACCCCAGCTACCCCACACAGAACCCATTTCTGGGATGGCGGGCATTGGTTCAGCTACTGTCGAAATTTCCGCAAAAGCAGCTAGGTCAGGGTCAGGGTTTTCGACCGAGAGCCAGGCAGAAGGACGGTTGCTGCCGATGGACAACAATTCCATTGTCTCTGGAGTGGCCAATACTTCAGTTAAGAAAGTCTGGGCCAGGAGGACGTTATCGCCCAAGGCATTGGCAGCAAAGCCCCAAACACCAGAGAAAGGTACGCCTTGTTCAGTCGCCGAGGGGAAGCTGGCGATGGCGTAGGGAACGCCAGATGTGCGGAAATCATCTAGACCCCAAGGGCCATACATGAGGAACGGTATTTCACCTGCGGCGAATTGGGCTTTGGCAGTATCGTTGTCGGTACTGTTGCTGATGTAACCAGCTTCAACATTGTCTTGAATGAAGTTGCCGGCGGCGATCATGCCTTCGCTGTCAATACCGAGATCATTAGGATTGTAGGTGCCGTCATCGTTTAAGCCAAAGACATAGCCACCGAATGCAGTCTGGAGTGGGAAAGCATCGTACGTTGTACCGGCGAGAGCCGTAGCGTAGGTGGCTTCGCCACTATCAACCAAAGCAGCACCCATCTCGATCAGCTCGTCCCAGGTCTGCGGCGGTGTGTCAATCATGTCTGTGTTGTAGAAGAGGGCCGTGTTTTCTACATTGTAAGGAACACCAACCAGCTGGCCATCAAACGTCCAGGCCTGGAGGGCGAATGGGTTAAATTCACCTGCTTTGTCCCCCAAATCCACAGGAGCTAGCAGACCAGATTCATAGAAACCGCCCAGACGATCGTGTGGGAGCATAATGATATCTGGACCTTCCCCGGCCGGAGCGGCAATGGGGAATTGATCGTTGCGATCTGGCACGTTTTCTACGATGAGACCAATGTTGAATTCTGCTTCAAAGGATTCCTTTAGCTCCAAAATAACGGGAGTGAGCAGTTCATCAGACCAGATGGTGATGGTGGTGTCGAATTCAGAAGCTGTATCTTCCGTTTCTTCATCGTCCATCGACTCATCTTCCATCTCTTCCTCATCATCCATGGCTTCTTCATCTTCCATTTCTTCCTCGTCCATGGCTTCTTCTTCCATGTCCTCTTCTTCGTCCATGGTTTCTTCTTCGGCCGTATCTGTGGTGGTGGCCGGTTCATCAGCCGATTCATCGGTGGCTGGTTCAGAGCCACCGCAGGCACTCAGGAACAGGGCACCTAGCAAAAATAAAATTGTTAAGATGTACCATTTTTTGTTGTTCATCTCTCTCCTCAAAAAAAGTTAAAGTGAAATATGCTTAGACTTGAAATTTGTGTAAGTGGACTCTCGTTGTGAGCATCACCTCCTTAAGCATAGAATTATGTAGATTGTAAAAAGGATTTTGACAAAAACTGCGCCGTAGAATTGTGATTTACGCAGGAAAATGGTAAATGTGGCGCAGATATTTAGGCAACTGTTAACGTGTCATTTGTGTGAAAGGCGTGGTCAATGTTTCTAATTTTGGGCTAGGATTGATTGGAATTTTGTCCATTCATTTTGAATAGTGGATGCAATAGTTCTTCATTTAATGAATCGTTGAGAATAGTTAAGTTTTCGAGCAAACTGCCTTGTGAAATTTCATTGATGCAGTTTAGGCGAAGCTCGTTATACGCTTGGTGTGCCTCTGAGATTTGGTTGCAGACGGTTTTCCCTTTTTCCGTGTGGTAAAGGCGAAGGGTACGGCCGTCTGACTCGTGTGGTTTGCGGATGATGTAGCCAGTGTTTTCTAACCCTTTGACAATACGCGTCACGTTACTTTTGTCGCACAGTAGACGATCGCTTAGCTCACTGGAGGACAATCCTGGCTTTTCTGAAATATGAAGTAATGCGTAATATCTAGTTGGGCTTAGATCAAACTGACCAAAAAGTCGTCGATCCCCATCATCGAGGAGAATGAAGGTTGTTTTAAGAAGATTGTACAGAGCTTCTCTATCACTCATGCTGATTTAGCAGACCTTTTTGAAGCTGATGGAATATAGTTGATACCTCAACTGTTGAGGTATCAACTATATCATTGTTTTTTAGGCATGTCAACCAGTTTTTGGGGTGGTTTTTTAGATATTTCAGCCATAAATTCCACAATATCTGATAGGTGACTCTAAATTCTGCCTGATTGTCGGGCTGATTCGGACACAAAAAAGCCAGGTGGCGCGCACCTGGCTTCGATATTTGGATTAGTTTTTGGCTGATTTACTCACGTAGCTGGGCATTGAGCCGATGTTTTAGCTGACCAACAATCTTTTTGCGGCTCTTTTGCACCACTTTGTCAGTGAGGGTTTTGTCTGGGGCCTGGAAGGTGAGGTGGTAGGCAAGGCTTTTCTTGCCCGCACCAATCTGTTTGCCTTCGTATAGATCGAACAACTGCACATCCTTGAGCAAAAAGCCACCGGATTTCCGAATAATGTCTTCAACGGCCGTTGCCGCCACATCCTTATCCACCACCACTGCAATATCTTCATGCACCGCTGGATACGGCGAGATGGGATCGTAAGGATAATGGGATGGAATGTGGGCAATGAGTGCGTCCAGATCAACGTCGGCAGCTAGGACGGGTTGGTCGCTATCTTCTAGTTGTATATCGAACTGCTCGACCACAAGGGGATGCAGTTCACCCATGACGCCAACCTGGGTTTCGCCCAACAGCAGCCGAGCGGTGCGTCCTGGCCGGTAAGTGGGATGATTCACCGGTTCGTAGCTGATGTCTAGATGTAGTTCGCTGAACAGTGCCTCCAGCACGCCTTTCAAATCGAAGAAGTCGTAAGGGCCGGATTCGCTGTTTCGCCAACCCGGTGCGGAACGTTGCCCGCTGAGTACAATCGAGAGGCGCGTTTGCTCGGTTGGCAAAATTTCATCCTCGTCAGCAATGAAGATGGGGCCGACCTCGAACATGGCTAGCCGGTTCTGGTAGCGGCTGTTGTTGGCAGCCATTTCCACGACGGAAGCGAGCAGACTATGGCGCATGTCGGCTCGTTCAGCAGAGAGCGGATTGGTGAGGGAGACATACGGCCGTACATCTGGTCCAGCTTTGTGATTTTGCGGAATCATCTTCGCTTCTTGCGCTTTGGAAGTGAGCCGGAAGGTGATCAATTCCTGCAAGCCAGCCTGCACCAGCACGTCTTTGATGCGCTCTTCTTGCTCTAGTTGGGGATTGCCCCGCTGTGGCGGCAGCACATCAGACAGCACGGTAGAGGGAATATTGTCGTAGCCGTACATGCGGCAAATTTCTTCTACCAAATCATGCGGCCCCTCAATGTCCATGCGGTGGTCAGGTGCGGTCACGATGAGATGGTCGTCATGCACCTCAGCTTCAAATTCGAGGCGTTTCAGCAGTTCGGCCATTTCCGCACCGCTTAAAAATAGTCCACTCAGCCGCCGGGCGTAATCCAGCTTGAGCGTGACGGTGACGGGTTCGGGCAGGTTGGGATAGTAGTCGATGACGCCATCGGCGACGGTGCCGCCCGCCAGTCTGCGCATGAGTTCAGCAGCACGCGTTGCGCCTAGCAGTGCCTGGCTGGGATGCACCCCTCGGCTAAAGCGGAAGGCGGCATCGGTGTGGATGCCCAGCTTGGTGCTGGTGCGACGAATGTTGATGAAGTTCCAGGCGGCGGCTTCCAGAAAGACGTTTTGCGTTTCTGGCTTGATTTCGCTGTCTGCGCCGCCCATTACCCCGCCCAAGCTCAGGTTGCCCAGCGGGTCTGTTACCAAAATGCTGTACGGTTCCAGCTTGTGGCGGATGCCGTCCAGGGTGGTGAGCGTTTCGCCGTCGTGGGGCAGGCGGGTATTGATGTGAATGGGGCCGCCTGGGTTGTATTGGTCGGCCCGCTGGCGCAGGAAGTCATAATCGAAGGTGTGGTTGGGCTGGCCCATCTCTAGCATCACGTAGTTAGAGATGTCTACGACGACGTTGATGGGGCGTTGCCCCGCCAAGCGCAGGCGGTGCTGCATCCAGTAGGGGCTGGCGGTTTGCTGTACGCCTTCGATGATGTAGCCGACGAAGCGGGGGTTGAGGTCTGGGTTTTCTGTGGTGAGCTGGATACGGCCGTCCACCTTTGGTCCCTCCATTTTTACCGAATAATCCGGGTAGCGGATGGGCTGGTTGGTGAGGGCGGCATATTCGCGGGCCACGCCAACCATCGAGGCGCAGCGGGCAATGTTGGGGATGATATCGATCTCCAGGACGGCGTCGCCCAGCACATCTTGCAGCGGCGTGCCAGGCTGGTAGTCGGGCGAGTGGGCATCTTTTTGGATGAGGATGATGCCTTCATGCTCTTCGCTGATGCCTAGCTCTTTTTCGGAGCAGAGCATGGCGTCGTTGTAGATGCCGCGCAGCTCGCGCCCTTTGAGCTTGGTTGTGGACAGCCCCTCTTTGTGGCCATCGTACAAAACCGAGCCTTCTAGCGCGAGGGGGGAGTATAGCTGTAAGGCAGCCAGATCGGCCTGCTCTAAATATTGAAACAAGTTGGGTGCGCCCGTGACGACGGTTTTGGAACGGCCGTCGCCATAATCCACCGTCGCC
The DNA here is from genome assembly GCF_965223285.1 of Candidatus Leptofilum sp. GTDB lineage: Bacteria > Chloroflexota > Anaerolineae > Promineifilales > Promineifilaceae > Leptofilum. The sequence goes on along the minus strand of NZ_OZ244997.1, from coordinate 3,299,921 downwards.
AAAACCAGCCGGTCTGCATTGGGATGCTGCTCAACCTTGAGTAGGTGCGCCAGCAGGATCAGCTCGCGATCCCATTCTAGGTCTGCGCCGGGGATGCCGATCTTTTCAACGGTTTTTACTTCTAAACCCGCGTTGGTCAGCAGGCGGTCTACTTGCTCAACGGGTTTATCAATTGTGACAAAATCTTTTAGCCATGAAAGTGGTACAAGCATGGAAAAACTCCAAAAAAATTGCTTTGAGAAGCCCGACTTTTTCAAAAAGTCGGACTTCTGAGATTTTAGAATTGCTTCAGGAACCGCAAATCGTTGTTCCAAAATTGCCGAATATCATCAATGCCGTATTTGAGCATGGCGACGCGTTCTGGTCCCATGCCAAAGGCGAAACCTGTATAAATTTCGGGGTCGTAGCCGCCGTTGCGCAGCACGGTAGGATGCACCATGCCGCTACCCAAAATCTCCAGCCAGCCGGTGTGTTTGCACACCTGGCACCCCTTCGATTCGCACAAAAAGCAGGTGACATCCATCTCCGCACTGGGTTCAGTGAAGGGGAAGTAGCTGGCGCGGAAGCGGGTCTGCCGATTGGCCCCGAACAGTCGGCGGGCAAACTCGGTGAGCGTCCCTTTGAGGTCGGCAAAGGTGATGTTGGTGCCGACGGCCAGCCCCTCTACTTGGGTGAACTGGATGCTGCTGCGGGTAGTGATTTGCTCGTTGCGGTAGCACATGCCGGGCAGGATTACGCGCACCGGTTCGGGATAATATTCACGCATGGCCCGGATTTGGCCCGCGCTGGTGTGGGTCCGCAGAATCACATCTGGGTTATCGGTGTAGAAGCTGTCTTGCATCTCCCGAGCCGGGTGGTGGGGCGGGAAGTTGAGCAGCTCGAAGTTGTAGGCGTCGGTTTCTACGTCGGGCGAGCGGTAGATTTGAAAGCCCATGTCGCCAAAGATGCGGTAGATGTCGCGTAGGGTCTGGGTGATGACGTGTAGCCCGCCAGTGGTTAACGGCCGTCCTGGCAGGGTCACGTCAATGGCGGAGCTGGCAATCTTATCGGCCAGTTCGGCGGCTTTTAGCTCAGCCTGTCGTGCTGAGTACGCCGCTTCCAGCTCGTTTTTCACCACGTTGATTCGCTTACCGAAAATCGGCCGTTCATCGGGGCTTAACTGCCCGACCTGGCGGGTGAGCAGGTAGATGCTCCCTTTGCGGCCAAGCGTGTCGCGGTACCAGGTTTCGAGTATGGCCGTACTGTCCACCTCGCCCAGCTTGGCCAGTGATGCTTCATACAATGATTCCAGTTGGTCTAGCATAATTAACTTCCTAAATCTTAGGACTGGCAGTCCTGTTAATTGGTTGTTGGCAATATTATAGCCAAGGACTGCCAGTCCTCGGCTTAACCCAAGCAAAAAGTTTAACGGTTCTTGCCCAAACAAACAAAAAAAAGACGCGGTGTTGGCCGCGTCTTTCAGAGAGTGTTCGTATTTTACTGCTTCTTCTCAGGCAGAACGAACCTCCGGCGCAAACGCGGCGCGGACGTTATTAAAAAAGAAGAAGCTAAAAAATCGTTGCTGGTTCATCGTGGGCGCATAATAGCACTGGGCAGGAGGTGTGTCAAGATAAATTTAGGACTGGGGTGTAATTAGATTTTGTGTAACGGCCGTGCTCTGTGAGGAAAAATCCACCGATGGTCTTGCCACGGCTGCCTCTTTTGTGAACGCCTAGGTATCCTATCCGCCAGCTTCTCTAAATTCTCAACATCTGCTTCAGTAACAAGCTGAGATTGCGGAGCTTCTGCCTTCTCCAGCAGACGGTGCGCCTGTTTTGTAGCCAGAAAATGAGCCTGAATCGCTTGCCAAGAAGCACGCCAGCACTTGTTACAGATTGCCATGCGCAAGGCAAGCATCGGATTGAGGTTTTCATCCGCCCAGCGCATCCCAGCCTGTTTCATCCGTCGTTGCATCACCACCTTATGCCCAGACTCTACTATCCCAGATCCAATGGGAATTCCGTTTTTTCTGAAATGTGGATAATCTATCATCGTTTGACGTCGCTCAAGATAACGAATCGCTGCTTCTATTTCATCCGCTGCTGGGTGGGCTTGGTTTTGTGTCCATAGGAAACGCAATTCATTCAGCGTTCGTTGGGGTGCTTTTGTGCCTAACTGTTTAGACATCTGGGGATACCATTGTTGGAAACGGTCACTTTCTGCCCCATACAGGGCTTTGCCAATCGTGGCGATATACCCTTGGGCATGGGCAAAATCAATCACGCGTGTCGCTGTGGGGCAATGATAGTCGATGAAGCCCTGTATCCAGACAGCACCATCATTAACCGCGACAACTTTTTCAGCATTCTCCCCACCCCGTCGCTGCCACTCGACAATTGCCTTGTCGCTAAACAACTCTGCCTTATCTGCACTTGAGAAGTAGCTTATCTTGCCTGTTTTGGTCACGACTTCTTGTTTTTTAGCATCCCAGATAGTCTCAAATTCACCGAAGGCAACCGTTTTTACTTCGCGCCATTCGCCATTTCTTAGCTGTACCATTGCCCCATCTGCACTTACAATGAGTTGCTTTGGTTTGGCTATTGCTTTGGGGGCTGTCTTTTCCAGATGTTCTTTTTCTATTTCAATTAGCTCATCTGCTAGACGGCCGTTTCGCAGCGTGATTTCTCGTACGGTTGCTACGGAGATGTCGAGGCCCCACATCATTTCTAACTCTTCTTGGGCTTCTGCATAGGGTAGCCGGCTACCTAATCGGGTTACGGCCTCTTGCACTTGCGGCGTATACGCGCCTCTCAGCAACCTGAGTTTTTCATCCAGGGGGAAAAAGTGTCATCCCACATTCATGACACCTCATTTGCTCCCTTTCAATTGTGACTTTGTCGCCGTTTTTGGTTCGTAACGTTCGCGTTTTCTTCCCGTTTTTCATCATTGGCTGGTCGCAGTTTGGACAGTCCACCCTAGCCGCCTTCCCTTCTCTGGCCATTTGTGCGAGCAATTGCTGCCTAATTCCAGCTAACTCAGCATCAATCGCTTCTTCCATTTGTGTCAAATTGGCATCTTTGTTCTCTGCTTCCCACTGGTTCAATCTGTTGAGCATTTCATCGAGTTCTTTTTTCATCCCCCCATTTTCTGCTTCTTGCTTCCATTACACAACTTTTCATTACACCCTTAGGACTGGCAGTCCTCATTTATTATTCATGCCCCAACACAATTCAATCGAGGACTGCCAGTCCTTGGTTACGAAACTACTCAAAATCTTCTGGCTGCGGCACCGGTTTCCGTTTGCTGAGGTATTCTTGCAGATGTTCCTGGTCTAGCCACAAAATATCACCCTCTGGTGTTTGCCTGCGCGTGAGGCCAGCCCATTTTGGTCGACCTTGTTGTTCATCAATTTCAGCCAGTTGATCCATGAGTTCTCGAATGGGAACTAACTCCGCACCTTCGGCTTTGCGGAAGGTTGAGCGTTCTGGTTGGTCGTGGATGCGTTCGGCAAACGGCCGTTCCAACTCCGTCACGACTTTTGTGCCTTTAAGCAGTTCACTCATCATTTTAACTTCGTTTTCAAAGGTGGTGTGTTGGTCGCGGGCTACCTGCACTTTGTCGCCAACCACGTCAGTGATGGCTAAAGCTGCATTGGCTAAGGGCGCAACAACGCTCAAGACTTTAAGTAAGGTTTTTAGATAGGGCAGCGATTTTGTAAACCATTCTTTTTGTTCTTCGATGATGTACGGCTCCCCAACTGGATGCCAGGCACCGGGTTGCTGACAGTACAGTTGAATGTGCCACTCTTGCTTTTTGACAACGCCACGTTTGGGTACCTGGCGAATCGTGAAGAGATTAGGGCAAGTGACCATTTCCCGATCTTGTTCCAGGTAAAATGCTCGCAAGAAATTACGCTCATGATATTTGATCAGATTTATGATTTGCGCGTCTACGTGAAGCCGCGTCAACTGACTTTCTTCACGAATCACTTCAATGATGCGCTGTTCGGTTAACTCTTGAGTTAGGGACGCTGCGCCGATACCTTCTACTAACAGAAGACGAGAAAAGCTGTCACCGCAAAATGGACAAACAACTTCATCCGCTTCTGGTCTCTTTACGATCCATTTTTCCAGGTTATCAAGATCAAATTCATGTGAGCAAGGTCCCTCAATGAGATCATTGTATCCACCAGGACAAGGAACTTTACGAACAACTTCTAACCCTTTGTACCGCTTGAGCGTGTCGCGGAAGCCGTCGCGTAAGAGGGACATGAAGCGTTGCGGGAAAGGGCCGCGCACGGTCATTTGCACTGTATCTTGCTGGTCGTCAGCAATGACGAGGGCGCGGTGGCGATCATCTTCATCTTTGAATAGGACACCGTTGAGCCAATGCGTGTTCATGGTAAAGCGGTGGCAGCGGGCGATAAACCAGGTGGGGATACCGGGCTGCATCGAGCCTAACTTGAAACGGAGGCTGATTTCGTTGCCACGATCCTCAAATTCTTGCCATTGCGTTGTGTAATCAGGTGGATCGAGCGGCAGGCGTTCCACGATGAGGCTGCGGTCTTGGGTATCATCGGGGATGAGGTAGGCCAGATCGAATTTATCCATCATCCGTAGGAAGTGGTCACGTAAAAAATCATCTAAATCTTCCCAGAGTTTGTCTAGATGCTGGCGAGTGAGGATGCCATTTTGCTGCTGTACTTCATCGCTACGTAGGACGATGCCGATGTGTTGAGTGAGCCATTCAGGGTCGAGGATAACGCGCCCGCGCATTTCTGGTTCATCGTCGAAGTGAAGAATATCGCCCAGTTCATGCAGCCAACGCATGAGTATGCCGCACTCTTCTTCGTTGAGATCGTGTTCCTTTATAACGTTGATGACTTCGCGGCGAGAGGCGTGTTTTTGGCCGGATTGACACTTGGCGCGGACGGCATTGGCAGCATCCAGCCAAGTTTGTGGCCAGCGTAAGCCCATCAAAGGTAAGTCGGCGGCGTGTGTTTGAATGAGATGGCGCAGTTCAGGAATATTGTCACCTGTTTTGCTGCTAACTTCGATGGTGTCTACGATTTGGGGATATTTGGCTTGCAGGTCGGCGGCGGGATAGTCGGAGTGGGGCTGGTCGGTGTGCGTGGCGACGAGGATGACTTTGGCTTCGGGGGCGCGAACTTTGATGTTTTCCAGCCAGCGGTACAGTTTGCCCTGCTGCCAGCCATGCCGAGCATTCCAGACGAGAAGGAAAAGCGCGCGGCTGCTAAAGAAAAATTGATGCATGGCATGGTTAAAGTCTTGTCCGGCAAAATCCCAACAGTTGAGCCGCATCGTGATAGCTTCTTTTTTAGGGTGGGACAATTTGAGTGCCCCAATTTCGATGCCGACAGTGCCGGATTCATACTCATCGTAAGGGCGACCATTTAGAACTTCAAACAAAGTGGTTTTACCCACACCTCCTTCACCAATAAGCAAGCATTTCGACTCCCATATATGTTTACTTCCTATTCTTACCGCATCTAGAAAATTCTTTATTGCTGGTGTGCCCAAGTCGATTATATCTGATGGCGGAAACCGTATAGAAGGCAATGAGTGAGCATCAATATAATCAAGGCTTTTAAGTTGCCCTAACTCGACTGGTAGCTCAACAAGACTACTATTACCACTTATACCAAGATGTGTTAGTTTTCTTAAATTGCCTATTGTTTCTGGAAGAGTAAAAATATCTAAATAATAGACGAATAACCTTTCGAGATTTGCTAAATTCTCGATCCCGTCGGGAATTAACTTAATTGGATTTCCCCCCCCTCCATCTCCTAAATTCAAAGTTTTGAGTTTAGGTAGCATAAAGAGAGATTTGGGTAAAACTTTGATTTCGTTATCGCCTAAAGCAAGGCTTTCTAAATTTTTAAGTTTAACAATTTGGTGAGGTATTGTATCTAGCGAGTTGGAATATAGATTTAAATGCTTTAGGGATTCTATTGCAAGAATAGAATCTGGAATTTTGCCTAGCTGATTACCAATCATAGACAAAGATTTTAACCTTTTTAAATTAATAATTTCTTCTGGTAATTCAGAGAACTGATTGATTTCGCCTTCAGGCTTTGACAATAGGAAACTGTCTGTTGTTAGTATTTCTAGTTTTGTAAGGTTGCCAACTTCTGGCGGGAGTTTAGTAAGTCTATTGTTGTGAAGGTTAAGTTCGATTAGGTTGGTTAAACGGCCGATTTCCGGCGGTAATTTGGTCAACCCTCTGCCGCTCAAATCAAGCTCTGTCCACTCCTCTCGTTCTGCCTGGTCAATCAGTGCCAGCAATTCGTCTCGCGTCATTGCGTCCCTCCATACTCAGGACTGGCAGTCCTTCCCTCAATAATGTTGAAAAACCATAAACCAAGGACTGCCAGTCCTCAACCGCAGCTAGTCCTCAGCTTGCGTTAAAACCAATCATCCACAATCAAAGGCTCAATTAGCCCTTCATCTACATCGCGCAAGTGCGCATCGGCCAATGCTGCCCGGGTACCAAACCATTCTAGCACAGCTTCGCGCTGCACTTGCGTCGGCTTTTCAGTTAGCAGTGCTTGGTAAGAAGACCAAGGCCATTCCCGGAAATCATCAACAAAGCCGTGCGTTTGCGGGTTGCGGTGGATGTAGGTAATTAGGGTGGTGAAGTAGCGTTCATTATCCACCACTTTGCGCTTGAATGGCTTTTCAAACAGGCTGCCTGTGTGATTGTAGGCTTTGTTGACTGCTTTGGTGTAGGTGCTAAAAAAGTTGCGGAATTGGTGGCTCACAAAGGGCTGGCAGTCTTGAATACGCTCAAGTTGGAGTTGTGTAAGTGAGGACTGCCAGTCCTGGAGTGGGCGAATTTGCACCAGAAAATGGAAGTGGTTTGGCATCAAACAGTATGCGTATGTTTCTACAATTGGGTGAATGTATCGGCCAAATAATTGCAGAAAGTAACGGTAGTTTCGTGGTTCGTAAAAGAGTGTGTCACCGTTGTTGCCGCGATTGTAGATATGGTAATAGAGACCGGGTACGAGTGACCGGATCATGGTTTCGCGCTGGGTTGAGGACTGGCAGTCCTCATTTGAAAAAGGTGTAAATAATTATCAACAGGACTGCCAGTCCTGAGTCGCTACAATTTTTGCTGCAATTTGCCTGCCTGTACAGCCTCATAGCCAAATTGGAACTGGTCACGCTGCAAATTAGTTAGGGGAATCCATTCAGTTTGGTTGGCTTCGTCGGTTTCGGTGAGGGTGGTGGCGGTGGTTAACGGCCGTTCCAAACCATAATACATTGCCGAGAGTTTCCAAGCCCGACGCGCTTCATCGAGGAAAAACTGGTCTTCAACAAAGAGCAACGACCCAATGGCAGGGGTTAGGCCAATTAGCTGCCGGAAATATTGCCGGATCACTTGAGTTGGCGTTTCGCTAGCGGATAGCATTGTACCGGGCGGATACCATAGCCCCGTCTCTGGCTGTTTTTGCAACAAAATCTGATTATTTTCTATGTAGATGCCGTAAACAGCAGGGCGGAAGGTGATAGATTCTGCGGCTACGGGTACTGCGTTGCCGTGAATATCGTAGCAAACGATGGTGGCCATGATGTGTGCAAATTATTCGGGAACGGGGACGGGAAGGAATTGTTCTTTTAGTTGGGGAATATGGTCGGCCAAGGTACCTAAAACGCCGTTGATGAAGCGCGGCGCACTGTCTGAACCGTACGTTTTGGCCAGTTCCACCGCTTCATTGATGGCAACTTTTACGGGGGTTTCCGCTTCAATCAAGAATTCAAAAATAGCAATACGGAGGATATTGCGGTCGATGACGGCCATCTGGTCCAAAGGCCATTCCGGCGCGTACTGGGCAATGAGTGTGTCCATCTCTTCCTGATGCTGGATGACGCCCTGGATGAGGCGGGAAGCAAATTCTACCCCCGTTTTTTCCATTGGGTTGTCCTGCAAACGACGTTCCAGAACCTCCCCCGGTGGATGATCGGCAATGTCATATTCATAAAGCGTTTCCAGGGTTACGCGCCGAGCGCGACGTCTTGTTTTCATAGGATACAGACGGTCATACCTGTGGTCAGGAATCAGTCGGTTGATTCTTCCTGAGCGTAGACAACATCTTCCACATGCACGTTGACAGCTTCTACGGAAATTCCAACCATGGTATCGATGGCTTCGGCAACGGCCGTTTGCAGGCGTTTGCTGGTCTCCATAATGTTCACGTGCGGACTCATTATAACGTAAATATTAAATTTAACCTTATTATCCTCGGTTAAGTTAAGCAAAATGCCGGACTGACGGGATTCACGGCGGAAGAGCCGCGCCACGTCTGCCGGAATTGGTGCCATTTTGGCCACCCCTTCGACCCGCAGGGTAGCGAAATGGGCAATGGTTACCAATACGTCCGGGGCAACTTCAATGCGGCCAATGCTTTCTTGTACGTTTTCCATTATTGTTTGCTCCCTGCTTCTAGCGCAATAGGTTCTTGGTTACATGGCAATGCCGCCATCCACGCTAATTACCTGACCTGTGATGTACGCAGCCTTGTCTGATGCTAAAAATGATACCAGATACGCCACCTCTGGCAATTTTCCCCAGCGGCCTAGCGGAATGTGCTTTTTAGACTCCTCAATGACGTCCTCATCCAACACCTCAGTCAGTGCGGTGGGGAAGAAGCCCGGCGTAATGACGTTTACGGTGATGTCGCGGGAGCCAATCTCTTTGGCCAATGATTTGGAAAAACCAATGATACCAGCTTTAGAAGCGGCGTAGTTGGTTTGCCCACCCTGGCCAATTAACGCAACAACCGAGGAGATGTTGATGATGCGGCCGCCTTGCTTCTTGCGCATCATGGGGCGAACGGCCGCTTTGCAGCAGTTAAAGACGCTTTTCAGGTTGGTGTCGATAACTGTGTTCCACTGGTCTTCTTTCATGGATAGCAGGAGCGTGTCGCGGGTGGTTCCAGCATTGTTAACCAAAATGTCGATCTGCCCGTAACTGTCAATGGCGATCTTAATAAGTGTTTGGGCTGCATCAAATTGGGAGACATCGGCTTGAACGGCCGTTGCTTCTCCACCATTTTCCCGAATGGCTGCCACCACTTCTTCCGCCGCGTCGCTGCTGGCGTTATAGTTGATAACAACTTTCGCTCCGTGAGCAGCCAAATCTTCGGCAATTGCCCGGCCAATGCCGCGTGAGGCACCTGTTACTACTGCTACTTTCCCTGCTAACAAAGACACAACCCTTCCTCCACCTGCCTGATAGACTACAAAAGTTTCAAAGACTTCTGTAGTCTGGCAATCGTCTTACAAATTATCGCCAAAAGTCAATTTAACCCGACTTGCCTTCCGATCAATACGCTTCATAAAACTCAGTAGCGTATCACCAGGGCCAACTTCTACAAATGTTTCCACACCCTGCTCAAGCAAATAATTCATGGAGTCCGTCCAGGCAACGCCAGACGTAAGCTGCGCTTTTAGCTCTTCCCGAATCTGGTCTGGTGTGGTCAATGGCTGCGCTGTGACGTTGGCAATTACAGGGGCAGCAGGAGTCTGGATTGGAGTAGCATCTACCGCCTGGGCAAATGCTTCGGCCGCTGAGGCCATCAGCCGGGAATGGGCGGCAATGGTGATGGGTAGCTTCACCACTTTGCGTGCTTTCGCTTCTTCTGCCAGCGTCATGGCATGGGTCAGAGCCGCTTCATCGCCAGAGATAACCACTTGCCCCGGACAGTTGTCATTCGCTACCTGCACCGCACTATTTTCATTGCTGGCTTGCTCACAAATTTGTTGTACCGTCGGAATATCTAAAGCGAGGATGGCGGCCATAGCTCCCGGTTCCCGTTCTCCTGCTGCTTTCATCAACTCGCCGCGCTGCCGTACCAGGCGTAACCCATCGGCAAAAGAGAGTGCATTTACGGCCGTTAACGCTGAAAGCTCCCCCAAACTGTGCCCAGCCACAAACGCGGGCATCTCCCACCCTTGGGCCTGCATACGCCGCCACATAGCCAGGCTTGTTACAAATAAGGCTGGCTGCTGGTTGACCGTATCGGTTAGCGTTTCTTCCGGCCCCTCAAAACAGAGCTTGGAAAGCGCAAAGCCCAAAAGTTCATCGGCCTGATCAAAAACAGCACGCGCCTCTGAGGTATTTTGGTAAAGTTCCAACCCCATGCCCACGTGCTGCGACCCTTGTCCAGGGAAAAGATATGCACTACTCACTTGAAAACGTCCAAAAAAGATAAAGGCCGTTTGCTGACGGCCTCTTTTCCAAATAAATTACACTTCGGCAACCGGTAAAACCTGGCGCCCATTGTATTTGCCGCACTCAAGGCAAACGTGGTGGGAACGCTTCATTTTGCCGCAATCCGGGCATTCCACCAGGTGAAATGTCTTTAATGAATCGTGTGCCCGCCGACGACCGCGACGCGCTTTGGAAATTCTTCGCTTTGGTACAGCACCCATGACAACATCCTCTCTAAACTAGATTCAGGTTATTTATCTGCAAAACAGACGTAACCTGCTAATAAGTTCGTTATTTAACAAAAAACAAGCGGCATTTGCGCCGCGACTGGCAATTATAGCCGTGCCTGCTCGACTGTCAAGATAATTTCAGGGGCTTTTCAACTAATCTGCGCCAGCAGTGCTGGCCGATTCTTGCTCGCGTTGAACTTTGTTAAGCCCATTGCGCACCACCGACAGGGAACGCATTAAATCTTCTTCTAGCTTGATAAGCACTTCCATCACGTACGCATCGGCATCGTGGCGCAACGCTTCTGCATCCCGGCGGGCCCGCTCCAAAATATTGTCCGCCCGCTGCTGTGAGGACATGGTGATGGCATCTCGCTTAACCAACTCACCCGCTTCTTGTTTGGCTAACTCTCGAATGCGCTCTGCTTCTTCTTTGGCTTGGGCCAGAATCCGATCTTTTTCTGCCTCAATCCGATTGGCTCGTTTCACTTCTTCTGGCACAGCGACGCGCATTTGGTCAATAATGCTGAAGACACGATCTTCATTCACAACTAAATTGGCACTGAGCGGTATGCGAGGGCTGTCGTTGAGTGCTTGCTCTAATCTATCGACCAAATGTTGAATGTCCATACTATTATCCCATTTTGTGGAACTTTATTGATTCACTTCTCTTCTAAACTTTTCAGAAACCGCAAATATGTAAAAACCAAAAAGAATTATGAATTAGGATGAGCGCAAAATTGGTTTTTACCTGAGCAAATCACAGAGAAATCGCCCTTTGCTTTTCAAACTACTTTCTGTGATTTACTAATTATAGTGGCTAAGTGATTAATCACGCAATGGCACAGGACGGCTGAATGAATCTGTATCTTGACCATTGAACTGTTTGTACAGTGCGGCCGCAACGTTGGGTGGCACCATGCTGCTTACGTCGCCGCCGAGTGAGGCGATTTCGCGGACGGTTGTGCCGCTTAAAAATGAGTGATCTCCCTGGGTGATGAGGCTAACAGTTTCAATTTCTGGCGCAAGCCTTTTGTTGGCCATGGCCAAGCGGAACTCTAGCTCAAAGTCTGAAAAAACCCGCAAGCCGCGCACAAACACGGTGGCGTTCATTTTGCGGGCAAAATCTACAGCCAGGCCGCTAAAGCTGCTTACAAGGATGTTTTCTATGTTACGGCCGTGCAATGCTTCCTGGATCATGGCAACGCGCTCATCCACTGAAAAGAGAATGGATTTCGTAGGGATTCTGTGATCGTAGACGGCGACGATGAGCTTATCGAAGAGTGCTGCCCCACGAACCATGAGGTCTATGTGGCCGTAATGAACGGGATCGAATGTGCCAGGGTAGAGTGCGGTAATCAAATGGTTTCTCCTAAGGTAGTGGCTGGGGGTTAGTTGCTAGTCAAGCATTAGCCGCTAACCGCTAAAACTAACTTACATCTCCTGCATTCTGCCAGAATTTGGCGACGCGCTGGCGCAGTAATTGGTGTTCTGGCTGTGCCAGATTCGGATCGGCCTCGGCGATAGTTTGGGCTTCGGTTTGGGCAATTTTTAGCATATCCATGTCTAGCAGAGAGGCCAACTTTAATTCTGGTAAGCCGCTTTGGCGACGGCCGAAAAATTCACCAGGGCCACGAATCTCTAAATCTTTCTCGGCGAGAGCAAAGCCATCGTTGGTTTGGGTGAGGGCACTCAGCCGCTCTTCGGCGTCGGGCGTGTCGCTGTCGGCGACGAGGATGCAGTAGGATTGGTGCTGGCCACGCCCCACGCGCCCGCGAAATTGATGGAGCTGGGCCAGGCCAAAGCGGTTGGCGCCGTCGATGAGCATGACAGTGCTGTTGGGTACGTCTACGCCCACTTCGATGACGGACGTCGAGACGAGAATGTTGAGTTTACCTTCGTGAAAGTCTCGCATGACGCTTTCTTTTTCGCTGCTGGACAAACGGCCGTGTATCAACCCCACTTGCAAATCCGGGAATATCTTGCTTTGCAGTCGCTCATGCTCCGCAACGGCCGCTTTGGCATCTACCTTGTCACTCTCTTCAACCAGCGGGTAAATGATGTAGGCCTGACGGCCGTCTTCGATTTGCTTGCGGATGAAGGCGTAGGCGCGTTCCCGCTCACGGGTGCGAATCCAGCGTGTTTTAATTTCCTGACGACCCGGCGGCATCTCATCCAAAATGGAAAGGTCCAGGTCGCCGTAGAGAGACAGTGCCAGGGAGCGGGGGATGGGCGTGGCACTCATGGTGAGTAAGTGGGGGCTGTATTCACCGCTGGCTGGCCCTTTGTCGCGCAGGGCTTGCCGCTGATCCACGCCAAAGCGGTGCTGCTCATCCACAATGGCCAAAGCCAGCTTGTGGAAGCTGACGGCCTCTTGGATGAGGGCGTGGGTGCCAATGGCCAGATCGATTTCGCCGCTGGCCAATGCTTCATAAATGGTTGCTTTTTCGGCAGCGGGGGTGCTGCCTGTGAGCAGGCAAAGGCGCACGCCGAGTGGCTCTAGCAGGGGCTGCAAGCCCTTAAAGTGCTGCTCGGCCAAGATTTCGGTGGGAGCCATGAGGGTAGATTGGTAGCCCGCTTTGGCCGCCAGCAGCAGCGCAGAAGCAGCGACGACGGTCTTACCTGCGCCCACATCCCCTTGCAGCAGCCGGTTCATGGGGATGCTATTAGCCATGTCGTCAGCAATTTCCTGAATGACGGTTTGCTGCGCGTTGGTGAGAGTGTAGGGTAGGCTTTGTTGGAACTGGTTAAGTACGGCCGTATCCTTTCCAATTTCTACGCCTGGCTGCGACTGCCATTCGTGCTTGAATCCTTGCATCCCAAGCTGGAGCAAGAATAGTTCATCAAAAATGAGGCGGCGGCGGGCTTCATGGAGGGCATGCTGGCTGTCTGGGAAGTGGTGTTGCTGCAACGCTTCTGGCAATGTTTCCAGCTTTTGCCGTTGGCGCACGCTGGTTGGCAGCGGGTCTGGCACGCGCGGTGCCCAATAGTTCACCGTGCTGCGCATGATGTCTCGCATTCGGTTGCTGCTGAGGCCCTGCGTGAGCGGGTAAATAGGTACGATGCGGCGGGTGCGCAGCGGTTCTAGCTCCAGCGGCTCCCATTCAGGCGAGTTGAAAACGGGGCGACCCAGATATTGTTCTACCTTGCCGCTGATGACAATTTGCATCCCGGCTTTCAGCTTATCAACGAGCCATTTTTGGTTGAACCAGGTGGCCTGCACCTTGCCAGTGCCGTCACTGATGACTGATTGCACAATGATTTGGTTATTGCGACTGCGGCGGGCACGCGTTTCCCAAACGGTACCGATGACGGTGACCGTTTCGCCGTAGGCCAGCTTGTGGATTGGCTTCATCAGAGTGTAGTCGTCAAAGCGGCGCGGGAAGATGTACAGGAGCTCTTCAATGGTGGTTGCCCCAATTTTGGCTAAATGTTCGGCCAGCTTGGGGCCAATGCCGCGAACGGCCGTTACCGATTGCGCCAATCCTTCGGGATCGGGGTCTACGGGCTGGCGGCTGGCGGGGCGCCGCCCCCATTTGCCCGGTTTTCCTTTGCGGGGGGGCAGTGGTTCGCGTCGCAGATTTTTTTGCTGAGGCTTGCGGCTCTCCTGGCTGGGCGGTGGTGACACAGTGGCCGTTTCGGCTGGCGTCGCTGATTTTGTGGCTGATGGGGCATCCGCTTCGGCCGGAGCTGGCTTCTGTTCACGCCGCAGCGTCAGCTTGTTTTGTAGCTGTTCAATGACTTTGGCGCGTGCTTCGGTACCGGGTAGACGGCCGTAATCAGACAAAACTTCTGCCACTTGCTCCACCAACGCCTTGTCCATCTCGGTTTGGGCAACTTCACGGGCTTGCCCCACCCAAAAAGTAGCAAATTGACGAATACCACCAACCACGGCTTTGTTTTTGAATCCCTGGCTGGTTTCTAAATCCAATACACGTTTTAATCGTTTTAAAGCGTTTTTCATACGAGAAAGTTTATCCTACAAGTGGAGATTGGGAGTTGGAGATTTAGAGATTGAACGAATCTCCAGTCTCTGATCTCCAATCTCCTTTTTACATTTTTTGTTGGGCAGAAACGGCCGCAAAACCTACGGCCCCAACGCCCAAATGGGTGCCAACGGCGGGGGTGATTCCCTGAATCATCGGTGCTGTGTCTGAGAAGTTGGCAAAGAGATCGCTGGAAAGTTGATAAAGTTCCTCAGCGGCTGCCTGGGCATTGACGTGGATGATTGCCAGCCGCTCGAACGGAGCGAGCTCTGAAACCAGCTTGAGCATTTGGCCGAGCGCACGTTTGCGAGTGCGCACCTTGGCTGCGGCCGAAATGACGCCATCGGCAATCATCATAATCGGTTTAATTTGCAGCAGAGAACCAATGCCAAACTGTGCCCAACTGACGCGGCCGCTGCGGTGCAATGCTTCCAACGAATCGATCATACCAAAAACGCGGGTGCAACTCACCTTTTCATTAAGCATGGCCATAATGTCGGTCAGGCTGCGTCCAGCTTTGGCGGCTTCGGCAGCCAGCAGCACCAGCAGCCCGGCACCCAGCGTGATCTGGCGGGTGTCGAATAGTGTGACGGGCGCAGACTCAGCGGCGGTGGCCCCCACGCGGGCGGCGTTGTAGGTGGCACTTAGGTCGTGGGCAATGTGCATGGACAGGATTTGGCTGGCTCCGCCGACCGTGAGCTGTTCGTAAAGCTGGGTAAAAGTGCCAACGGCCGGTGCAGCTGTGGTGGGGTACTCTGAGAACGTTTTGAGACGGCCGTAAAATTGTTCCCGGCTCATCTCTATCCCTTCCAAATAGCTGTGTTCGCCAATGTTCAGGTAGACAGGCACAATGGTGATGTCAAGTTTTTCGGCGAGTTCTGGTGGTACGTCGCAGGCACTATCGGTGACAATTTTAATGGTCATAATTGGATTTTTTAACCCACTCTCCGGCCATCTCCCACTTGAGGGGTTATTCTGCCCCTAAAATGTAAAAATAGTACGGTTGACCACCGGGCAGCAGCTCAATTTCCACATCTTCGTACTGGGCTTCGATTTGCTCGGCCAGTTCGCTAGCTTCTGCTTCCGAAATGTCTTGTCCGTAGTACAGCGAGAGCAGTTCCCGGTCTTCCATTTCCATAGCTGTGAGAACGGCCGTTAATACCCCTGCCAATTCAGGACCAGATGTGCAAAGACGGCCGTCCACCAGCCCAATAAACTCGCCTTCATTTACCTCAACGCCATCCAGCGTGACGGTACGGGTGGCGCGGGTAATCTCTCCGGTAGCCACTTCTTCGGATGCCTCAGTCATGGCAGTGGTCACTGCTTCCAACTCGCCATCTGGGTTAAGCCCCAGCATGGCACTAAGACCCTGCGGTGCAGTTTTGGTCGGCACTACCATCACATTTTTGGGGCTGAGGTCGCGGGCAGCTTCGGCCGCCAGAATGATGTTTTTGTTGTTGGGCAGGATGATTACCTTGTCGGTGGGCACATCCTGAATGGCCTGAAACAGCTCCTCGATGCTGGGATTGTTGGTTTGGCCCCCATTGACGACGTAAGAGACATTCATGCTGCGGAAAATTTCGGCCAGCCCCTCACCAGCGGCGACGGCCACCACGCCAACCTGCCCCGGTTGGACGGTCGGTTTGATGATGGGGGGCGTGGCGGGAACGGCCGTTGCTGCCGCAGGTGCATGGACAATCTCCTCCATCTGCATCTGCATATTTTCAACAACCACGTCCGTAATTTGCCCCAGACTACTGCCGTAAGAAAGGGGCACACCGGGGTCTTGAACGTGAATGTGAACCTTGATGGTCGTTTCATCCCCTACCACTACGGTGGAGTCGCCCATTGCGTCGATGCGGTCACGCACTTCGTTTACATTCAGGTTTTCACCCAGCAGGATGAACTGCACGTCGTACGGATTTTCAATCGAGCCACCTTCAGGCATGGCCAGTTCTTGAGCAGATATTTGATGATTGGCACCGACGTTGTTGCTGCCAGGAACGGCCGTGAGCTTAAGGCCATTCATGAGGCCATGTACATAACGCAGCATTCCTTCCAAAATGTAGACCAAACCTTGCCCACCAGAATCGACAACGCCTGCTTGTTTTAGGATGGCTAGCTGCTCCGGGGTGCGTTCCAATGCTTGTTTACACCGTTCCAGCACCCGCTCAAGCAAAAAGCGCAAATCCAGGCTCTTTTTGGCGGCGTCGGCCGCTTCGCTGGCACCTTCCCGAATCACGGTAAGAATTGTGCCTTCGACCGGTTTCATCACGCCACCGTAAGCTGTGTCAGAGGCGGCTTGCAGGGCATCGGCCAAATCCTGAGCATCGAACGTTTCTTTGCCTTTTAACCCCTTGGCCAGTCCGCGCCAAATTTGGCTAAGAATAACGCCAGAATTGCCACGCGCGCCCATGAGGGCACCGTGAGCCAACGTCTCTGCCATTTTGCCCACGTGGGTTTCGTCACTGTCCTGCACGCGGTTGTAGGCCGAGCGCATGGTGAGCAGCATGTTGGTACCGGTGTCGCCATCCGGCACAGGGAATACGTTGAGCGCATTGACGTGTTGGTGGTTCTGATCCAACCAGACGAGGGCGGCGTGGGCCAGTTTTTTCAGTTGGTGGCCGTTGCACTGTAACCATTTGGGCGGCGGTGCCGTCTGGGTGGCCTCTGGGGTTTGCGTTTGTGTCACGAATTCTTCTCCGAAAGCCCAATTACGCAATTACCCAATTACTAAGTTGCAGTTTTGTAATTGGGTAATTCGGTAATTCGGTAATTTAGTTGTTCTCTTTGCTCATCCGCAAGCCTTGCACGTAGACGTTGACGGCATTGACGGGCATGTTGAGTGCTTTTTCAACGTGAAATTTGACGGTGTGCTGGATGCTTTCGGCCACGGCGCGGATGCGGACGCCGTATTCCACAATGACGTACACGTCAATGGTGATGACACCATCTTCAATGGCAACTGCAATGCCTCTTTTGCTATCGCGGGAGAGCAAGTTGGCAATGCCGTTGGCCAGATTCTTATTAGCCATGCCCACCACGCCGTAGCATTGGTTGATGGCTTGGCCGGCGATGGTGGTAACGGCCGTTGTCGAAATATCTATCATGCCGAGGGTTCCCTCTTGTTGAGCAGTTTCATTTTCAGACATGGTCACTCCTGAAAGGTTTCAGCAGAACTGTGAATGTGCAATTGTATCATAACCTATGGTGTAGGCATCTGCCACGGGCCTCATCAGATTTAAAGAATAACGTTGCACTATTGGCACTAGGCAGTTTAGAATAAAATCATCAAATTGAATGGTGCCACATTCTGTGTGAGGATCCCAAATGAATAAGAAAGATTTGCAACAGATTATTAGCCAAGCCTTAGCTGAAAAATGGGACAAATTAGACCTAAGTAACCAAGACATCCTCGATCTTCCATCTGAAATTTGTCAATTGAAAAATCTAATCTCGCTTGATTTGAGCTTTAACCAATTGGCTGCTTTACCATCAAGCCTTTTTCAATTAGAGAACTTAGTTGAGCTTAACCTGAGTTTTAATGCATTAGAGAAAATACCAGCAGAGATAAGCCAACTGAGAAATTTGATATACCTTGACATTAGCGTGAATGACGTAACAGTGGTTCCATCAGAAATAGGCAAACTATCGCGCCTCAATTCACTTGATCTTGGAAATAATAATATAACGGAAATCCCCTCAGAAATTGGTCAACTGTCTAACTTGACATCAATTGATCTCAGAGGTAATTCTCTTATGTCGATTCCAGCAGAGTTAGGCCATTTAACTCAACTCACATCTCTTGAATTAGATTGGCAAAATCTAAAACAGATTCCTGAAGAATTCGAACAATTGGCTGTTCCAATATCACTGAACCTGTCGGGAAAAAGATTAGAAATCCTCCCCGTAGGAATCAGCCATTTAACTAATTTGACTTCCCTTGACGCGAGTAACAATCAATTAACGACTATACCAGCAGAAATAGGCCAGCTAACCAAGCTAACCAAGCTAAACTTGAGTGGGAATTCAATAACATCCGTTCCCTCGGAGATAGGCCGACCCGCCAAATTGACTTTGTTAGATTTAAGCAATAACAAGTTAACGACCCTGCCGTCAGAAATAGGCCAGCTAACTGAGTTGACCAAGCTAAACTTGAGCGGGAATTCAATAACATCTTTTCTCACGGAGATAGGCCGACTCGCCAAATTGACTTTGCTAGACTTAGGCAATAATCAGTTAACTACCTTGCTGTCAGAAATAGGCCAGCTAACCAAACTAACCAAGCTAAACTTGAATGGGAATTCAATAACATCCGTTCCCTCGGAGATAGGTAAGTTAACCAATTTAACCTTGCTCGATTTGAGCCGTAATCCGTTTATAGATGTTCCTAAAGAGATAGGCGAATTAATTAATCTCACTGCGATCGAGTTGGATTGGCAAAATCTAAAAGAGATTCCTAAAGAATTCGAACAACTGGCTGTTCCAATATCACTGAACCTGTCGGGAAAAAGATTAGAAACCCTCCCCGTAGGAATCAGCCATTTAACTAATTTGACTTCCCTTGACGCGAGTAACAATCAATTAACGACTATACCAGCAGAAATAGGCCAGCTAACCAAGCTAACCAAGCTAAACTTGAATGGGAATTCAATAACATCCGTTCCCTCGGAGATAGGTAAGTTAACCAATTTAACCTTGCTCGATTTGAGCCGTAATCCGTTTATAGATGTTCCTAAAGAGATAGGCGAATTAATTAATCTCACTGCGATCGAGTTGGATTGGCAAAATCTAAAAGAAATCCCTGAAGAATTCAAACAATTAGCCGTTCCAACATGGTTAAACTTAAGAGACAGAGAATTAACAGAACTTCCTGAAGGGATCGGTTACTTGGTTAGCCTAAATACACTAGATCTGAGCTATAATCTATTAACAGAAGTGCCATCCGAAATTGGCCAGCTAAAAAATCTGCGTTTTCTATATTTAGCTCACAATCAGCTAACGCGGTTGCCAGACGAGTTGATAAACTTGAAGAAGCTGGAAACCCTTTACCTATTTGACAATCCAGAATTAGGCATCTCTAAAGAGATACTACAAGGCTCTCCGTCATTTATCCTGCGAACTTATTTTAGCCAACGTCGTCCATTACATGAGGCAAAGATGCTTATTGTTGGACAGGGAGGCGTGGGGAAAACCGCTCTGGTTCGCCGCCTCATACACAATGAGCCACCCAATAAAGAACAAGGCAAAACAGAAGGTATCGATATCCAAAAATGGAAGTTTATGCCTAATGGAGTCAGCACGCCTATTACCCTTAACTTATGGGATTTTGGAGGACAAGGAGTTTACCAAGCTACTCATCAATTTTTCTTTACTACCCGAAGCCTTTATTTAGTAGTAATCAATGCACGTACGGGAGAGCAAGAAAGTCGTTTGCGCCATTGGCTCAAGTTGGTAGGCAGTCTAAGTGACTACGCTCCGGTCATCATTGTTGTAAATAAGCAAGACGAACATTCCTTACAGCTAGACGAGCGAGCACTTAAGTATAAATATCCCAATCTACTAAATATTATTCCCACTTCCTGTATAACCGGGATGGGGATAACAAAATTACGAGAAGCGATAGGTGCTGCACTTATTCAATTACCAAATATATTTGATCCCTTTCCTGCTGATTGGTTGACGCTGAAGGAACAACTAGAGAAGATGGATGCCAATTACATTACGTATGAGCGATATGTTGAGTATTGCATGGAAGCTGGTGTTCGAAACCGAGTTGATCAACGCAATTGGGTTAGGGTTCTTCACCGATTGGGCATCATACTTAATTACCAGGATGATAATTACAGACAATTAGAAGGCACCCACGTTCTCAAGCCCGAATGGGTCACTGACGCCGTCTACCAAATCCTTTCTGATCCATATCGACGCATTGCCAATAATGCTGGAATCCTTAAAATGACTATGTTAGATGAGATTCTTGACCCATCTATCTATCCACCTCATCAGCAAGTATTTATTTTGGGAATGATGCAAAAATTTGAGCTTTGTTTTCGTATTCCAAGTAAGCAAAGTGAATATCTCGTTCCGGATTTATTACCTAAAGAGCAACCAAAAGTAGCCGAGCAATTTCAGAAAAACCATCTATTACAATTGGAGATTCACTATACTGAATTTCTCCCAGACAGCATCCTATCTCGTTTTATGGTTGGTATGATGGCCGTCTTAGATTCCCGCTCCTCTTGGCTTAATGGTGCGGTTCTAAAATTTGATGACAATGAAGCATTAATCAGATCAGATCCAGAGGCACGCAAATTGTTTATCGTTGTTTCTGGTACAGAGACTACTCGGCGTAGTTTGCTTAACAGCATTAGGATGCAGCTCCACGCTATCCACAGTAGTTTTCCCAATTTGCCTCTCAATGAACATATCCCAATTCCTGGTCATCCAGATAAGACTATTGCATATCACGCACTGTGCAATTTAGAAGCGAAAGGCATTGAGCAGCATTATGATCCCTTCAATGATGTGGAACTAGATGTGAAACAGCTATTAGCAGGTATTGAAACACCTGCTTTGCGGCGAGAACGGCAAATCGTTGTGTTGTTACGGGAAAAATACGATTTGGACGAGTTAAGAGACCTGTGTCATAAACTGGATATTGAGTATGAAAATTTGCCTGGCCAAACGAAATCAGCTAAAACGCGAGAGTTAGTGCAATTATTGGGGCGTAGAGGACGCTTAAACGAATTGGATGAGCAACTAAAACTTAGGTGAGAATCGTCGTGAGAATGTTTTTGGCTCCGGCATTTTGCAGGGCGGTAGTGACGTTGGTTTCCATCTCCTCATCCGCTACCAGAGCAAGCATATTGCCGCCGCGGCCTGCGCCGCTGAGCTTGGCACCGAGTGCGCCTGCTTGAAGGGCGGTGTCTACTAATTTGTCCAGCTCCGGGGAGGAGACGGTCATTTTTTGCAGCCAGGCGTGATTTTCGGTCATGAGCTGGCCCACTTTGGCTACGTCCCCAGCTTCGATGGCTTGGCGGGCTTCTTGGGCGATACGGCCGCATTCATCAAAAATCTTGGCAAATTTAGCTGGCTGCTCATTGTACTGACGGCGCACATTCCCCACAGCTACTTTGGTGCTGCTGCGCACACCCGTGTCTGCCACTACAAAGCGCAGCGGAGCAGCGACGGTGAACGGCTCAATTCGGTTCTTGGGCGATTGGCGCACAAAGTAGATAGGCTGCTCGTACGCCACCACCGTGTTGTCGATGCCGCTGGGCGTGCCGTGGTAAATCTTTTCCACTTCATAGGTGAGTGCCGAAACCATCTCGTTGGATTGTAAATCTTCACGTTGCAAATGTTTGGCTAGGGCGCGAATGATAGCGGCGGTAATCGCTGCACCGCTGCCCATGCCGCTGGCGATGGGAATTTGGCTGTGAACGCGAATAGTGACACCTGGCGGTTCCCACAAGTTGGCAGCTTTTACCACTAACCAGACGGCGCGAGCGAGGGGGTTGTCCTCTGGTAAATCTTGTAGTCGATCAAGCCGATTTAAGTCTGGGGCTACGAGGAAACAGAGGTTGCTAGATGAGTAGACAACGGAGGCGGAGGCGCGAATTTGGGAAACGGGGGCCGCAATGGCAGGACGGCCGTATACCACCGCATGTTCGCCAAACAAAATGATCTTGCCGGGGGCCGACGCCTTGCTAACAGGGTTGAAATCAATCATCAGCTAAAAACATAAAGGGTGAGGAACACCACAATGGCAAAGCCAACCAAAGAGACCTGAAAGTTGCGATCCCGCAGCAAAATTTCCTCTGGTGCGCCGCCCATTTCTCGTACATGAATGAGGTAGAGGTAGCGGAATATGCCGTAAAGCACAAACGGAATCGTCAGCATCATCATGTGGTTTTCTGGCAAGCCTTCCGCCAAAAAGGTGTAGAGACTGTACGATACCACCGCACTGGTGGTTACAATGCCCAGCAGCCGGTCAATGAGGTCTAGATTGTACTCTTGGAGGATGGCGCGGTGGCTGTTGGCATTATCACCCAGCAGCGTAAGTTCATGCCGTCGCTTGCCCAGCACCATGAACAGGGCCAAAAAGCCGCCAAACAGGTAGAGCCAGGGCGAAAATCGCTGTACGTCGATGATCGTGACGCCAGCGGCAATGCGCAGTACAAAGCCTGCGGTCACGATTGTAATGTCTAGCAGCACCACATGCTTAAGCCAAAATGAATAGGCAATTTGGCTGAGGAGATATGCGAGTAGCACCAGCCCAAACTGCCAATTCAGCAAAAATCCGGCCGCCAGACTACCTAGGGCAAAAACAACGGCCGCAATTTGTGCTACTTGTGGGTTGAGTATGCCAGCAGGCAGCGGTCTGTTTTTCTTGACGGGATGCTGACGGTCATTTTCAATGTCTGCCAGGTCGTTCATGATGTAAACAGCACTAGACATGAGGCAAAGCAAAACAAATGCGCCAATGGTGGGTAGCAAACTCTCCAGCCTTAGCAGCTTGCCATCAAAAAAGAGAGCGACAAAAACAAATCCGTTCTTAGTCCACTGGCGCGGACGCATTGTTTTGAGTAATGGCATTAGCAAGAAAATCCCTCCTAGTTCTGTAAAAACGGCGAGTGTAGCGCAGCGATAACCGTTGTGCAAAATGCAATGGATCTTAATTTATGGTCGGATCGTAACGGGCTATGAGCGTGTCTAACAATTGGTCAAAATTTGGGTCGATGGCTTGTCGTGCCGGATCGGCATCGTGCCAGGCCATGGTCTCTTGTGCGCCTTGCCAGAACGGGATTTTGGCGACGAATTCTGGGACCAGTCGTTTAATTTTGCTGTTGTCAAAAACCATGCTGTGCGCTTTATCGCCGAGCAGGCTGTCGCCCCAGGCGGCGTCATGGCGGGCGAGGGTGGCAGAGGGGGTGTGAACGATCTGGGCTTCGGCTCCGGCAGCGGCGGCAACCTGCTGGAAAATTTGGTTCCAACTGAGGCTTTCGTCTGAGGTGATGTGGAAAGCACTGCCAATGGCAGCCGGATGGCCAAGCAACCCTACAAAGCCAACGGCAAAGTCTCGGTGGTGGGTGAGTGTCCACAGTGATGTGCCGTCACCGTGAACAATCACCTTTTTGCCTTGGCGCATCCGGTTGACGACCGTGTAGCCGCCGCGCATAGGGAGGAGTGTTTGGTCGTAGGTGTGCGACGGCCGTACCATCGTCACCGGAAAGTCAGTTTCACGATACGCTCGTATAAGCCGCCCTTCGCAGGCAATCTTTTGCCGCGAGTAGGCCCAAAATGGATTGTGCAGCGGGGTGGATTCGGTGATGGGTAAATGCGCTGGGGGTGTTTGGTACGCTGAGGCTGAACTGATGAAGATGTATTGGCCGATACGGCCGTTAAAAAGTGCCAGATCCGTCTCGATATGCTCTGGGGTAAAGGCGATCCAGTTGACGACAACGTCAAAATGATGATCTGCCAACGCCGCTTTTGCCGCTGCGGGGTTGCGAATGTCTGCCTGAATTTGCTTGGCACCGGCTGGCACGGGGCGATGGGATTGCCCGCGATTGAGCAAAGTTAAATCATAGCCACACGCAATGGCCAACTGTGAACAGGCAGAGCTAATAATGCCTGTCCCGCCGATAAATAATATTTTCATCATGTTCTCCTGAACGATTAGTTGTTGGCGGTTAGTGGCCGTCCACAAATAAGTTAATGGAATTGTGTGGACGGCTTGGAGTAAGCGGCCTACTAATCAGGTAAATTATTGTTGGCCGCTTACTTAGTGGCTAGTTGTTTTACAAGCCACTAGCGACTAACCACTACTCAAATTGCCAGTTGTGCGGGGCGAACCAATCCCAGCGCATGGCCAGCAGCAGCAAAACAATGCTTAGGCCAATAACGGCCGTCATCAAACCAAACAGCAAAGCACCACCCCACAAATCGTAAATGACGCCGTTGGCCGTTGAGGTAAGCAGGGGAGCCAGCCCCATAAACGCTGCCTGAAACATAGATTGCACCGTTGAACTCCAGCCTTCCGGGGCGCGTTCGTCCAGCAGTTGCACTAGCACGACAAACATCAGGCCGTACCCTACGCCTCTGATTATGTTTGCCACAATCAGAACCAGCGGTGACCAAGCCAGTGCGTTGCCCAGCATAGATACAAAGAGAATGATCATTGCCAGCAGCAATGTCCGAGGCCCTTGGAGCTTCTGGATAATTGCTCCGGTATAGCGCATGACGGGTACCTCGGCCAGGGCGGAGAGACCAAATAGCAAGCCAATGTGCGTATCGTTACCGCCCAAATGTTTAACATACACGCCAATAAATACGTAGGTGCTGAACAAAGCTATCCCCAAGAAAAAGGCGGTAACAACGAGAATGACAATGCCTTTGTCTTGCGCCAAAAAGCGAGCGGAGCGACGGCCGTTTCCCACCGCAATTTCTCCCTCTTCTAGCTGGCTGGCGATGAACAAGGTAGGCAGCATGGCAACGGCCGCAGCCACAAACATGATCTGGTACCCTGTTCGCTGCCAAATGATGCCGCTAATGATAGAAACGGCCGCAAATCCCAACGATCCCCACAGCCGCATATCACCAAAATTGAGCCGATGGCGAGCCGCCATGCGGGCAATCAGCCCGTCGGCAACGGGCAGCGCGGGGCTTCGGGCGGCGGATTCGACAACGACCAGCAGCAGCATGGGCACAAAGTTGGTAGGGTAGCGGAAGAGCAGCAGCACCAACGCCCAGCCAATGAGGCTGAGCTGCAACAAACGCCGCCGCGAGCCGCGCCGGTCGGCCCAGGCCGAGAGGTTGGGGGAGACCACCAGGGCAAATAGCGGAAATACGGTGGCTATGATGCCCATCTGCGTGCCGGTAAAGCCAAGCTCTAGCAGGTAAACATTAAAATATGGCGCATACAGGGCCACCATCGGCCAGAAAAAGCCGTAGTAAGCGGAGCCAATGGTAACGGGACGTGCCCGCCATATCAGACGGTTAGAAACCATAGATTTCTCCAAAAGCTGCGGCAAACGATAGAATTTGGTAGGTGCCGCAGCCCAGGCTGGAATTATAGGTGGATTTGTAGAAAAGGGGATAGCCACTTAATCGGCTGGTTCGAGGGTGAAGCGGAAGGGGAACCCCTCTAGCCGCGCCGCCATCGTCGCCATCTTCACCCGCCGTTCTGCTTCTGCTTTGGGCAGCGTGTCTACTACGGACAACCCCTCGTTGTGTACCTGCCACATAATGGCTTCCGCAAAAATGACGGGCTTTTTGAAGATTTGCACCATGATGCGCACCACAAACTCCATTGTAGTGACGGGATCATCGTGGGCAATTACCTTCCAGAGCGGCTCCAACGCTTCATCCTGGCGGATATCTTGCTCTTTTTCGACGTCGGTGTCGTGGGTGACGGCCGTTTGGCTTACAGTTTTGCAGCCCAGCCAGCTTATCTCTTGCATCATCAATCAACTGTTCCGTGGGTAAATCATTGCCCAATCGGGCTGGTTCATTATAGCCAGGTTTGCTACTTTTTCACCATGCGAGCATTGTTAGATTATTTGACTACTTGGCCAGAAGACGGCCGTTATCAATCCCACACCATCCAAAAAATTGGCGGCGGTGCCAACAATATTTTGTACAAAGTTTGCAGTGATGAGGGGAATTTTGCGGTGAAGTTTACGCTGCGAGACGGCCGTCGGCGGGCGTGGCGGGAGTTCCAGACATTGAAAGCCGTCCAATCACATGGTTTAGCCATCGCGCCTAAGCCAATCTTGCTGGATGAGACCAGCTATCCGCAGCCAGTGGTGGTGCAAAGCTGGCTGGATGGCGAGGTAACGGCCGTTCCCCCACAAACCGATGCGGATTGGCAGAAGCTCATCCAGCATTACGTGTCGCTGAGCCAGATTACGCCCCAAGATACGGCGGTCGATTTGGAAACGGCCGTTATCAACTTCAACGGCGTTAAGAATGGCGTTACTCAAATTCAGCAACAGTGTGCCAAAGTCCCGGCGTCTCACCAACCTGCTGCACTCAAAGAACTAGTGCGGTGGGCCAAACGCTTGCCGGACAGTTTGCCACTTGCACCATTGGCACTCTGCCGGGTGGATGCCAATACGCTCAATTTTGTTCGTCGTGCGGGGGCGTGGGCCTCGGTGGATTGGGAGAATAGCGGCTGGGGCGATCCGGCGTTTGAGGTGGCAGATTTGATTACGCATCCGGCGTATTTGGATGTACCGGTGGCGCGGTGGGAATGGGTGGCTGAGTTGTATGGGGTGCTGTGTGGAGAGGAAACGGCCGTAACCCGCATTCATACCTATACAACCCTCATGCTCATCTGGTGGGTGACACGTTTGGCACGCACCCTGTATGAAATTCCGCGCGGCCTGGATGAGCGGCTTGTTCCCCGCGACCCAAATTGGCAGCAGCAGGCAGAGCAAAAGTTGGCCATCTACGCGCAGCGCGCCTTTGCGGCTATTACTGTCTGATAAATCGTATGCCGATTACTGGCCCACGGAAACCGATCACCGTACCTTTTGTAGGCTGCCGCTGGATTGCCCGTCGGCCGTGCTAGCTGGCACGAAGGTGTAATCAGACAGCCAATTCACTTCAGGAGCCATGGTCATGCGTGCCAAAGCGACGAGTACGCTGTCGTAATTAACGCGCCAGCCGGCAAAATGTTGCCACGCCGCGTCTCGGTCCGGTTGCAGCGGCACGCCCTGGCTGGCCAAACGGTCATACGCTTCATCAAACTCCGCCCGCGTTACCGAGATCGGGTCTTCTGGAAAGTGCGGATCATCATTGTAGTGAACGGAAAAAATGTCGGCGATGTGCCGCAAAGCAAAATTCCCGGCCCGTATAACCAAACCTTGTGTTGGTGGAGCGTCTTTCGGCCGTTTGATGGTACTCAGATACAGTGCCGCGCCATCCAGAACCACCCCAGCCGCCACCACCCAACTTTGCTGCGCTCGCGGCGAGCGGAAAAAGACCAGTGCAGCTAGCGAGGTGTGACTTTCATCAATTTGGGTAAACCAGCGTTCCCAATTGTTCCAGAAATTTTGATTCACCAGCGTGCTTTCAAAACTATAAAGTCGCCAAACCAGCTCTGGGGCTGTAGGCGGCGTACCTGCCCGCACTTCCAGCAGCGACACGGCCTCTTCGCGCTGTGAAAATGCACTGTACATGGTGGGCAGGTAGGAGATAAGCATAGCGACTAGGATCAAGCCAACGGTGGCCTCAATGAAGGCTAAAATAGTTTGCGGCATTGTCTCTGCGGTGGCAAAACCCAGCGTGAGAATCGACGAGCCGCTGAGTAAAAATGCTTCTTGCCAAGGCGTAATGCCCATTGCCCAAAACATGCAGGCAAACCCCAGCGTGGTGATGAAAAGCCAGGCCGGAACCATGAGCAGCAAACTAATCGGGGCATAGATGGCCATTAAACTGTCACGCTGTTCATATGTAGGCAGAGCCTTCATGGCAATATTGAACAGGTGTCGCACGGACAGAAAAACCACCCGCGTGAGCTGTACCGACGCACTGCGAGGTAGCACAAAGGTGCGGGTGGCTGAAATGAAGGTGTAAATGGTTAGAGACAGGCCAAAAATAAAGATTAAGATGCGCAGGATGATCATGCAACGATCATACCGCTATTTTGGTTAAGAGGAAACGGCCGTTACCAATGCCTGATACTGCTTGGTCAGCTTATGATTTTCGCCCAGCAGCGTAAACAGGGCTTTCATCACGTCGGCAATGTAAGGCTGGTCGCTCTCTTCCCCAACGCTTAATGCCTCAGCTAGCAACGCCAACGCTTTTTTGGGATTGCTTCGTTTTAAGGCCAGATCGGTCTGTTGGTACAGCTTGTCTAGCGACTCTAGCCCGGTAAGTGCATCCCCATCGGTTACATCCATCATGAAGCGCGCCAGCGGCAGCAGGGCAACGGCCGTTTCCGATTCGTCACTCTCTGGGAAACTGTTTAGCAAGGTGAAGGCATTGACGCCATTCCCCTTTTTAAGCTGATGCCTGGCCTGTTCTAGTCGCTTGATTGGATCATCACTCCCCTGAAATTTGGTGGCTGGGGCGGGTGCTGACACGGTTTTGCTCACAAAGCGGCGCACCAATCCGGCTGGCAAGACACCCGTGAACTCATCCACGATACGGCCGTTGCGAAACATTTTCACCGCCGGAATAGAGCGAATGCCATATTTCTGTGCCATCCGCTGGTTATGCTCAGTATCCAATTTTGCCAAGACAAACGGGCTGTCGGCCTCCTCAGCCAGATTCTCTAACACTGGCCCGAGCTGGCGGCAAGGGCCACACCACGCCGCCCAAAAATCAACCATCACGGGCGTTTTGTAAGAGCGATGAATGACCTGCACCTCAAAGGATTGGTCTGTCACCTCTAAAACTGAAACCTCTGCCGCTGATTTCTTTTTCTTCTTGCCAAAGGAAAACCATTTCATCGAGCCCTTGCCTTTTTGTACAGTAACGGGAAAACCTGACACCATGCTAACATAGTGTCAGGTTTCATTTTGATTATGCAATATTATTGTTAGATGATGAACCACGCTGTAAGGTTACATACTATACAGCAGTCGCTCCCGATTGAAGATTTGCATAGCGAACACAACCCCCACCACTGTTGCCAGCACGTTGCCAATAATGCTGAACAGCACCGCATTGGCAGGCACAATTCCCCCAAGCGTTAAAACGCTCACCACAGCAGAAGTGCCATAGACGGGCAGCAAATAGGCTAGGCTGGCCCCCGTCGGCGGCACAAAAGCAGCGGCAATGGCCACAAACATTACCCCAAACATCACCGGCGTCAGGGCAGATTGGGCGTCCTTGAATGTTTTGGTGCGAATGCTAATGACCATGAGGATGACATTGGCAAACAGCGCCAGCGGCAGCGACACCAGAATGGCCTGGATGATGACGCCCAGCGGCAAGGCACCGGCCCCATCGGTCATGGATTCAGGCAGTAGGACGCTGGCGGCCCAAAAGCCAAACAGCGTAAGTATGATGGGAACGGCCGTTACCGTAAACACAGAGGCCAATTTACCCACAAAAATCTCCACATCGCTGCTAGGTGTTACCAGCAACGACTCCAATGTGCCGCGCTCCTTTTCACCCGCCGTCACGTCGATAGCAATAAACATGCCACCCTGCACGGCACTAATTGCCACCAAAATTGGTAGGAAGAAGGCGGCTGCCGCCCCAGCACGTTGGGCTGGCGAAGCCAAATCTTGGGCATCCAGGTTGACCGGGGCCAATACAGACAAATCTACATCTCTTTCGGTGAGTCTTTGCACCGTGATTTGCTGATTGTAGGCACTCAAGGCAAGCTCCAGCCGATTGAGCGACAGCCCGCCGCCAAACAGTCCGCCGGAGGTGCTGTTGGTGCGCACAATTAATGTTGCTTCTTCCTCATTGGTCACGTTGTCGCCAAAGCCGGGGGTAAAGATGAGTCCGGCAGCTTCTTCGGCACTGGTAATGGTGGCTTCCAGATCGCCTTCGTACGGTTCCAGTTCAATGTCAAAGGCGGCAAAGGTGTCGATAAAATCTTGCCCGGCATATTCCAGCCCTTGCACTGGCAAGATAAGGGTGTCTTCCTGGCGCGATTCAACCAGTGAGCCAAGCAGCGGGTTCAGCACCGCGTAGAAAATGCCGAGGACGAGCGGGACGACGAGCGTTTGCCGCAGCCCTTTGCGGTCACGAACGATGTCTAAAATTTCTTTTTGCCAAATGTTCAAAATGTTATTTAACATGATGTTTCCCTTTTTAGTTTGCAAGTTGATGGTTTGTTAGCGGTTAGTTTGTTGAATCGAAGCAACTAGCCGCCAGCCACTAACAACTAGCCATTTTCCTGCATACGGCCGTATTCACTCCGCTCCAATCCTTCCCGACCCGCCAAAGTTACAAAGGCGTCTTCCAGATTGTCTCTGCCAGTGCGGGCCATCAGTTCAACTGGGGTGCCAGAGGCCACAATTTTGCCGCCGACGATAATGGCGATGTTGTCGCACAGCTTCTCCGCCTCGTCCATGTAGTGGGTGCTAAAAAGCACACACCGACCCTGATCGCGCATGGCGCGGATGCTGTCGCGGGTGTCGCGCACAGCCATCACGTCTAGCCCGTTGGTGGGTTCATCCATGATGATGTTGGGCGGGTTGTGCACGAGGGCGCGGCCCAGCACAATCTTTTGCCGCTGTCCCCGGCTAAATCCTTCAGCGCGGCGGTCGGCAATCTCTTCCATGTTCAGCTCGGCAATAACGGCTTCAATGCGAGATTCCAACTCCTGACCTTTGAGGCCGTAGAAACGGCCGTAATACCGAAACTGCTCTCTTGGCGTCAACCGCGGATAAACCCCGTTCATATCTGCCTGCACGCCCAATGCCTGGCGCACGGCGCGAGGGTCGCGGGTCACGTCATGCGCATCTACAACCACTGTGCCAGCCATTGGCTTGATAAGCCCAGAGATCATGCGCAGCGTCGTGGTTTTGCCTGCACCATTAGGCCCAAGCAGCCCCGTAATTTTCCCATCTGGGCAGGAAAATGAAACATCGTCAACAGCCTTTATGCTGTTGTCATCTCCGTAATATTTTTTCAAATTCTTCACGTCGATCATTGTTTTAAGCTCCTCAAAAACTTGTATGTTAGCAGTAACCTGCCAGCATCAAACTGTAGATGCTATAACCACCATAGGATAAATATATATTTTACGGTAAAAACTGTGAGGGTTAGGCGTGGGCAATGATACTTCTTGGATTTTGCCGAAGCCGCCAAGCTGTCAGGACAACCACAACGACCATTACCAAGAGCCACACGGCTAAATTGCTATTGCTGGTTTTTACAAGCTCATTGCTGTTTAGAGCATCGCTCAATCCCTGAACTAAAAAGTGCGTGGGCATAAAAGAGAATATCGTTCCAAACGGTTCTGGCAATGTCAGCAAGTCAGAAAACCAGGCGGGAACAAGTAAGAGAATCATCCCGATCCCTAGCCAACTATTGCATTGCTTACTGGAATGAACCAGACTCCCTGTCAGAATGCTAATGCCGAGGGCAATCGGCAACGTAATGGCCATGAAGAGCAAAGCCAGCGGCCAGTTTCCAGTTAACCCACCATTTAATAGGATGACAATTAACAAAACAGCAATGATAGCAATTGTGCCCGCTAATGATTTGCCCAAGGCAACATGGTAAGGATTGGCAGGCGAGTTGATAAGTACAACCCCCATTTTCTTTTCTTTCTCTTCTGTGATGAGCATGGCGACAAGGTTCGTGCCCGTGAGAAAGAACACCATTGTAAGCACCACAATGAGCAAGTAGTTGTTTAAGCCGTTGCCAACTGAAAAGACATCCGATTCGACATCTGTCCATTCAATTTGGGCTGGCAAGGTTTGTTGGCCTATCTTCAAGATTTCTGCCTCGAGGAACCGTTGCCAATTGGCCGTTTCTGAGGACAAACCATCTTCAGGGTTGAGCCAGACATTTAATTCCGGCATGTTGCCAGCAGCTACCGCTGCATCAAAGTTGGCTGGAATTTGAATTCCGGTCATGTTCCCTTCGGTTATGCGCGTTTGCAGCGCGTCTTCGCTGGTCACAATATGCAGTTCAATATCGGGACTTTCCTGCATGGCGGTCACCAATTGGGAGTTCCCCAAATCGTAGACGACAATATCTAAAATGCTTGAATTGTTAATGCCGCTTACCATGAGCCGATAGAGCAAAAAGATAAGTACAGGCAGTAGGCTCATTACAATGAACTGCGTGTTGGTCGTGATTTCGGCAATATCTTTGCGAGCAATGGCCCAAATGACGCGCCAATGTTGGGGGCGTTTGCCAATCTGAGTTTGTTCTGGGATTGTTTCAATACCTGTTGTCATAATCTATTTGCCCTGTTTGGGAGATGTTGCCTTTATGCAAACCACACTCGATGATTCTATGCGATCTTTGTATATGAAACTAACTTTCTTTTTCCGAGTTTGTTTGCTGATTGTGTAAAAGCGGGAAGGTAATTTGAAGTTCGTAGAGCCATTTCCCTCGCTTTTACCTGAGTAAATCACAATTTCGCGGCTCAATTTTCATCAAAATTCTTTTTCTGATTTACAAGGATTGCTGAGATGATTGCGCCAACGGTGAGGCCAACACCACTGCCAATGCTAATACCAAGAGCAACCCCATTGCCAACATCGTTAGATACGGCACCTATCACAGTGCCAATTGCTAATCCAATGCTCGCACCGAGGACTAGCCCGACGGAAATGTACACGGCTATTTTTTCTGAGTTTGATTCGTTCATGTTTTCTCGCTTTTTGCTTTGATAAGTTCGGGTGTTGCGGTTTACTGCTTACGGCCGTTTGCCATCCACGCCCTTCACAATAGCAAAACGTCGGGCGATGTGCATCAATTTTTGGCTGAAAAGCAGCAAAAAGGGGTGAATGGCCGCAAATTTGGGTTGAATGGCGACTATTTTTAGAAATCGAGCAGGTCGCGCAGATCGCGAGCGGCCGTTTTGCTGAGGGGTATTTCGATTGGGTTGTTATTGTCTGGCTGGAAGCCATCTAAAATGAGGGTGTAGCTGTCGCGGGTGTAGGAGATCATCTCTTTGATGTGCTGCAAGTTGACCAAATAGCTGCGATGGGCGCGGAAGAAACCGCTGCGCGCCAAACGGTCTTCGACTTCGGTGAGGGTGAGGTGGGTCGGAATACGGCCGTCATACGTATGCAAATAAGTTCGGCCGTCGTCACTTGTGGCGAACAGAATATCGGCGGGGTTTACTAGCGCAATTTTGCCTTCAAGCCGTGCTGGAATTTTGAAGGGAAGGTTGTTGGCGGGCGGGGTCGGCTGGTCGCCAGGTTGGTAGCTGTGGCTGTACCGCCCTTGGTTCATGATGATGATGGTTTGGCAAACGGCCGTTAGCGCAGCACTCTCATCGGCAATGAGCAGGATGGCAACGCCCACTTCTGCCTGCTGGCGCAGCAATTTGGTGATGATTTCTACTGTCGTCTGGGCACTGCGATGGAACGGGTCTACCAAAATGAGTATCTGAGGCTGATGCAGCAGGGCACGCCCTAATGCCAGCCGACGCGCCAGCTCAGGCGAAAGCTGCTGGGTGCGGATTTGGGCTTTGTCTTGCAGGCCAACTTGGGTGAGCATGGCCACGGCCCGGTCTAGCGGTAAACCGTACAGGCGGCAGTAAAATTCCAGGTTTTGCCGCACCGTTAACCGCTCATACAGGCCATCTTCGGCGGGAAGAAAGCCCACTTTTTGCGCAAATTCAGTGCGTTCCTGGTGCGGGTCTAGCCCGTCAAGGCGCAGGTGCCCAGCCGTGGGGGGCGTTTGCCCGGTGAGCAGTTGAATGAATGTTTCTTTGTGTGGGGTTGTCAGGCCAGAAACGGCCGTTATGCTCCCAGCCGCTACGTTGAGTTCGGGAATGTCGATGACAATGTTTTGCTGAACCACTTTTTGCAGCTGGGCAATTTCAATCATGATGTCTAGTGTAGCAAGGAATTGGCGGGAATAAAACAGAAACCCCGGAAACGGCCGTTTCCGGGGCTATTGTTGCTTTTTAGCTATACGATTTCTCAAAGAAACCGCATATGCAGATTAGCTATCTACGGGCAATGGTCCATCGTGGTGCTGTTGTTGTAGAACCAGTTGTACGCATAAAACGGATGTGAATGCGCCGTTTGCGCCCGCATGGAAATGCGGTAAGCACCGTTGAGGCCATCGGGAATGGAGAAAGTGTACCGGGCACTACGCTGATCGCCAGATTCCAGCGTACCAACAGACGTGCCGCCAATGCCGCGCGTATACATGGGGCCCATTGTCACGGCAAAGGTTTGGTTTGTGGGGAAATTTTTGGTGAGAATGGTCACTTCATTGTCTTTAGAGACGGTGCAAACGGTAAACGTGGGGATGCCTGTGTAAACAGTATCGCCACCACCGGTAGCACCATCGTCTTTGTCGTCACTATCATCGCCGTTATCTCCACCGTCCGTAGAGTTGTTCCAGAACCAGTTATAGGCGTAGAACGGATTGGCATGGGCAGTTTGGGCGCGGATAGCGATACGGCCGTCCTCTTTTAGTGCTTCTGGAATATTGAACGTGGCCGTCAACTTGCCACCTTCGCCCGATTCAAGCGTGCCTACCACGGTGCCGCCGATGCCGCGCGTAAACATCTTGCCCATTGTGACGGTAAAGGTCATATTGGCCGGGAAGTTGTTGGTTTCGATGGTGACATTTTCGCCTTTGGAAACGGCCGTAATCTTGAAGGTCGGAATGCCCGTATATACCGGCGTGCTACCGCCACCCGTGCCGCCACTGGCTGGGGCTGTGTTGT
The DNA here is from genome assembly GCF_965223285.1 of Candidatus Leptofilum sp. Classification (GTDB taxonomy): domain Bacteria; phylum Chloroflexota; class Anaerolineae; order Promineifilales; family Promineifilaceae; genus Leptofilum. The sequence continues at coordinate 3,265,152 of NZ_OZ244997.1, read as the reverse complement.
TATAGAACCAGTTAAAGCTGTAATATCCCAGGTTGCTGTCTAGCCGAATAGCAATCTGATGATCATCCTTCAACGCATCGGGGATGTTAAAGGAGGCAGACATAGAGCCACCTGCCCCAGATTCCAGCGTGCCTACGACCTCGCCGCCAACGCCACGCGTGCCCATTTTGCCCATGCGCACGGTAAACGTTTGCCCGGCAGGGTAGTCGTGCGTTTGTAAGGTAACGCTTTCGCCACGCGCAACGCTGCTAATGCTAATGGTGGGGATGGGGTGAGGATGTGAGCTGGCCGTGCCTGCGGTGAAAAACAGTGCCAGCAAAAGTAGCCCCAACGCTGTGACAGCACGTCGCCAAAAACGGCCGAATCCCGCTTGGGTAGATAATGAATGATTCACGCTGAACCTCCTTCAGGTGTGTGGCAGGAGTACTAAGGCAAAACCAGTTGGCAGAGAAGAAGGCGGTCATGTTGGGTCTGGGTCTTGCTTTTAGAACACACAAGTGGGACGAAGTGCAAATCCCTCCTGCAAACAGTTAGATTGCCCTAAAGAGCAAACTGGACAATACGGTAGAGGGATTATAGCGAAAAGTGGGGGGGAATATCTATAGAACGGCCGTTCCGAATCCAATGCGACAAAAAAGCGTCTCCGGCAGGGGACGCTTTTGTCACAAAACTATTGGGAGATTGTTGGCCTTACAGTGGTTCTTTGTCGATAGCGACGATGCCTTGGGCATCTCCCTGGCCAATGCAATGTGTGGGCGAGACGTTGAAGCGTTTGTCAGAATCCACAAAATTTTCCAGCGCACCTTGCAAAACGCCAACCGCCAGATGGCAAACGGGCGAATCCGTGTCCCGGTTGGTACACATAGGGCAAACCAAAATGCTCCAATACCACGATTTGTCATCATCCGTCAGCGACACTTCCTGATCGCTCACCTGGTTGAAGAATTTGGCAAAGAATTGTAAACCCAAGCCAATGCGTCGCTCCAAAGAGCCAATTTTCATAGCAGCGCGGGCAGCGGTAGCTACAGAGCCAAAGCTGTCTAATCCGTCGTTGAACGTTTTCTTGCCAGCACGTACGGCAAAAGCGCGTGCTCCCCGTGCGCCATACATATCCCAAAATGCTTGCTGTAGCTGGCCTACGTGGGCAAATGGCACCTCTTTTTTCATGTTGTCTGCGGGGTAGTTGTCGATGTAATTAGATAGTCCACCCATGTTTAGCAAGGCGTTGACACCATTTTTGCCTACAATTTCTTCTGTAGCGATTAAAATGATGCGAACCCATCGGTTTGGGTAAAACTTATCTTCATTTGCCGGGCCTGCCATAGTTACCTCCAACGACTTGAACAATTACAGATGAAATGATTTAGTAATAAATAGGATGCCGTTATTATAGTACAACCTGTTTATCTACACACGCGCATGTTTATGTTTTGTCCCAAATTCTGCACATTTGTGGCCATGTGTCAATCTTTTTGACCCAATAAGGCGAGGGCTTCTTGGGCGCAAACCTGCACGTTGGTGGGCATTTCTGTATTTTCCAGGTCCGTTTGATCAAACCATTTGAGGCGATTGGTTTCGCCGTTGGCAGGGTTTAGCTGGTTGGAGACGGCCGTTGCGTAATAAATAAAATCTACGTGCTGGTGGTAAGGATTAATGTTTTCCAGCATCAGGTACATGGGGCGGTGTAGTTGGCAGGCCTCCTCATCAGCGATAAAAAGTTGGACATCCGGATTGTACAGAATCACATCTAGCCCAGTTTCTTCTTTCACTTCACGAACGGCCGCTTCCTCTGGTAGTTCGTCTCGATCAATGTGCCCACCGGCGGGTAGCCAGGTGCCGCACTTTTTGTGCTGGTGTAGCAGCACCCTGTCTTTGTAAACCACAAAGGTTGTGGAGGTGAAGTGGCGGGTAATTTCCATAAGGGAGATTGGAGATTAGAAACAAAATCTCCAATCTCTAATCTCCTGATTAGCGGATTTTTCCAGTAACGAAGCGATGAGCCGTTTCGGCCAAAATGGCCACACCCAATGGCAGCACGCTTTCGTCGATGTCAAAAATGTCGGTGTGGTGATGGCGCTCAATGCCGTCGTCGATGGCGGCACCCAGCATGAACATCGCGCCTTTGGCCTGGCGGGTCATGTAGGCAAAATCTTCGGCCCCCATGCCAAATTCGGTGTCGATAACGGCCGTTTCAGCAACCATCTCCTGCGCCACATCTCGCATCCAGCCGTTTACCTCCGCATTGTTAAACATGGCCGGGTACCCTTTGGTAAGCTGGAGTTTATAGCTGCCGCCCATCTGCTCTGCCAGCTTGAGTGTGCGTTCTACCTCAATATGTAACTGTTCGCGCACGTCGTCGTGGTACGAACGGATGGTGCCTTGCAGGTACACTTCATTGGGAATGACATTAGGGGCCGCCCCGCCAGAAATCTCGCCCAGGCTCACTACACAGCCACGTAGCGGGTTAATTTGGCGGGAGGGAATGGCGTAGATGGCAGGCAAAATAACGCTGAGCATGTGCAGCGGATCGCTGCCCGTGTGTGGATATGCACCGTGTCCCCCATCGCCGCGCACCCATGCCTTGAACGAATCCACATTGGCTAAGGCGTACCCATCCTGGAAGCGAATTTGACCTGCTGGCTTGTCGGAAGCGACGTGCAGAGCAATAACAGCATCCACATCTTCCAGTGCGCCATCACTAATCATGGCGGTGGCCCCGCTGATGCCGTTTTCATCAAACGCTTCTTCAGATGGCTGGAAGAGTAGGCGGACGTTGCCCTGCCAATTGCCATCGGCCAGGCTTTGCTTGAGCAGGTGGGCCGCGCCCAGCAGCATGGCGGTGTGGGCATCATGGCCACAGGCGTGCATCACGCCCTTATTTTGTGACTTATAGGGTGCGTCTGACTTTTGCAGGATGGGTAAGGCATCCATATCGGCGCGAATGGCGATAGTGGGGCCGTCGCCATTGCCTAGTTGCCCCACTACGCCCGTGCGGCCCACGCTCGTTTTCACATCTATGCCCAACTCGGTGAGCGTGTCGGCGACGAGTGCGGCCGTTCTAAATTCCTGAAAGCCAAGTTCGGGATGGGCGTGTATGTCGCGTCGCAAGCGGATCAGTTCGTCGTGTAAGGCTTTGGCTTTGTCTAGCATGTTGGTTCCTTTTATTGACTTACTTTTGAGGAGTGGCAGTCCTTGATTCTTCTTTGCGAAGACACATTTAGTCAAAGGACTGCCACTCCTTATGAAGTGGGATTTTCCAAAATAATGTCTAAACCATCCAGTAGGGCAATCGCCTCTGGCAGGGAAAATTTGGTTTGCTTGAGTGTGTTTTCAGCAGCGGCGATGGCGTAATTTTTTGCGCCGCGAAAATCAGCGCGGGTGAGGTTGGTATGGATGAAACGGCCGTCCACAAAATCAGTGTCCGTGCAGTTGGCATCAGTCAGATTCGTTTCGGCAAAGGTCGCTTCTTTGGCCAGACAGTGGGTAAGGACTGCTTTGTTTAAATCCAGTTCCATGAAGGTGTTGTAGCTCAAATTGCAGCCGTGGAATTTAATCCATTGAATTTGCCCCGCTTTGGCCCAGTTGACGCCAATTAGCTTGCATTCTTCAAATTGATTGCGTTGTAGGCGACTGTAATCCACGTCTATCAGGGTGAGATCACAGTTCTTAAACTGGCAGTCGCGGAAGGTGCAGCGTATGAACTGGGTTTCGCTAAAGTTGCAGTTGGTGAAGGTGCATTCCTCAAAGGTAACGGCCGTTACCTCTTCTTGAGTAACCGTTAACCCACTGAACTGCTGTTCGATATATTCTTCACCGCTGTCAAAGGGGAGGCTCATCATTGCTCCAAGGTGGCGACGGCAACGGCCGTTACTAGATCATTCCGCACTTCCATGCAGTTGACGCCCTGCACCACGCCCGTTTTGGGCGGCACTTCGCTGGCTCTAAAGCGAATCATCTTGCCACCCTGAGCCAGGATGAAGATGTCATCATTTTCCTGCACGGTCACTGCGCCGATGAGCTGATCGCTTTTGAAGATCGTTTTGCCGCCTGCGCCGGGTGCTTTGTTCATGCGGAAGCCGCTCATTAGCCGAATGGTGCCCTTGCCATCGTGCCCCACGACAAAAACACCGCTGCTTTCGGTGACGCTGGCGACGGCTACCACTTCATCGTCTGGCGCGACGCGCAGCCCCAGGCAGCCGCCGCGGGCGGGCACCTGCGTTTCCCGGAAGCGGATGCCCTGCGCCTGTTGTGTGGCCAGGAAAATTTCTTCTGAGCCGTTGGTCCAGGTAACGGCCGTAATTTGCCCCCCACGCTTTACGTCGTGAAAAGACATGCCGGGGATGAGACTTTTGCCAAAGTAGCTGGCCGCCACCCGCTGCACCCAGCCGCGCTGGCTGGCCAAAACCACATATTGGCCTGCTTCAGCACGCAGTGTGCCAACGATGTGTTCGTTGCCATGGAACGGAAATTTGCTGATGAGGCTTTCGCCTGGGGCGCGTAGCTCATCGGTCTGATGAATATCGGCCACGGCAAGGGGGAAAACGCGCCCCAAATTGCTAAACAGCAGCAGCCGCTCGCTCTCATCTGCCACGGCAATATGTGCCGGAAAGTCGTGTTCATCCACTTCCAGATCAAACACGCCGATGCCGCTGCGCCGCTGGCGGCCGTACAGATGTCGCGCCGTCCGTTTGGCTACCCCCCGCTGGCTAATGGTGATGACTTGCTGTGTCGTTGGCGGTTCGCTCGGTTCCACTTCGGCACTGCGTCGGCGCGTGGACTGGCTCGATTTGGATTTGAGCAACGCAGCCTCTAGCGCTTCGATGTAGGCCAGCACGTCGGGGCTAACGTTGCTTAAATCAGGGCGTTCTAACTCCATAAATTCTCCCGCAAGATAGGTTTAGGTTTATTGTCGCCCTGATCATAGAGAGGGAGTGCGGAATCGGCAATATGAATTGTGAGATTGGCTCGTTGGCGTGGACGGTGTGTTAGAATACGGCCGTTCATCTAGCAGTACACACGTTGATTCGATAAATTTAGGATTTCAAAATGGGTGAGAAATCATCAGACTGGCCACCTAAAAAAGTGGTTTGCGTGGGCACAATTGTGCGTAAAGAAAATAAAGTGCTTTGGATTCGGCAAGCAAAAGGTGCTTCTTTGGCTGGACAGTGGAGTATTCCCTGGGGAATTGTGGAAGCAAATGAGCAACCAGAAGAGGCGGCTCTGCGGGAAACGCTGGAGGAAGGGGGGATAGCGGCAGCCATAGACGGCTTTATTGGTTATCAGAATTTTACCTGGCAGGGAATGATCGGTCTCATCTACCTTTGTCACCACGTAGAAGGTGTGCCTACAAGCGACGGTCACGAAACCGATCAGGCTGGCTATTTTTCCCTGGCTGAGTTAGAAGCTCTCCAACTCCAAGCCCCGATTGACCCCTGGTGTTTGTGGTTAGTGCGGCGTGTTTTATCAGGGGATTATGCTCTGATTCCCTTCTTACTAGAGAATCCCAACCAGCCCAAAGGAGCCTTTTTTTAATTATGAGTTCTGCTAGGGAGCTAGGACAAAATGTCGGTGATTGGAACATTTGCGTTGGCGAAGTTATTGAAAGGGAGGTTATTTGTTATGGTAGGTTTTCTAAATCGTTAAGGTCTTTGTAACGACCGCTTGCCAGTTTGTTCTGCTTGAGGTGTTCTAAGCTAATCAGGTTCACTGCCACCCCATCTATCTCATCTACAACACGCTTTGCAAAGCAGGCGTCAAACTCAACCCAGAGATCGAGGTCAATATTTCCAGACGCATTGGGGGAACCCCCATACGAATGACCTGATTTTCTTGCAAAAAGAGGTCTTTGTTCAATTCAGGCAAATTAAAGCCAAAGGTTTTGAGGGTTGCCACAACTTGCACGGCGTTTGCGGGATTGATTGCAATCCAAATGTCCATGTCTACCGTGGCGCGAGCGTAGCCATAGTAGCCTACGGCGTACCCGCCAATCAACAAGTATTCAACGTTATGTGCGTTGAGTAATTGTAAGAACTCTTTGAAGTCGGCAGGTAGCCGGATCGTAGCCATAAACGATTTGTCGCATTAGTTCGAGCGCAGCTAGACGCTCTTGTGGGGTTTTCTTCTGCCAATAAGCAACTTCATCTGTACCGTCTTCCAGAGATGCTACAAATAAAGCAGTTTTATCTAGTTTGGCAGAAAGCGCATCGGATTCCATGACTGGACTATAGCAGATGGCCTGATGGCAATCAAGCAAGAATAAGTGAAATATGGCTAACTAAAAATGTCGGTGATGGAGACATTCACATTGGCGAAGTTCGCGAAGGTTAGGTCTGTGAAGGGGAGGTTATGGTGGGCTTTGAGCTGTGCCATCAGGCCGAGGTAGTTGCCCAGGATGCGCTTTTGCCAGTTGAGGTTGAGGTGGGCAACGGCCGTCTTAATCCCACTTTCCTCCCCCTCCAACTCTACAAAATTACCGTATGGCAGCTCATCCAGCACAATTTCCACGTTCTGCCAGGCGAATGTTTCCCGGTACTTCTCATAAACTACCATTGGGGCGAAGCCAAGCCGCTGCAATATCTCAGCCAGCGTGTCAAAATTGCTTACTTGTACTTCCAGCTCTTCGCGCACTTTGGCTTCACTTTGGGGGAGGTTGTCTGGGGTGCCTTTGTAGGTGAGGGTAACGGCCGTATCCTGCCGCAGCCGCAACAAAGAACGCGATTGATAAAGTTGAGAATCGGCCGTGTCGAAAGCCACGTTTCGCTCAAAAACACGTGGCTTTGTTAATTCTGCCCCGGCCACCAGCAGCCGCTCCCGAAATGCAGCCAACTCCGGCACAAAAAACTTGACCTCAACTTCTAAATTTTGCTGCGTCGTGCCCACGTAAGCTCCAACTTCCCGAATGCGTGACTCGCAGCCTACGCCTCACCAACAATCGGCTCTTCGTCTAATTCTGGGTCAATAATCACTGCCAGCACCTGATCCTTTTCCACGCTGGCACCCTGCGTCACATGAATGCGAGACACAACGCCATCCTTCGGCGCACGCAGCTCATTTTCCATCTTCATAGATTCCAGAATGATGATCTTGTCACCTTTCTGTACCGCTTGTCCCTCTGAAACCGGGACGGCAACGATGAGGCCGGGCATGGGTGACTTCATAGACGCTTCGCCCGCCACATCCCCGGCAGCACCCCTTGCCTTAGATAAACGATAGGCGCGTTCATCTTGAACCTTTACCGTGTACACTTCCCCCTTCGTAAGCACTTCCCACATATCATCGCGGGCTTCCACCACGGCTTCCAACGAACGGTTGTCCAGCAGCAAAGACAGCACATCAGCTTCTGGCAAATGCTGGAAATCAATATCGTACCGTTCGCCGTTTACCACAATGTGGTTGTCTTGCTCAATTTCAATAACAAACTCTTGGTCGTTAACTGTCGTTATGTATTTCATGGGCTACCTAACGCCTCATTACACGTCGTGATTGCGTAATTATTTTCGCAGCCGTTCCCAACGGCTGTACCATTTCCAATTGCTTACGTCTCGTCCACCGGGGGCCACAATTTGGCTGGCCTGCTGGCCTTCTTGATGAGCCATCAGCGTTGCCAAAATGGCTGCTTCCATCATGAATGGTGCTTCCCGGTCGCTCATGGAAAATCGCTCTTCTACAAAATGGGTGTCAAACTGCCCGGTTAGAAAACGATGACTATCCATCATATGCTGGTGGAAGGGGATGTTGGTTTTGACACCCATCACTCGGTACTCTTCCAGGGCGCGGCGCATCCGCAAAATCGCTTCGCCGCGCGTCTCGCCGTAGCAAATCAGCTTACTGATCATCGAATCGTAATAGGGGGTAATTTCGTAGCCAGGGAAGACGCCCGTGTCTACCCGCACGCCAGGGCCAGTGGGCACGCGGCTCACGGTGACAGTACCAGTAGAAGGCAAATAATTATTGTACGGGTCTTCGGCGTTGATGCGACACTCGATGGCCCAGCCCTGCATCTTTATATCCTCTTGCTTAAAGCGTAGCCTGCGTCCGCGAGCAATCCGCAATTGCTCTTGCACAATGTCCACACCGGTTACAAGCTCGGTGATAGGATGTTCTACCTGAACGCGGGTATTCATCTCCAGGAAGTAGAAGTTTTTGTCTCGGTCGAGCAAAAATTCGATGGTGCCAGCACTGACGTAATCTACTGCTTTAGCAGCAGCCACAGCGACGGCTCCCATACGCTGCCGCAAATCTTCATCCACGACAAAGCTGGGACTTTCTTCGATCACTTTTTGGTGGCGGCGTTGGAGAGAACATTCTCGCTCGCCAAGGTGGATGACGTTGCCGTGCATGTCGGCCAGGAGCTGAATTTCAATGTGACGGCCGTTTTCAATCAACTTTTCCAAATAAACGGCATCATTACCAAAGGCGGCGGCCGCTTCGCGTCGCGCTGCTGCTAACGCATCGGGCAAATCGGCCGATTTATACACCGGGCGCATTCCCTTGCCGCCGCCCCCGGCCGTGGCCTTCACCAGCAGCGGGTAGCCAATCGATTTGGCGGCTTCGATCAGCTCCTCGTCGGTGCCCATAGGCGCACCAGGGACTACGGGAACACCAGCGGCAACGGCCGTATCTCGCGCAGTCTGCTTGTCACCCATCACCTGAATCGCTTCCGGCGGAGGGCCAACAAACACCAACCCGTTGTCCACACACATCTGGGCAAACTCGGCCCGCTCAGACAAAAAGCCATAGCCCGGATGAATTGCCTCTGCACCCGACTGTTTGGCTACCTCAATGATTTTGTCCATACGCAAGTAGCTGTCACGGGCAGGGGAAGGGCCAATGTAATACGCTTCCGTCGCGTAGCGCACGTGCAGCGCACTCCGGTCCGCATCTGAGTAAACTGCAACGGTGCTAATACCCAACTCATGGCAAGCCCGCAAAATACGCATGGCAATCTCACCACGGTTGGCAATGAGCAATTTATTGAATTTTTTGGGTAGTAAACTGTCTGTAGCCATCTTTTCAGTGTTCAGTATTCAGTGTTCAGTATTCAGTGATCAGCTATTGTTACTGATTACTGGCTTACTGATAACTAATTACTGGCTAGAGGGGAATGTTCCCATGCTTCTTGGGTGGGTTTTGATCCCGCTTGTTTTGCAGCATATTTAGGGCGTTGATGAGGCGGGGGCGCGTTTCGCTGGGTTCAATGACATCATCCACATAGCCGCGCTTGGCCGCTTCGTATGGATTCGCAAACTGTTCGCGGTAATCGTCCACAAGTTCCGTTTTGCGATTAACGGGATCATCTGCGGCTTTGAGTTCCCGGCGGAAGATGATATTCACTGCGCCATCCGGCCCCATCACGGCAACTTCGGCCGTGGGCCAGGCCAGATTCAGGTCGGCGCGAATGTGCTTGCTGTTCATAACGCAGTAAGCCCCGCCATACGCTTTGCGGGTCACCACGGTGATTTTGGGCACAGTAGCTTCGCAGAAAGCGTAGAGCAGCTTGGCACCATGCCGAATAATGCCGCCATGCTCCTGGTTAACGCCGGGTAGGAAGCCGGGTACGTCCTCAAATACAATCAAAGGAATGTTGAAGCTGTCGCAGAAGCGGACAAAGCGGCCTGCTTTTTCGCTGGCGTTGATGTCTAGCACGCCAGCTAGCACCATTGGCTGATTGGCCACAATGCCAACAGAGTGCCCACCAAGCCGCGCAAAACCGACTACAATGTTTTGGGCATAGTGCTCTTGAATTTCATAAAAGATGCCATCATCCATGATGAGGTGAATGACTTCTTTGATGTCGTATGGCTTGTTGGGGTTGTCGGGAACGAGGGTGTTGAGCGTGGCTTCCGTTCGCAGGCTATCATCTTTGGTGGGCACAAAGGGCGGGTCTTCCATGTTGTTGGAAGGTAGGTAGCTCATCAATTCGCGAATGAGGTAAAGGGCATCTGCCTCTGATTCAGCAGCCATGTGAGCCACGCCACTCTTTTCATTGTGGGTCATGGCTCCGCCCAGCTCTTCAAAAGAGACCTCTTCTCCGGTAACTGCCTTGACGACATCTGGGCCAGTGATGAACATGTAGCTGCTTTCTTTGACCATATAGATGAAGTCGGTGAGGGCAGGGGAATAAACTGCACCGCCTGCACACGGCCCCATGATGGCACTGATTTGGGGCACAACCCCAGACGCCAGGGTGTTGCGCAGGAAGATGTCTGCGTAACCACCGAGGCTAACCACGCCCTCTTGGATGCGCGCGCCACCAGAATCGTTGAGACCTATGACGGGCGCGCCGTTGCGCATAGCCATATCCATGATTTTGCATATTTTTTCGGCGTGTACCTGGCTGAGGCTGCCACCAAAGACGGTGAAGTCTTGGCTAAAGACGTAAACGAGGCGGTTATCAATTGTACCCCACCCCGTGACGACGCTGTCGCCAGGAATTTTCTGCTTATCCATGCCAAAGTTGCTTTCACGATGCGTGACAAAAGCATCGATCTCGCGGAAGGAACCTTTGTCTAGCAAAAGCTCAATTCGTTCATGGGCAGTCATCTTCCCTTTCTCTTTGTGGCGGGCAATTCGTTCCGGGCCACCCCCCTGCCGTGATTGGTGCCGAAGCTGCTGAAGTTTTTCTAGTTTATCGCTCATTTGCCAATTCCAAATAACAATGTTGCCAATTCCAGTTGTACATTTGGAAGTGGCTTAAAAATGGGTTTTGGTGGCACGCTGGAGTGCCCACCGGGTGAATAGGATGCTGCTGATTAAAAAGAGGCTGCTAATGATCCACAAGGACCAGTTGCGCGGCGGCTGGGCAAAGAACAGCCAAACGGCCGTTTCGTACAAAGTGTACCAGGCAATGGTGCTTGGTATGGCACGGATGGTGAACGGCCGTTTCCACCACAGTTGCCACGCTAAAATAAAAAACAACAATGTAAAAAGCCCCGCTGCCACTAAACGCAGGCGCGGGTTTGGTTGAAGGTTCAGAACAGTGGGTAAATTGAGCTGTTGGCCAATGGCAATGGCTCGCCCAAGATTCCAGGTTCCTAAAAAAATAACACTCCAAAAGGTAATAGTTACGGTAAGCGGACGTTTTGGAGATGAAAAACCCATCGGCAAAATTATAATGGATTGGGCATCAGTTGTCAGTATTTGCCCAAGGGGATGTGGCCGACGCATAATTAGATCTTATAGTGGCTTGTGGTTAGGGTCTGATTATTGATTACCATTACCTTATGACCACGAGTAAGTAGCACCAAAAGGAATTCTCATGCACGATCCGCAACGTAATCTGGATGATGATTGGGCTGGGTTGGAGCCAGAGTCACGTGATGGTTTTCAAACGATGCTGTATGCGGGAATTGGCATTGCGCTGTTGTTTGGGGTGATTGTGTGCGGGGCGGCTGCTTATTTTTTCTGGTCCCAATTTCAGGATCGAACAACGGCTGAAGATGCGCCAGCCATTGCTTTGCCAACGGCCGTTGAGGATGACGCACCGACCGAGGTACCAACTGATTCGCCAGAGATTGCCCCGACAAACACCCTACCCGTAACGGCCGTTGCGACCAGCATCCCGTTAGGCAGTGGCGCTATTGAAGCGAGCTTCACGGCCGCACCCCCAACCATCGACGGCAATTTAAGCGACTGGCCCGGCGCAACGGCCGCCAGCTCAACCAATCGGGTTTACAGCGTGGCTGGTTGGGATGGGTCCGAGGATTTAACGGCCGTTTGGCAGCTCGCTTGGGACAATGGCAACCTGTACGTGGCCGTGCGCGTGACGGATGACACCCATGTGCAAACCGCCAGCGGCAACCAGATTTTCCGGGGTGACAGCGTGGATATGCAGTTCGACACGGCGCGAGACGCTGATTTTGGTGATGGGTTAAGCCCCGATGATTTTCAGATTACCTTATCGCCAGGGGATTTTGCCGGGAGTGGCCCCACAGCTTTCCGCTATCGGGGCACGACTGGCGGCGCAATTTTGGATGCGCCCGGTGGCAACATCGTGACCGTTGCTGCCCAGCAGACGGCCGACGGCTACACATTGGAGGCTGCTATTCCTTGGACCGACCTTAACGTGGAGCCGAGCGACGGGCTGACGATTGGCTTGGCACTGAATGCCAACGACAACGACACGCCGGGAACGGCCGTGCAAGAGGTGATGATGTCTCACATGCCCAACCGCACCCTGACCAACCCAACCACTTGGGGAACGTTAACCCTGAAATAAATTTCGTAGGGGCGAGGCAGTCGGCCAACATCGTGGCAAAACGAACCAACATCTCTCCGACTGCCTCGCCCGCGAATATGCAAGGTGAAAACATGAAACACGTAGAAGCAATCTTCCGCAGCAAAGACGGGCTAGATTTATATTACCAAGGCTGGTTGCCAGAAAGCGAACCGAAAGCGGTGATTGTGATTGTGCACGGCATGGGGGAGCATGGCGGACGTTACCCGCATGTGGTCAACGCACTGGTGCCAAAAGGATATGCCATCTACGCTGCCGACCATCGCGGACACGGCCGTTCGCCCGGCAAGCGCATGTTTGTGAGTGAATGGTCAGAATACCTGGATGATTTGGGGTTGTTTATTAAACTCGTAAAGAGTGAGTGGTCGGGACGGCCGTTCTTTCTTTACGGGCACAGCATGGGGGGCAATATTACCCTCAACTACGTTCTGCGCCATCCTGAGGGATACAACGGGGTCATTGCTTCAGCTCCGGCCGTCGGCAAGTTGGACGTGCCACCTGTTTTGGCCTTTATCAGCAAAATTATGTCTCGATTGGCTCCGGCCATGCAGGTAAAAACCAATCTGGAACTTGCGGATATTTCACGCGATCCGGTGGAGGCCCAGGCGTACGGCGACGACCCGCTGGTTCAGACATTTGCCACGCCTCGCTTTGGCGTGGAAATGCCCGCCGCAGCCGAATGGGCCATGGCCCACGCCGCCAAATTTAAGCCGCCGCTGCTCATGGTTCATGGCGATGGCGACAACATTGTTAACGTCTCGGCCAGCCGCGACTTTTTTGCCAAAGTGCCACAGCCAGACAAAAAGCTAATTGTGTACGAGGGCGGCGTACACGAATCGCACAATGACATTCATCGCGACCAAGTTATTGCGGACATTGAGCAGTGGCTGGAGGCGCATTTATAAACCTCAGGACTTTAGTAATGCTCTGGCCGCCTCTCAGTCCCGCAGGGCTGCTCTCCTGACCGAGCCAGTGAAGTGTGTACTTATGGACAAAATTATTATTCGTGATTTGCTACTGCGCGGCATCATCGGCATTAATCCCGATGAGCGCGTGAAGCTGCAAGATATTCTTATCAACATGGTCATTTGGGCAGATATTCGCCAGGCGGCCAACAGCGACGCTATCGATGATGCGGTGGATTACAAGTCAATCACCAAGCGGGTTATCCAGCATGTGGAGGCTTCGTCAGACTTTCTTGTGGAGCGACTGGTTACTGATCTGGCGCGCATTGTCATTACCGAGTTTGGCGTGGAGCGGGTGATGGTGCGTGTGGAAAAACCGGGCGCACTCCGCTTTGCCGAATCGGTAGGCATCGAAATTGAGCGCACTCGCGCCGATTTTGAATGAGATTTAGGAACACAGAGTTGCGCAGAGGAAACGCAGAGATTCACAGAGGCTCTAAAAATCTCTGTGTAACTCCGTGCTTCTCTGTGTCATTCTGTGTTCCGCTTTTAAGAGAATGTCGAATCAAGTTGTCATTGCGTTAGGCTCCAACATTGAGAAGGAGAAAAATCTGCCGCGGGCAATTGAACTGTTGCGGGAGATGTGTGAGGTGACGGCCGTTGCTCCTATCTATGAAACTAAACCCGTCGGCCTACTCAACCAGCCCAACTTCTGGAATACGGCCGTTCTCCTCCAAACCGATCTCACCGCCAGCCAAATTAAGCAGCAACTCATCAGCACGATTGAGACAAAGCTCAAGCGGGTGCGCCAAACGGACAAAAATGCGCCACGCACCATTGATGCGGACATTGTGCTGTTTAACGACGCGGTGTTTGAGTATGATGGTGGCGACGGCCGTACTCGCCCAGTTCCCGACCCCGATTTAGCCAAATTCCTCCACCTCGCCATCCCCGTTGCTGACCTGCTGCCCAATTTCCCTCATCCCGAAACTAGTGAGCCGTTGGGTGAATTGGCTGAGAGATTGTTGGCGGAGGTGGTAGAAGAATACGGCCGTTCCCCGCTGACGGCCGTTTCATAAAATGGCTCCCACTAGCAACAACCTCGCCCCAGAATTGCAGCACCGTCTGGAAGCTGTCGCCCAAAAGCGGATTTCGCATGTTCAGCTCGTCTATGGCGGTTACACTCCAGCCCAACGCCTAAAACTCACCTTTGCCGATAGCACTACCTGCTTTGCCAAAATTGGCACCACGCCGGGTACAGTCAGTGCCTTGCGTCAGGAGTACACTGTCTATGAGTCACTTTCTGGTCCATTTATGCCCCGCTTTCTTGGTTGGGACGACCATCCAGATAGTCCCATTCTTCTTCTGGAAGATTTGAGCTATGCTTTTTGGCCGCCTCCTTGGAACAGCCACCGCATCGAACAGGTACTGGATTCTCTTTCCTTGATGTGGGCTGCGTCAATTCCAAATATGCCCCACCTTCCTGAACTGACCTTCATTTGGAATGGCTGGCAGCAGGTGGCGGAAAATCCTGCTCCGTTTCTCTCCCTGGGTTTGGCGACTGAGGATTGGTTGGAGCAGGTGCTACCTGGTTTTTTGGCAATTGATTATAAGGTGGTAGCAAACGGCCGTTCCCTCTTGCATTTAGATTTGCGTAGCGACAACATCTGCTTCAGTCAAGAGCGTGCTATTTTGGTTGACTGGAACTTAGTTTGTGTGGGTAATTCCAGTGTGGATTTAGGCTTTTGGCTCCCCAGCTTGGAAGCAGAAGGCGGTCCACCACCAGAAACGCTGCTGCCCAATGCAGGGGAAATTGCAGGGTTAGTTAGCGGCTTCTTTGCTGCCCGTGCTGGCCTGCCCAACATTCCTGATGCCCCTCGCGTTCGCTACATTCAGCTCGTTCAGCTAAAAACAGCCCTCTCCTGGGCTGTCCGCACTTTAGGCTTGCCCCCGCTTGATGGGCTATCAGATACCGCTTGAACTCATTTGGCCAGCGTCAAACTCACCGGACAATGATCCGAGCCCATCACGTCTGTATGAATCGCGGCTTCGGCGATGCGTGGGGCTAAATCTGGGCTGGTGAAGAAGTAATCTAAACGCCAGCCCACGTTGCGGCCGCGTGCCCCACCGATGTAGCTCCACCAAGAGTAAGCCCCCGTCTGTTCCGGGTACAAATGCCGAAAGCTGTCTACGTACCCCTGCGCCACGATCTCATCTAGCCAGGCGCACTCTTCCGGCAAAAAGCCAGTCTTTTTGCGATTGGGCTTTGGCCGGGCCAAGTCGATCTCCTTGTGCGCCGTGTTCACATCCCCGCAAAAGATGACCGACTTGCCAGATGCGATTAGCTCGTTGCAAAAATCGAGAAAGGCCGCTTTGTACGCCATCTTAAACGGCAGCCGGCTGTGATCGCGGCTGCCGTTGGGGAAGTAGGCCCCGATGAAGACAAAGTCGTCGTACTCGGCCACGATGGTGCGCCCTTCACGATCATATTCTGTAATGCCCAGGCCAATTTGCACGTTGTTTGGCTCTGTTTTGCTATAGAGAGCGACGCCACTGTACCCTTTTTTCTCGGCCCAGGCCCAGTAAGTATGGTAGCCGTCGGGCTGGCGCAGCTCCGATTCTAGCTGGTCGGGGTGGCATTTGGTTTCTTGTAGGCTGAGGATGTCGGGTTGAGTGGCATGTAGCCAATCCAGAAACCCTTTTTTGTGGGCAGCCCGCAAGCCGTTTACGTTCCATGAGTAGAGTGTGGTTGTCATGCTGCCATTGTACTTGCTTTAGCAGAATCCAGCATTCAGCGAGTCGGTTGGGATGCTTCACTGCGTTCAGAATGACAAGCGACGATTGTCTTGCTGAGTGAAACGAAGCATCCGTTCAAGTTAGAGAAACAGAAGGAGGATTTAGCTGATGACAGTTTGTTTGAAGTGCGTGAGGCCGCGCTGGTGGGCAGCTTTTTGCAGGCGGCGCATGAAGCTGTAGTTGCGGGTGGGTTCCTGGGGGCGAGGGCGGGAGATTGCTTGGATAGTGAGCACCAGCTCATCATCATCACGCCATTCCAGGCAGGCAGACCATTCGCCTTGCTCTACATGGGTGTCTACGGTGACGTAAGTGAAGCCGTAGCGGCGTGGCTCAAGGATGACTTGCGACACTTCGGTCATGGTGACGGCGTCAAGAATGGGTTTGCCAAATAGGGAAAAGAGGTGAATGCGCTGGATAATTCGGTCACCTGCCTGCACCCAGCGGTTCCAAAGGCCAAAGTCGCTGGTGTGGCTCATCACATCGCTGGGGTAAAACTGGTAGCGCATGAGGCGATCCGATGCTTTTTTGAAGAGACGGCCGTCTCCATCCTTTCCCAGCGACAATTCGTAACTATCCATATGCCAACTGTCATCGATCGGTTGGCCGGGGCGGTAGCTGCGGGGTGCATCATGCCAGACATCCAAAAATTTCACGTCGCAACAGCCGTCGTCGAACCAGTTTAGTTTTGCGGTGGTGAGCAGTTTCATCTTGCGCATCTTCCTTAGCAGCAATCGTGGCATGAATTATAGACAACTTGTACAAAAATATCGTCGTGCTTTAGTCCTATTCTAACAATCAGGCGGGGTGGGTTACAAGCACAGAATGGGTTGGCTGGCTGACAAAAGCTGTTACAAACGGCCGTAACCGAGTGAAAGATGAGTGAATTTTTGGAAACGCCCACTTTTATTGGCGTTTGCCGGACTGAATGTTAAGGTTGCAGCATGAATTTTCGTCACACCATGCGCCAACAGCTTGATAAAGCGGTATTGTTCAGCCTCAATCGGCGCGTGCCCGATTCATTAGAATCCAGCGCAGCCGAAGCCCCAACATTGGAAGATGTGTTGGCAAAAACAGAGGTAGATAGACGGCAAACGGCCGTTTACCAACTGACAGCCCCCGGCGAGCATCCCGTTACCCTACAAACCTCAATGGGAGAAATTCATTGCCGCGTCAAAACGCGCCCTGCGGTAGACCCCAACGCACCATTGCTATTGTTCCATCATGGCTTTAACGAATATCCGTACACCAATAGCTGGCAGCGACTGTTTCCCCAAGCCGTGCCGCTGCCCTTTCATACTGTCTGCATCCAGGCACCTTTCCACCATAATTGGCTAGAGCCAGTGCAAAAAGGATTTGTGTCGGTGCAAAGCGTGTACCAGATTTTTGCTGGGTCGCTGCGCCTCATGGAGCTGGTGCAGCAGCAATTTGAGGCAGAAGGGGCCACCTACACGGCGGCAGCCGGTGTAAGTTGGGGCGGCATTACCAGCATGATGTATGAAGGGGTGATGCAGCAAACGCAGGCTGTCATCCCCATGCTGGCTTCCCCCAATTTGGCGCAGGTCATCTGGGACATCTCCGATTTGTTCAACCGCCCGATGCAGCTTACCCAGGCAGAGCTTCGACAGCACCTGGACTTCACAACCTACTACCAGCAATGCGCTCCCAATCGCGTGTTCCCCTTGCTGGGCGAAAGTGATCTCTTTTTTCGGATGGAAAATCATGCAGAGCTGTTTGCCGAACGGCCGTTGGTGACCATTCCTGCTGGGCACATTTCGGCGATGTGGCACACGGCCCCCATGCGTGACCACGTGCTTTCTGTTTTGCATCAGCTCGCCGCTTCCTAAACTGCGTTTTCCTGTCATAAACTTGTCACAATGTTGTTAGCCGTCTGGACGTTTTTGTCCAGACGTTTTGCGTATACTGCCTGTATACGTTCTGGCAGTTTGGTTGTGGGAGCCGGGAGGAAAAAATGTTCCGCATGGTGTATCGCGTAGGTCTGTTCCTGGGGGCAGTTATTATGGCCCTGTTTATTGGGGCCAGAACAATCAATGTGTTCGATCCCTATCGTGTTCTAACAGAAGAATTGATGAGTGAAGTTGCGGCCGAGCCGTTGCGTACGGTGCGATTGTATGATTACAGTTCGCTGGCGGCTCAGCTACGCGGTGTGTTGCTTACTGAACAAGCAGCCAAACTGGATGACAGCCTCGATAATCCCGTTGTTGCCACTGTTCTCGGCTTGGTTTCGCTAAGCTCCAAAGCGGATGCAGTGGTGACAGGTGTGGAAACGGCCGTTGCCCAAATTGCTGCCTTAGATGAGACGTTGGTTGCCGTTCAGGGGGCGGAAGCACTGTCTAGGGATTTGGCCCAGCTCCGGTTTTATGATATGGCGCACGGGGATGTGGCCCTGGCAAATTTGTATGCCCAAAGCACGGCCGTTTCCCACAGCCTAACCGATGTAAGTGAAGGATTGGACCAAACGGCAACGGCCGTTGCTAACGTCACAAACGGATTGGAACTGCCTAAATTGCAACAATCACTCGCCAAGGTTAGCAATGGCGACGGCAACCTCGTCTCTGAAAGTTTGCAATCCTGGATTGGCCTGCCAGACAATTTGTGGGCTGTGCAGCAAAAAATCATGGTGGATGTGGCCTGGCTGGATGATTTTGAGCAGCAGTATGAACGTGCCAAAGTTGTGAACGATCGTTGGCGGTTTGATACGCTGCGCTTGCTGCCGCCCTTTGTGGCTGGAAATTATCAGCCGCTGCTGCTGGGGCTGATTGGCAGCCTGTTGCTGGCACTGGCTGGCTGGGCTGGTAGCCGTGAGCAGCACGCCAGACCGCAGCCCATACCCCGCCAGACAGTCCCCCGACCCGCACAGAGTCTTCCTAGCCTGGCCTTTCAGTGGGCAGACGGCCGTACCGACCGCCAAACCTTGCCCCGTGTAGGCGAACTCACCATTGGCAATATTGTCATCCGGCGGGCGCGGGTGCGCTACTACCTGGAGCGACTGGATAATGCCTTTCCTGCCTTCTTGAATGGGGAATCCATCAGCAGCGCCCGCACCTTAAATGATGGGGATGTGCTGCAAATTGGAGAGCTACAAACTGTTTTTCAGCTTGCCGCGTAGGGTTTGCTTATGAAGCATTTAACTTTGACTCAGGTTTGGTTTAAGTAAGGAGGCTATTCTAATAATCAGAAGTCGCCAAAAGAAGTGTTTCGACCCCGGTTCTCCCTCCTGGCCGGGGTCGAACGCTTTCTGGGGGATGAATAGATTCCATCTGTTCATCCCCTTTTTTCTTTCTCGGTGATGTACAGGCGGGAGACGCGGGTGTTGATGTTGGTGAGAATTTCGTAGGGGATGGTGCCAGCCCACTCTGCCAGCTCCTCGCAAGTGATAGCCACGTTGCTACCTCCACTTTCCCCAAGCAGCACCACCTCATCGTTGTTGTAGGCACTGTCCCACTCAATGTTGACCATGAGCTGGTCCATGCAAATACGGCCGATTACTGGATATCGCTTCCCCCGAATAACCACCTGCGCTCGCCCCGACATGCGCCGGAAATAGCCGTCGCCATACCCGACTGGCACCGTCACAACGCGCACCATATGGTCGCTTTGCCAGGTAGAGCCGTAGCTTACCGGATGGTTAGGCAGCACCACCTTGAAGTAAACCACCCGTGACTTCCAGCTAAGCACCGGGCGCACGGCAATCGTTTTGGCCACATCGTCCGACGGATAGACGCCGTAGAGCAAAATGCCCGCTCGCACCATGTCGAAATGACTGCCGGGCAGCTGCAAGATCGCCCCGGAGTTGGCCATGTGGCGCAGCGGTGGTGGTGGCAGCCCGCGAGATTCATAAAACGAGAGCACCTGGTTGAACCGTTCCAGTTGGGTTTGGGCGGATTGGAGAACGGCCGTATCCGCATTGGCGAAGTGAGAAAAAATCCCCTCCACCAGACAATGCTCGCAGCGCAAAGCCGCCTCTAGCAGCAAATCCGCACTGTAATAATGCACCCCAATCCGCTCCATCCCTGTGTCAATCTTCAGGTGAACTTTCGCCCGCACGCCCATTTCGGCGGCGGCTCTGTCAATTTGGGTCAGCTTTTCAACAGAGGAGGCGGTGAGGGTGAGGTCGTGTTGCAAAAAGAGCGGCACCTGGTTGCCAATGATCCCCCCCAGCACCAAAATCGGCGCGGTGATGCCCGCCTCGCGCAGCAAAATCCCCTCTTCCAAAAAAGCGACGCCCAGGTATGGCGCACCCAGCGACACCACATGCCGAGCTACCTCCACCAGTCCGTGCCCGTACGCATTCGCCTTCAAAATGGGCATCACCGTGGCAGGCGCGACGGCGCGTTCAATTGCCCGGTAATTTTCCGTCAGGCGGGTCAGATTGACTTCAATGTAGGTGGGACGGACAACGCCGTTGCTGCTAATTGTCGGTTCATTCAAAGCCATCCCCCGATTTTACCCAACCCCACAGCTTTGGCGATTTTGGGAGACATACAACAATTATCTGTACGCCGGAATATTGAAAGGGTTCGATTAGTGCCTAGCTTGATGCCAGAAAAATGCCTATAAGGAATGGCAAGACAATCAGCAAAATTGCAATGATAAGAAAGATTCTGGTCCGGGTGTAATCTTTAGTTTCCGTTGCCAACTCATTGTCAAAGGGGAAATCAGACACTTTTTCAGCTAACGGTACAGGAGTTGTTTCAAATGCGTCTATTTCGTCTAGGACTATGTCATCCTGTGTCTTTTTTTGCTGAAACAGTTCATCTCGTTGTGCTGGTTGAATCAAGTTTTGAAGCAAGGTCTTATATTCTAGTTTCCCTTTATTGTTGATTGTGACGCTTTCAACAAGGAGAACTGAATCATTGGCCACACATGAACATTCCAGAATAGAGACATCTGCGCTGGGGGCTACGGCATTTTCTTGTATCATCCCATGAACTTTTGAAAAGTTACCGATTTGTATTGTTTGCAAGAGTAAATCTGTGCTAGCGGCCTTAACATTGCCAATCACAGTTCTTGGGCCGAACCATTCTTGGCATGTTTCACAAAATGGCTCTTTTGCCCCACTGTAACCTACGGACATCGCTATCCCGGCAATAATGCCCAGCTCAACAATCCAGTAGAGCCAGGTAAGGGTTGGCCCAATGTTTATACTTTGCCCACCGAACATCCGGCCAAATGATTCCCCTTCAATTGCAGCCAACTTCAGGTAGCCCCAAATACCTGAACTACCTGTCTCCTCGAACAAAAATTGGTCAATGATGTCATCTGCCATATCAGGATCAACGATAATAAAACCCTGTTCTATTTCTTGCCTAATAATTCCCCTTAACTCATTGCGAAACGCGTTATATTGTGCATAGCGAAAGGAGCCGTAAATTGTTAGTCCAATAAGTAGACCAAATAAGCCGCCAATGATTGGATTTCGCATTTTGCCCCGACGCACGCCAACTGTGCCGATGAGTGCCCCACCAATGATTCCTAATCCTAGCGGGAAAATTATTATCAAATAGATTAGTTTGGATATGGCAAAGGTGAGTAAACCAAGCAGGATGCCTGCAAAGATGGAAATAGCTAACAATATAAAAATGCCTGTGATAGGTGCTTTGTTGCTGGGTTTGTATGCGTGCATGAATTTGCCTCCCCGAACTGGATCAATTGTCTGGAAACGCTAACAGAGGCAATTATAAACGAAATCTTGACGAGCTCTCAACCACGTGCTTTTGGTACAAAAGTAATAGGACTCCGTCATTTTGTATGCTTTTTCATCTTTGTGTTGTAAGGAATGAAACGGCCGTTCTCACCAAACTCACGGCAAAATCAACCCATCACCAAAATCAAGGCGCAAATTAGAGCCAACCATCCGCTCCGTGAAAAGCGTGTCAAACGCTTCATTTTGTTCTGGCGAAAAATGGTTGCGCCAATCCCCTACTACCCCTTTGCGAAAGTGGGATGCTTCCCCTTCTTTGCTGGGCACCCAGCTAAAGTTGGTTTGTGGATTGGTGACCATTGCCTTGAACCTGCTCTTTTCTACCACCGTTTTTACCAGTGCTGGCGCGGCAGCTACATCCAGAAAATCAGCCAACTGCGTCACCACCTGCCCCAAATCGGCCTTCATCGCTTCGTAGGTGGTAAAGAAAATGTTTTCGGCCGTTTGGCTGGCCTGCCACCAATCTAAAACGTGGCTAAAAAAGTTGCCAAACATGAGCTTGCCCGCCATGAATAGCTGCAAATGGTCTGCCCAGCTCCCGTCGTACCCGATTTTGCTGCGGTCGTGGTAGTAGTAGGAAACGGCCGTATCCTTCGGATTCCGGGCCACATACACAAATCGTGCCATTGGATCGCCCAACCCAGGCATGAGCTGAAGCGGCAAATGGCTGGTAAACACGCGGGGCTGCATCATCTGCGCCAAAAATTGATGGAAGCCCTGTGGCCGCGAGGGAATTGCCTCCACCCACGGATTTTGGTCGGTGATGAGCTTTTCGCCCTGCTCGCCGTCGTTTAGCAGTAAATGGATCACTTGCTCCATCCAGGTCGTGCCACATTTGGGAAACGTTACGACAAAGGTGTCTCTTGGCAGCGTTTCAAACTGCGTTGCTAGCGTGTCTAAATTTGCTTGGGGAATAAATGGCGGGAAAATCATCTGCCCACCACGTCCATCGTTTACCAAAACATGCGGATATTCGGTCACGAGATTACCTCCACGGGCTACACAATTCTTTTACCGATGCGCGCAAGTATACACAATGTTGGGTAACGGCCGTTACCTAAATTTATAGCCGAAGGCAATCATTGTTTGGACGGCAGCCTCCTCACCAAAGATAGTGATGAGCTGCTTATTGAAAAGGGTTGAATCGTTTTCATTTTTGCGGACAATTGCAAAGAGAATAAAGCGGGTTGCTGCTGCGGCAAAGCCCCGCTTTTTTGTTGTAAAAGAATCTTAAGCCACAGAGTTCACAGAGAAGAAAGAGAAAACCAAATCTCTAAAACCTCTGTGCTCTCTGTGGCAAAAAACTTCTACAGGAAGCGTGTTTTTTTGATGAGAGCAGGGCAAAAATTAGATTCTTCAGGTTCAGCACGATGGGTCGGGTGGGTGACGGCCGTTCTTTCCATCATCATGTCCCTCTTCCTCATCTTACCGCTGGTGGGGTTGGTGTGGCGGGGGCTTACCTTGCCGGGAACGGCCGCACTCAACCAAAGCAGCCTTGCCAGTGCCGTTTTGCTCAGCCTCTCTACCACCGCCATTAGCGTACTGCTCATCATCTTACTAGGGACGCCGCTGGCGTATGTGCTGGCCCGCTACCCGCTGCGCTTCAAGCGGCTGCTTACCGTCTTCATCGAGCTGCCGATTGTAATGCCTCCGGTGGTGGCTGGACTGGGCCTGCTGGCCGTTTTTGGGCGGCGGGGGCTGCTGGGGCTGCCGCTGGCAGAGTTGGGGATTACGATTACGTTTTCGGGCACGGCCGTTGTGCTGGCCCAGGTTTTTGTCGCTTCCCCTTTTTACATTCGGGCTGCCCAAAGCCGCTTCGCTGCCCTGCCCCGTGAATTTGAAGATGCAGCAGCAGTAGATGGTGCCAGTCGCTGGCAGACGTTTCGCCACATCATGCTGCCACTCAGCCGAAACGGGCTGCTGGCCGGGCTTATTTTGAGCTGGGCGCGGGCATTGGGGGAGTTTGGCGCGACCATTTTGTTTGCTGGGAATCTGCAGGGCACCACCCAAACAATGCCGCTACTGGTCTACGCTTCACTAGAACGCGACCTGCGCATTACCTTCATCACTGCCCTCATCCTGCTGGGGCTGGCGGTCGTTGCTTTTGGCATTACCCGCTGGCTCACCGGGCTAGATTCGCATGAAATCTGGGGGTGATGTCTTGGACTGTACAGTTTGCAAAGCTCAGTCTGAGTTTTGCAATAAGCACGCTGCCGCTTTTACCTATATAATTTTGCCATGAAGTTTCTCAAAATTCTCCGATTCGTATGTCGCTTCATTTTGCGGATTATTGCCAGAATTGAACTATCTGAAATGGAGCGCATCCCGGCATCGGGAGCTTGCCTGGCCGTTAGCAATCATCTGGGCCGACTGGATGCTATGCTGGCGATGATCTTGTCGGAACGAGATGACATCATCATGATGGTGGCCGAGAAATACCAGGCTTATTGGATTTGGCGCTGGACGGCGCGGCAGTTGGATGCACTCTGGCTGGATCGGCACAATGCCGATTTCCGTACCTTGCGCGAGGTACAAAAGCGGCTAAAAGCGGGCGGTATGGCGGCCGTTGCCCCTGAGGGCACCCGCAGTGCCACCGGGCAAATGCAGCCGGGCAAGCCAGGGGCGGCCTATCTGGCTGCCAAAACGGGCGTCCCCATTATTCCAGTAGCCGTCACTGGTACAGAAGATAAGGTGGTGTACGGCCGTCTCAAAAAATTCCGGCGTCTCGACATCACCATTCGCGTCGGTGAACCATTTACCGTGCCGCCGCTACCCCGCAAAAATAAAGATGAATTTTTGCAGAAAAGCACCGACGAAATAATGTGCCGCATCGCCGCCCTGCTGCCACCGGAGTATCGGGGCGTTTATGCGGCGCATCCGCGGTTGCAAGAACTGCTATCAGATCAGCTAGAAAAGGAGATTGGAGATTAGAGATTGGAGATTGCGAGCCTTCTAAATCTCCAATCTCCAATCTCCCCAAAAATGCGTATTGCGATGGTTGGGCCGTTTGGCCTGCACCCCAACAAGACGATGGCAAGCCGGGCCATGGGGCTGGCACGGTCGTTTGCCCAGCAAGGCCATGCCGTCAAAATCTTCATGCCTCCCTGGCAAACCCCCGAGGAAGCCGACAAAAGCTGGCAGGAAGATGGCGTCGAGATGCGCTACGTGCCACTGGTTGGTGGGATTTTGGGCATTACGCGGCGAATGGTGCGCGAGATTTTGGCTTGGCAGCCGGATGTGGTGCATTGCTTCAAGCCAAAGGCATATAGTGGCCTGGTGGCGTGGTGGCTATGGCAGTTTCATCGTTCAAAATTGCGCCTCATCATGGACACCGACGATTGGGAAGGCTGGGGCGGCTGGAATGAATTGGCACCTTACACGCCGCTGCAAAAACGCTTTTTTGCCTGGCAAGAGCAATGGGGAATGTGCCACTGCCACGCCCTCACCGTCGCCAGCCGCGCCTTGCAAACGCTGGCCTGGGGGATGGGTGTGCCGCCGGAGCGGGTGGTGTATGTGCCGAATGGGTCGGGGATTAGTAATGTCGCTGCGCGACCGCTTCGCGTACAGTTATCAGTAATCGGTGAACAGTATTCAGTCAGCAGCAGGCCGACGGTGTTGGTGTACAGTCGGCTGTTTGAGTTTGAGACGGGACGGCTGGTTGAGATTTTACGGGGGGTGAAGACGGCCGTTCCGCAATTACGTATTCTCATGGTGGGGGCGGGGCTGTACGAGGCAGACGCGGCCAACTTCCGGCAGCAGGCGGAGGCGGCGGGCATTTGGGAGGCCATTGAGGATGTGGGCTGGGTGGAACTTGAGCAGCTACCTGCTTTGCTTGCCCAAGCCCACGTTGGCATCTACCTGATGGAAGATACGCTGCTCAACCGCACCAAATGCCCAGTGAAGTTAGCAGATATGCTGGCGGTGGGCGTCCCCGTTGTGGCCGAGGCGGTGGGGCAGGTGGGGCAATATGTGGTGAACGGCCGTACCGGTTCCACCTTCCCCACTGGCGACATTGAGGGCATCGCGAATGAACTTATTCACATCTTGCAAAACCCAGAGCACCAGGCACAGCTCGCCGCCGGAGCCAAAGCCCACATCGCCGAAAATTTCAGTTGGGAAAAGTTAGCCGATCGCTTGTGGCTCGCTTATAAAAATCAATCGATAGATTCCGCGGATTGAAATGATCTTTAATCCCAAGCACCTTCATTTAGCAGTTTAGTAATGTATTCGCGGTAGGTTGTGTCCCGATTGGGCAGTTCGGGGGCAACTTTAGCTCCCTCAGCCCAGAAATGGGCTTTGCCGCGCCCCATCTTTTGGCCGTCGCCCGTGTGCATGTCCAGGGCGTAGTCGGGGATGGTGGGGCGCAGCGTGCCTGCGGCCACGCCATGAATCATCCAGTTGATCATCTCGTCGCTGGAGCGATCTTTTTGAGCCGCGCACAAATAGCGCACGGCGTGGATGGCAAACAGCTTGCGCTCGGCCACGCTGCGGTCAAAGCGAGCCAGCATCTGCACCAGGGCGTTGATCAGCACCGGGGCTTGCGGGTCGCCTAAGCCAATATCTTCCACGGAAATGATCATCAGTCGCTGCCACAAATAATCTTCCAGGGCGGGGCTGGTGAGCACCATTTCGTAGGCCAGCAGGGCGGCGTTTTCGGAATTGCCGCGCCGGATTTCTTTTTGCAGGGCAGAGATAACGTGATCGGCGGGGAAGCCGTTGAAGGTGGTGACATCTTGCCAGGGGTCGCGGGGTAAATTGCTCATTGTTTTCTCCTGAGATTTAGCCACAGATTTCGCAGATTAACACAGATTTTTAGTCGATTGGTGAAATCTGTGTCATCTGTGGATTATATGATTTTTAGATAATCCTTGATGATGTTGGCGTAGATGACGGCCGTTTCCATCAAACTATCCGCTGCCACCCATTCATCCGGCGCGTGGGCGTTACCACCCGTGGGGCCAAAGCCAGGCAGGGTGGGAATGCCAGCCCGAATGAGCATGTAACCCTCGTTGGCCGGGCCTGCGCCGCGAATGGGCCAGGTTCTGCCCGTAATTGTCTCGGCATGCCGCTGAGCAATTTGGGCCAGCGGGTGCTCGGCGGGGATAGTGGCGGCAGGCAAGCGGTTTTTCACCTGGATGGCCACGTGCAGGCCGGGGCGTTGGGCACATTCTGCGTCGATGATGGTTTGAATAGCGGCCAGCACCGCTTCTGGTGCTTGGCCTGGCATGAGGCGGCAATCGAGAACGGCCGTTGCATTCGCTGGCACCATACTCTCAAACTCGCCGCCATTGAACAGCGTGCCGGGGGTGATGGTAAAACCAAGATGGTCAAAGGCGGGATGTGATTCATAAGGTAGCGAAAGTTGCTCTAGCTGGAGCAAAATGGCGGCTAGCCCGGTAACGGCGTTGACGCCGCCTTCGCCTCGGCTCCATTCATCGCTGCCAGAATGAACGGCCGTTCCCTGAGCTTCTAACACCAACCGCAGCAACCCGCGATGCCCTACGCAAACGATGTCGCTAGCGTAGGTGTAGATTGCACCCTGCACGGGCAAATGCCCTTCATCCAGCAGGTAGCGCACGCCTAGCTCACTGCTGGCCCCGGATTCCTCATCGGAGACGCCAGCCAGGATGAGCGAGACTTCATTTGGGTCAAGCTGGCCTTGGTCGCGCAGCAGCGCGAGGGTGTAGAGGCCGATGGCCAGCCCTGCTTTGTTGTCTGCCGTGCCGCGCCCGTAGAGACGGCCGTCTCGCAATACTGGCTTAAACGGAGGCGAAGTCCACTGGTTAACATCCCCGGCGGCAACAGTATCCAGATGGCCGATCAGGGCAAAGCCACGCGCTCCGCTGCCCCACCGCACCAGCGCATTGGGACGCAGCGGTTCTTTGGCAATGAGCTGGGCAGGCAAACCCAGCTGGATGGCTTCAACCACGATGCGTTCGGCCACGGCTTTTTCACTGTGACGGCCGTTCACCGACTTTAGCCGCACCAAATCCTGCAAAAACGTTAGCAGTGGCTCTTCGTGTTTCCCAACCAATTTCCGCAAATCGTTCATCAGATTTTTTTGCCACGGATTACGCGGATTAACGTAGATTTTTGAAAATGAGATAACAAAAATCCATTGAATCCGTGAAATCCACGGCTTATTTCAGCCCTTGTTCCATGAGGGCGAAGAAGCGGTCGCTATCTACTTCCAGGATGATGTTGCAGTTGGGCGTACGGCCGTTGCGTTGCCCCCAATCCGTGGTGGTTTGGCCGCGTGTGTACATGCCCGTTAGCTCTACAGAGACATGTCGCACTTCCGCCTTGGTTACAATGTCTGGCTCCAGAGCAACAGCCATCGCCAGAGGATCCGCGCCAAACATCATCGTGCGCCCCATGAATTTGCGAATGAATTCCATCGTCTTGGCCGAAATATCTTTGTAAAAGCGAGATCGCGGCGTGTCCAGGGCGTGCCATCGCTGGATAACCTCTTCTGGGATGCCGTGGCGCATTGTGGCTTCCCAATCAATTAATTCGATGAGCCCGCCGTAATTTTCCCACGCTTCAAACACCACGTGGGCTGCTTCCGGGTCGTGGTAGATGTTGAACTCGGCGGAGACATTGCTGGTGTTGCCCTGGGACGTGACTGCGCCGCCCATCACCACAAATCGCTTTAGCTTTTCGGGCAGGGTGGGGTCTAGCTTAAGCGCGACGGCAACGTTGGTGAGGGGGCCGATGGCGACGAGCGTGTACTCGCCGGGGGCTTCGTTGGCCATCCGCAGCAGAGCCAGGGCCGCGTGTTCCGCCTCTGCCTGGCGCGTTTGGGGTACGTAGCCCACATCGCCCAGGCCGTCTTGCCCATGCACAAAGGCAGCATCTTCCTGGAAGATGACCAGTGGCTTGTCACAGCCAGCATAAACTGGCACATCCTGCTCAATCACTTCGACGATGGCGAGGCTGTTGCGAACGGTATGCTCTAGCCCAACGTTGCCGCCGACGGCCAAAAGCGCAGCCACGGTGGCATTGGGGTGAGCGGCGGCCATCAGGATGGCTTCGGCGTCGTCTACGCCGGGGTCTGTGTCGATGATTAGTTTTTCCATGAGCAGTTCTCCTGTTCTATTTTTAACGCAAAGGCGCGAAGGCGCAGAGGTTTGTTGGTTTCCAAATTAGTTGGACAGCTTTTCACTGAGTTGTTGATAGCTACGTTCTAAGCCTTGACTGGCCTGGGGATAGTTGATGGTTTGGAAACGGCCGTCTTTCAACAACCACTTCCCCGCCACCATCACATCTCGGACGTGCATCCCAGAGATGCCATAGACGAGCGCGGTGTACACATCCTGCCCGTTGCGGGGCGTCCACCCTATTTCGTCCAGGTCCAGAGTGATGAGGTCTGCCTGTTTGCCCGGCTCCAGCGAGCCAATTTCATCTGCCAAACCGAGTGCCTGCGCCCCGCCAAGCGTCGCCATGTGCAAAATGGTGCGGGTGGGCAGGGCGTTGGGCGTGCGATGGTGCAGGGCCATCAGCTTGCCCACAATTTGCATCTCTTTGAACATATCGTAGCTGTTGTTGTTGGTCACGTTGTCGGTGCCGAGGGCGAGGTTGATGCTTGCGTCAAGCATACCACAGGCGTCGGCCACCCCGGCAGCGTTGCGCATGGCCGAGGAGGGGTTGATAACGGCCGTAAAGGGCACATCGGCCAGCAGGGGATAATCTTCTGGCGGGACAGTGAGGCAATGGGCTGCCAAAATGGGATGTTCAAGCATACCCATTTTGGCGAGCTGCTGGATGGCGGTACGGCCGTACTTCTCCAAACAGTAGCGGTCCTCCTCGCCACTGGTGCTGAGGTGAATGTGAAAGCCGGTGTTGAACGCCATCGCCAAATCTAGCTCGATGGCCATTGCCGCTTCGCTGTTGTCTATAAAAAAGGCGTGTGGCCCCACCCAACCCTGAATCAGCGGGTCGTGCGCCACAGATTGCAGGAATTGGGTGGCGGCGGCTAGTTCGCGCTGGCGGGCCTCGGCTTCGCCCAGCTCGACCACGCCGTAGCCCAATGCTGCCCGCAGGCCGCTTTGGCGCACGGCGGGGACGATCTGCTCCATCCAAAAATATTGGTCAGCAAAGGTGGTGGTGCCGGTGCGAATCATCTCGGCGCAGGAGACCAGAACAGCCGCCGGGATCATCTCTGGCGTCATCACCTCTTCCACCATGCGAATGGTGTTGTACCAGCCCTCAAAGTTGAACAGGGAATGCCCCTCGGCCAGGCCACGAAAGAGTACCATCGGGCTGTGGGTGTGGGCGTTGACCAGCCCTGGCATGATGAGCTTGTTGCCCAAATCAACGGCCGTTCCTGCAAAATCATCTGGGGGTGAAGATGTGATGGAGTGGATACGGCCGTCTGCCACCAGCAAATAGCCCGGTTCAAAAATCATATCCTGGGCATCTAAACAAACAACCTGGGCAGCTTTGAGCAATGTTTTCATGGGTGAAAAATTTTTAGCCGCAGATTTCGCGGATTGACGCGGATTTTTTCTCCTTTTAATCCAAATAATCCGCGAAATCCGTGGCTATTATTTTTTGAGCAATTGTTCCAGTTCAGCACGGGTGGGCATGGCGGAGCTGGCACCGGGCTTGGTGGTGGCCAGCGCGCCAGCAGCCGCGCCCCAGCGGATGGCTTCGGGCAACGGCCGTTCCTCCGCTAGTGCCACCGCCAACCCGCCATTAAACGCATCCCCCGCTGCCACGGTGTCGATGGCGTTGACGGTGAATGGTTCCACAAAGCCACTTTCCGCAGCGGATTGATAGTAGACACCTTGGGCACCGAGTTTGATAACGGCCGTATCCACCCCACGCTCCAGCAAAATCTCAGCCGCTTTGGCAGCCTCCGTCTGGTTGGCGGGGCGAAAACCGACCAGCACTTCCGTTTCTAGCTCGTTAGGGGTCATTACGTGGCAAAGTTGGTACGCCTCTGCTGGTAGTGGCTTGGCGGGTGCCGGATCAAAAATGACTGTTGCTCCGGTATCTTGTGCCGCTTGGGCCGCTGCCAGCGATGTTTCTAGCGGGCTTTCCATTTGCAGCAGCAGTACGTTGGCACTTTGCAGGGCTTCACGGGTGCGGGCGACCTCACGGCCGTCGTGGGTCATGTTGGCTCCAGAGATAACGATGATGGCGTTTTCTGCCGCCTCATCCACGCTGATGACCGCCAGCCCGGTGCCGCTGTCTGGGTCAACCAAAATGCCGCTGATGTCCACTGGCTCGTCGGCGACCAGTTCCAATACACCTTTGCCAAAGGCATCATCCCCCACGCGGCCAATAAATTGCGTGGGTGCACCTAGCCGTCCGGCGGCAACCGCCTGGTTGAATCCTTTGCCGCCCGGTACGGTGATGAAGCTGCTGCCAAACAGCGTCTCGCCCGGCGCGGGCAGGCGCGGGACGTAAGTTGTCAAATCCATGTTAATACTGCCAAGAACAACAACAGCCATATCTTCCTCCGATGATATTTATCCGCAGAATTCACCGATTACACAGATTAAAGGCACATAGTCTGCAAAATCTGCGCTAATCTGCGGATTTTCCTGTTCGCCACGCTTCACTTGTGTTGTGGCGGGGCAGATCGCGCACCCGCAGTCCGCTTTTGGCGGGGTCCTCATTTTTGGTAAAGAACGCTTCTAGCCGCCCAATGAGGGCTTGTACGATGGGCTGCATGTCTGGGCGGTCAATCAGATTCTTCATTTCGCGGGGGTCAGCGGCCAGATCGAACAGCTCATGTGGCCCATCCGGCGAGCGGTAAACCAGCTTGTGACGCGAGGTGCGAATCATGCGGACGTTGCCATATTCGCCAAACTGCACGGCTCGCCAGTCGGGGATGGGTTGGCTATGCAGCAGCGGTTGGTAGCTACGACCCACAAACTGCGTGTCCGGTGGGGTGATGCCTGCCACGTCTAATATTGTGAGGAAGGTGTCTAGATGATCGACGAATTCGGTGCGAGGCTGTGGTAGCGGGGTCGCGTTTTGGGTGGATGAACGGCCATCGTACCAGATTAGCGGCACACGAATGGATTCTTCGACCATGTTGAGCGGCAGCGTGCCGTTGCCTTTGCCCCAAATGCCATGATGCCCACAGTTTAGACCGTGGTCTGAGGTGTAGATGATGATTGTGTTGTCTAGCTGCCCCAAGCCTTCAAGCTCGTCAATCAGACGACCAACGGCCGTATCAATCTCAGTTACCGCCGCGTAATATTGGGCCAACGCCTCGCGCGGATTGTGGCGCGTCTCATTGAGCGACTCCAGATTTTGCCTGCCGAAGGGGTATGTCTCGTTTAGCGGCACGTCGGTAAAGGTACAACCTCGATAAGAAGCCGCCAATCTTTCTGACTGCCCTTCCCACGGGCTGTGCGTGGCATAGTAGCCAATCGTCATAAAAAACGGCCGTTCCTCATCCCGCTCTCGCAAAAAGTTCGCGGCCTGCTCGGTGATGTTGTGGCTGATGCGGCCAGGGAGGGTTTGGAAACGGCCGTTTACCCCATACCGAAACGGCCCTTCATGCGGAATTGGGTAGTCCCGTCCCAACGTGAACCATTCTTCGTAGCCGGGCGCGGGATGTTCATCTTGCCCCAAGTGCCACTTGCCAAACTGCCCCGTCTGGTAGCCCGCTGCCTGAAAAAGCTGGGCTAAAGTCGTTTCTTCGGCCAGCCAATGAATGTCGTTCACCTCGAGGTCACCAGTGGCTAGATAATCATGGATGCCGTGCTGGGAGGCCAGCTTCCCCGTGAGCAGGCAGGCCCGCGCCGGGGAGCAGACAGGTGTGGGAGTAAAGGCGTTGGCAAACCAGGTGCCATGTTGGGCCAAATAATCGAACGAGGGGGTGCGAAGTTCATGGTTTCCGGCACAGCGCATCGCCCATTGGGCATGGTCGTCGGTTAAAAAGAGGAGAATGTTGGGTGATTGTGCCATTTTGTTTTTTTGCCACAAGAACACAGAGGTTTTAGAGGCTGGGTGTGGCTTTTGGGATTGGTTTTCGATTTAGTGGATCATGCTGTTAATATTATGCGGCAACTAATTTCTTTTGACGAAAAGTGAATCCCTGACTCAGCTTAAGAAGCAATCATGTACTTACCGCAGGAACTTTTATTAGCCGAACTGGATTTACGTGAGCAGCAGGGTTTTACCCCTGAGGCAATATTCAAGCTGCGTACGGCCGTTACAAAATCCCCACTTTCCCCAACCGAAGCCAACCAATTTTGGCAGCAAATCGCTGACCTGCCGCGCGTCCCCAACTGGCCATACGATGAGCCGGATGCGTTGGCAGAAATTCAGCAAATGACTGAATCGGTGGAACTGCCTACTCCGGTGGAAACGGTCGTTCCCACCAAAATTCACGGTGGGCTGCTAGGCCGTTTTGCTGGGATGATGCTGGGCAAGCCGCTGGAAGGCACCTGGCCTGCTGCCCAAATCTGGCGATATCTGGAATTGGCTGGGGCATTTCCCCTGCAGGATTATGTGCCGCTGCTAGAACCATTCCCCGATGGCTTCACTCTGCCAGTCTGGAGCCGCTGGTACGATACCACGCGCGGCAACATCCGCCGTGTGGTGCAGGACGATGATGTGGAATACACCCTGGCGGCGATGCTCATCCTACAAAAGCATGGCTTCAACTTTACAACGGCGGATGTGGGGCAGTTTTGGCTGGACAATTTTGCGTACGGCCGTGTTTTCACAGCGGAGCGGGTCGTGTACAAACATTTGGTGAATGGGGTTTCGGCAGAAACGGCCGCAGCCTTGCGAAACCCTTACCGTGAATGGATCGGGGCGCAAATTCGGGCGGATGTGTACGGCTACGTTTGCCCTGGCCAGCCGCGCCGGGCAGCGGCACTTGCCTACAAAGATGCCGCCCTTTCACATCGAGGCAACGGCATTTACGGGGCGATGTGGGTGGCGGCAATGGTGTCCGCCGCCTTTGTATTGAATAAGCCAGAGGCGATCATTCGCGCTGGGCTGGCAGAAATCCCGCCCCAAAGCCGTCTGCACGAAGCGGTTGAAAAAGCGATTGGCTGGGCAAAGCAGGAAGCCACCTGGGAAGATGCGTTCCGCCAAATCAAGCAATATTGCCGCCGCTACTACAATGTAGATGTGGGCGAAAACTGGATTCACACAATTCCCAACGCCTGTTTAGTGACGCTGGGCCTGCTACTCGGCGCGGATGATTTTTCAGCGGGGGTGGGAACGGCCGTATCCTGCGGTTGGGACACAGATTGCAATGGCGCAACGGTTGGCTCCATCCTCGGCGTGATGCTGGGGGCAGACAATATTCCAGCCCGCTGGACAGCCCCGCTAAATGATGAAATTGAGAGCTACATTCCGGGTGAGAACGGCCGTGCCATCACCGATCTCGCCCAGCAAATCACCCAAATGGCACGCTACTAAAGTTTGATAATCTGCAAATGGCACAAATTAGCGTAGATTGGTTATTAATCTGTGAAAATCTGCGTTAATCTGCGGATACATTCCCAAGGAGGTAGAACAATGGAATGGCACATTCAATGCGATCCCAAAGAGATTTCTCGCTATGTATTTTGCCCTGGTGACCAGGCGCGGGCTAAAAAGATTGCCGCGCATCTCGACGACAGCTATCTAGTCACCGACAGTCGTGGCTATGCAGTCTTTTCTGGCCGCTACAAAGACGTGTTCATGACAGTCTGCGGCACAGGGATGGGCGGCCCTACCGTTGCCATTGCCCTGGAAGAACTGGCCCACATGGGCGCAGACACCTTCGTTCGCGTGGGTTCCTGCGGCGTGTTTCAGGATGGCCAAAAGCCGGGCGACGTGATTATTGCCAGTGGCACCTTCCGAGCAGGCGGCACGGCCAACGCCTACCTGCCACTCAACTATCCGGCGGTGCCCACCTTTGCCGTCCTGCGCGCATTGGTTGAAGCTGCTGAGGCGCTGGGAATTCCACACACCGTCGGCGTTGGGCTGGCGGGCGATGCCTTCTACGCGCCGCGTGAAGAAGGGTCTGGCGACATTTTTAAGACGGCTGGCGTGGTCTCTGTGGAGATGGAAAGTGATACGCTCTTTGTGGTGGGGGCGTATCGTGGCTGGCGCACTGGGGCACTGTATGCGTCTGACGGGGCACCAGGGGTCATCAAGCCAGAGTGGGGCGAGGCCGATTACCGCAGAGGCGAGCAGCAAGTTATCCAAATTGGCCTGGAGGCGATGTGGCAGTTAGCTCAGAAAGATTAGCCCTGGCTACGGACACGGAATAGTTGATGAAACCTGCGCCTGTCCTCCAGCCGTTTCTAGCCGTTATTTTGGGCATGGGGCTAGGGTTGCTTCTTGTCCTGCCCACGGGCGAAAATCCATTTGAGGCGTACCGCCTCTGGTTGACGGCCGGATTTGGCTGTGTGGGTAGCGGCGGCTTCTGCGCCATCTGGACGGCGTTACAGTACGCTACCCCGATGGTTCTCAGCGGACTGGCAGCGATGGTAGCCTTTCGCTCCGGCATGATCAGCATTGGGCAGTTTGGGCAGATGGTTTGTGGCGCGGGCATGACCACTTTTCTTGTATCTACCCTACCTGGTGAGCCGTGGTTGCGGATTAGTCTGGGTTTGTTGGGTGGCATTATGGCGGGAGGCATTTGGAGTGCCATCCCCGGTGCGCTGCGTGCTTACCTGAACATTAACGAGGTTATCACCACGCTTATATTCAATACGCTGGCATTGGCAGCAACGGGGCGGGTTAGTTTTTGGCGCATCCCCACGGAAGTGCGTTTCACACCGTTAATTCCCACGACGAAATTGACGGTTGCTTTTTTTGTTGCGGTGGGAACGGCCGTCCTCACCTATCTTTATCTTTGGCGAAGAGGAGCCGGTTTGGAAATACGCATGGCTGGTCAAGCAAGTTTGTTCACCAAATTTGCAGGCATGAATGCACGTTGGGCAGTGGTGCGGGGTATGTTTATCAGCGGGGGCTTGGCTGGCTTGGCAGGTGGCTTAGAGGTGCTGGCTGTGCATCATCGGTTTGTGTCTAGCTTTTCCACTATTGACCAATTTGACGGCATTATTGTGAGCCTGCTGGGGCAGCTTCACCCGTTGGGAATTTTATTTAGTTCATTTTTGTTGGGAGGCTTGCGTTTGGGGTCGTTGAACGGGTTGCAACTGCAAACGGCCGTGCCCCGGCAGCTTAGCAACATTATTATTGGCCTGATGATGATTCTCATGGTGATGCCCACCATTATTCAGTGGCTCAAAGTCGGCACCGTAAAAAAGGGTGCATAAAAATGCAAGCATGTTATACTTTCCGCCATCAAGCAAATCATTAATAAGATTCTTAAAAATAAAAGCCTCTATGTAAATCACAAAAAGTATATTGATGAGAATTGAGCCGCGAAATTGTGGTTTACATAAGTAAAAGCTGGAGAAATGGCTCGGCTTATTGCAAATTTGCTTTCCTGCTTTCACATAGATACTTGCGGTAATCTTCAACTCCACGTAAGGGCTCTTGTCGATGAATTTCTCACCAACTGGTGCGACTACTCAACCGACCACCAAAAACCACCCCGACAGTGACTGCAATTTAGCTGCCCCCTGGTTCTCAATAATCGGAAAAATCAATAAATCTTGTTCGTCGAAAGCCGCATATGCGCGCTTTTTTCATTTTGTAGTTTGCTCACAATATTCCTAAGAAGGAGGAACACATGAGACGCAAAACCCTTTTATTAATTTTGGCTATGATCCTCGCGCTGTTATTTACAGCTTGCGGTGGAGACGAACCCGCCGAAGATGCTTCTGGCGAAGATACCCCCACCGATAGCAGCGGCGATGAAGGTGCCACCGACGACGAGGAAATGACGGAAAATGCTGACTTCAGCTTTGCGCTGGTGCTGCCCGGTGCACTTGGCGACCGCTCCTTTGCTGATTCCTCAAATCGTGGAGCCGAGCGGGCAATGGAAGAGCTAGGTGTTTCTGGTACGATTATTGAAACCGCTGGTATCACCGAGCATGAAGCCGCTATGCGCGGTGCCATTCTTGCTGGTAATGACATTGTGTTGCCGCTGGCACTAGATGCCGAACTGGTGCTGACATTGGCGGAAGAGTTCCCAGACCAGAAATTTGGTGCCCCGTCAGACGTTTTCGCCGATTCTCTACCGGATAACTTTGCTGCTTTCCAGATCAACGTGCATGAGTCCAGCTTCCTGGCTGGTCTTATTGCCGGATCGATGACCGAAACCAAAGTTGTTGGTGCCGTGGTAGGTGGCGACGCGCCCGCTTTGAACCAATTCTTCTATGGCTACAAGCAGGGCGTTCTTGAAGTTTGCCCCGACTGTGAAGTTCTTGTTGGTTACCTGGGCTTTGATTTTGAGAACCCCACGCTGGGACTGGAAACTGCGCTTGGCCAGTATGAACAAGGCGCAGACATTGTTTACCAAGTTGCTGGTCGTTCTGGTGAAGGCGTTTTAGAAGCGGCTGCCCAAACTGGTAATTATGCCATTGGCGTGGATTCTAATCAGGATTGGATTCAGCCTGGGCATGTAATTGTTTCCATGATTAAACGGGTGGATATTGCCACTTACACCCTGATTGAGTGGGCTTTGAATGACACGTTCCAGGGAGGCTTTAACCAGCTTGGTATGGCCGATGGAGCGGCCGGGATTTCTTGGGATGAAGGCTCTACAACCTTCAAGGACGAAGGCCCGACGGAGATGGTGGAAAAACTGCCCGATGTTGAAGCAACTGTAGAAGAATATCGTGCAAACATTTTGTCTGGTGACTATGTCGTCTGTGACGCGCTGGTTGATCCTGAACTGACTTCAGATGCGTGCGCACCGCTGAAGTGAGATTGAATAATCAATAACCAAGCGAATGACGTCACACCATTTCGGTGTGACGTCATTCGCCCTCTGTGGAAAACTCATGGCAAATGCTGTCGAACTGCGAAACATCACCAAATATTTTCCCTCTTCCAATGTATTAGCGAATAATGATGTGACCCTCTCGGTAACCGAGGGGGAAGTACACGCGCTGGTCGGTGAGAATGGTGCTGGCAAGACGACGTTGATGAACATTCTCTACGGGTTGTACAAGCCGGATTCTGGGGAGATTTTGGTCAATGGTCAGCCAGTTGAGATCAACCACCCTGATGATGCCATAAATATGGGGATTGGTATGGTACATCAGCATTTTAAACTGGTGCCGTCGTTTACGATTGCCGAAAATATCATGCTGGGGATTGAGCCGAACCGGTACGGCGTGTTGCAGAAAAAGGATGAGGCTGAATTGGTGCGTCAGTTAGCAGACGATTTTGGTCTGCCAGTTGACCCTCATGCTCGCATTCGGGATTTGCCGGTGGGCATGCAGCAGCGCGTCGAAATTTTAAAAGCGTTGCAGCGTGAGGCGAAAATTCTGATTTTGGATGAGCCTACGGCCGTACTTACCCCCCAGGAAGTAAAAGAGCTGCTTGCTGTCGTCCGAAATCTAGCTGAACGCGGTCGAACCATTATCTTTATCACCCACAAATTGGTGGAAGTAAAAGATGTCGCCGATCGGCTCAGCGTGATGCGTGGCGGCAAGAAGATTGGCACTCGCAACGTGGCCGATACCAGCATTCCCGACATGGCTCGGATGATGGTGGGACGTTCCGTGCTACTTGAGTTGGATAAACAACCTGCTACCCCTGGTGAGGTGGTGTTTGCTGCGGAGAACATCACCGTGACAGATGCCAGCGGCCTGCCTGCCGTACGCCATATGTCTTTTTCCGTGCGGGAAGGAGAAATCCTGGGCATTGCTGGCGTGAGCGGCAACGGGCAGACAGAGCTAGTGGAAGCAATTTCCGGTATGCGCCCCGTGGAAGGGGGCACATTAACCTTCATGGGGCAGGATATTACTCAGCGAACCGTTGGTGAACGGCGTAAAAAAGGGATGGCGCATATTCCCGAAGACCGGATCAAAATCGGTCTGAATTTGGAAACAGATTTGGATGAGAACCTCGTTGTTAATCGGTACAAATTGCCAGAGTTTAATAGGCTTGGGTTCATGATTAAATCGGCAATGAAAAAGTTTGCTTCGTTTGCCGTCAAGCAATTTTCTATTGCCGCTGCCAAGCCCGGCGAGATGATCGCCACGCTTTCTGGCGGGAACATGCAGAAGGTGGTGTTAGCCCGTGAGCTTTCTGGTGAGCCGAAATTTGTTATCGCCAACCAACCTACGCGTGGTTTGGATGTGGGCAGTATTGAATTTGTCCATCGCTCGCTGGTTGAGGTACGTGACCGGAATGCGGCCGTTCTGCTAATCTCTGTGGAATTGGAAGAAATTTTGTCGTTGAGTGACCGCGTGATTGTGATGTATCGTGGCACGATTGCTGGCGAGGTAGACCCACAAACGACCACCAAGGAAGAGATTGGCTTGCTGATGGGTGGGAGTTCACTGGCTGAAACGGCCGTTGCCGAACCAATATAGGAGGCTACTGTTCCGCCAAGCAACTATGGACGAATATGAGCCTGAGGCGGAACAGTTAAACTGAAGCAAACTTCCATAGCACATATCTATTAAAAGAAGTTTGCTTCAGTACTGTGGCGTAACGTTATGGAAAATTACAACCGACAACAGCGAATCAACACATTTCTGGTACCGCTTCTTGCCGTTATTTCTGGTTTGGTGGTCGCTGCTGTACTCATTTTGTTTACTGACAACTCGCCCCTGGCCGCATTCGAGGAACTGTTTAAGGCTGGTTTTGGCTGCTCTGCGCTCAATCGCTGCGCATTTTTCACGACGCTGGAAAGAGCTACTCCGCTCATGCTCACTGGCCTCTCTGCTGTCGTCGCTTTTCGGTCTGGCATGTTTAGCATTGGCCAGGAGGGGCAATTTGCACTGGGGGCATTAACGGCAGCCTGGCTGGGCTTCGCCATTGACCTGCCTCCCGTCATCCACCCCATTTTCATTATGCTCGTGGCCATGATTGTCGGCGGCATTTATGGCTGGATACCCGGCGTGCTAAAAGTTAAGTTGAACATCAACGAGGTGATTACCACCATCGTGATGAATGAGATTGCGCTTCTATTTTCGGTGTACATGGTGAACTTCCCACTGCGCGCCGACCGAGGCACTACGGCTTTCTCCCCGGTTATTAATGAGGCTGCCAAGTTGCCCATTTTTATGCCCGGCTCAAAGTGGGGGATGGGCTTTGTAATTGCGGTGGCGGCCGTAATTCTGGTTTATCTCTATCTCTGGCGTTCCGCGCCGGGGTATGAGCAGCGTATGGCGGGGCAATCCTCACTTTTTGCCCTTTTTGGCGGCATCCGCAATGATCGCGCTGCTATCCGTGGCATGTTCATCAGTGGCGCAATCGCCGGCTTGGCTGGTGCCATTGAGGTGATTGGCGTGCATTACCGCATCAACCAGGATTTTGCCCCCGGTTTAGGCTTCACAGGACTTTCTGTGGCAATTTTGGGGCAGATACATCCCCTCGGCGTTTTTCTGGTGGCGATTTTGTTTGCAGGGGTTGGTCTGGGTGCTCAACTTGGTTTGCAAATTAATCTGGGCATCCCGCGCGAGTTGGGCGGCACGGTGATTGCCCTGATGATTTTGTTCGTTGCGGCCGAGAAGTTTTACATAGGAGGCATCGCCGGATTGCGTGAAAGGTGGGCAAGGTTCAGGGGGCAGAAAACGGCCGTTGAACTCGCTATGCAGGAGAGGGAATAATGGAAGGCGATCTATTCACTGTTGCGATGTTAAGTAGTGGTTTGCGGTTAGCCACGCCAATTATTCTTGCCGCGCTTGGTGGTGCTTTTTGCTCTCGCGCTGGCGTGCTCAACCTCGCTCTGGAAGGGAAGATGCTTCTTGGCGCATTTGTAGCCATTGTGGCGACATTTTACCTGGGTACGACGCTGGGCGGTATTCTGGTGGCCATCGTCTTTGGTGGCTTATTGGGGTATATGTTTGCCTTTTTCTACCTGAAATATGAAGTGAATCTTATCATTTTGGCGTTGGCGATCAATCTCCTCATTGCCGAAATAACTGTCTATGTGATGCGCGTTTTGTTTGGCAATGTAGGCTCCTGGTCAGACCCCAGCATCCAGCGGTTGCCAGACTTTGAGATTCCCTTGTTGAGCAGCATTCCCATTTTGGGCGATATTCTCAGCGGCTACAACTTCATCGTCTACTTTTCCTGGGCGGCCTGCATCATTGGCTACATTGTGCTTTTCCACACCAAATTTGGGCGGCACATTCGCGCCGTGGGCGAGAATAAGCAGGCGGCCGAAACGCTGGGGATTAACGTGCGCCGGGTGCAGGTGTCGGCGATGGTGATTGCCGGGATGCTGTGTTCGCTTGGTGGGGCATTTCTCTCCGTGGGGCATTTGTCGCTGTTCACACGCAACATGAGCAACGGGCTGGGTTGGGTGGCCGTAACGGCCAATATTTTTGGTTTTCAGCATCCACTTGGCGTGCTGCTAACGGGCTACTTTTTTGGTCTGGCCGAGGCGTTTGCCGTGCGCATTCAAAATGTGACCGATTTGCCGCCAAACCTGATTCAACTGCTGCCGCAGTTTGCGACGCTGGCTGCCTTGATCCTCGTGGCGCTGCGTGAAAAAGTAAACTTGGCTGTGGTGCGTCGTCGCTTCCGCCGCCAACTGGCGCGGGGGGAGATGCAGTCGGCAGCAGGCGACTGATAGTGAAGCAGAAGAGGGCAGTGCCTGACCGCCCAACTGCTCGCTGAAATTATGGATCCGACAAACTGGTGGCAGGAAATTGAATCTGAGCAGTTAGATTTGCTCAAGGACGTGTGGATTCCGGTGGGAACACCGGGGTATGCGGGATTTGCGAAAGCGCAGTGGCGGGAGGTGCTAGACGGCCGTTTCGGCCCAAACAACTGGCGCATTCAATACATCGTGCGGGGGAAAAGCGTTCCATTTAGCGAAGCAATTAAAGAGTATGAGGCAGCGTACCGACACTTTTTGCGAGGGAATCCGGCGTTGGTGCGTTTTTTAACGGCCGTTTGCGGCAACGTCTATGATGACAACATCACC
Organism: Candidatus Leptofilum sp.; assembly: GCF_965223285.1. Taxonomy (GTDB): domain Bacteria; phylum Chloroflexota; class Anaerolineae; order Promineifilales; family Promineifilaceae; genus Leptofilum. The sequence continues at coordinate 3,223,501 of NZ_OZ244997.1, read as the reverse complement.
AACGTGTACGACGGCAGCTACGAGCAGCCCCATACGGCGATGAACCATTACCAGGACATCTCGGTGCGGCGGGTGATTGCGGAGTTAGCGGATGATCCTGAATGGCCGGATGTGGTGGATACCGATGTTGCTCCCACCAACCTCACAGACCTAACCGACGGACAAACCCACCATTTGCCCCGCGCCAGAGGCTTTCGCGGAGATTATTTGTTCCAGATCCGCGATCCGCTCTCGCCAGGATTTTGCCTCAATCCAGCCGTCGTGCCTGTCCACGACCCCGCGCTCATCACCAGCCTGCCCAACCGCGAAGGTTGGTACCACAAAGAAGGGTGCGCCCATCTGTCTGTGGAAGCGTTTTGGCAAATGAGCAAAGTCATCGAAGTGCGCTATGCTCGCTTTTTGGCATTGGGGGCAGATCGGGCGAACCCGCTGAGGGGTCTTTGAGCTTAGCTTTTTGACGCAAAGAACGCAAAGGGAAAAAGGCGCAAAGTTATTGTTTTCCTTTACATCTTTGCGCCTTTGCGTTAGGTTTTTTACTATGGCTTCATTGTCCACAATTCTGCTGGGAGCCGCCAGCCTGGATATTTACAAGGAGAACGGCCGTATCCTCCCCGGCGGTGGCTGTGTGAACATGGCGTACCATTGGCGGCAGCTCGATTTTCCGCATTTGTTTTTGACGCGCATTGGGGCGGATGGAGTACGGGTTTTTGGAGAGTTTTTTCAGCGGCATCAAATTGATCATTTGCCAGAGAGTTTGGTGGGAAACGGCCGTACGCCAGCCATCGACATCGCCTTTTTACCTGACAGACAAATCTACATGGACAATTTTGTGGAAGGGGTGCTGGCTGATTTTCAGCTAACCTCTGCCGAAGAAGCGGTGGTGGCCCAGGCGGAACGGGTGCATACTGTATTGGTAGATAGTTTGGTGCGGGAAGTGCATCGGCTGGCGGAAAAGGGGGTATGGGAACGGCCGTTTCTCTCCGCAGATTTCCTCGATTTTCGCCACTTCACACCCGAGCGGTTTGCCAAAATGCTGCCCCTGATTGATTTAGGCTTTATCGGCTGGCCGAAAGAGTCGGATGATCCGTTGCTGCCACGGCTGCGACAAATCGTTTTTGAGTTGGGTAAGCTGCTGGTGGTAACGCTGGGAGCGCGGGGAGTGTTAGTGTGGGACGGCCGTTCCCAGCCGCAGGAATATTTTTACAATGTCAAGGCAATCCCCGTGCAGGGCAGCACTGTGGGTTGCGGCGATGCCTTCATCGCTTACTTTTTGGCAGAGTTTTGGCGTAGCGATAATTTGGCAGCAGCGGTGGCACAAGGGAAGGTAGGTGGGGCAATGGCAACGAAGTGGAAACGGCCGTTGCCAGAGTCCGCCTATGGCCGTTGAGCATCCTTTGTGAACTGTTCTGCCCACTTGTGACTGTGCTATAATACGTTCATCAAAATCCCAAAAATGGATAAGCAAAAAATTACAGTTGGAGAAAAATCATGTCTGGACATTCCAAGTGGTCCACCATCAAACATAAAAAGGCAGCGACTGATAAAAAGCGGGGCAAGCTCTTTACCCAATTAACCAAAGAGTTAACCATTGCCGCCCGTGAAGGCGGCGGCGATCCCACCTTTAACACGCGGCTGGGGCTGGCCATCGACAAGGCCAAAGCGGCCAACATGCCCAAAGACAATATCGAACGCGCCATCAAGCGCGGCACGGGCGAATTGGAAGGCGCAGAGCTATTTGAGTTGATGTACGAAGCGTATGCACCGAACGGCATCGGTCTGCTGGTAGAAGTGGTCACCGACAACAAAAATCGTGCCGTGGCCGATTTGCGTCACGCCCTGAACAAGAATGGCGGCAACATGGCAGAATCTGGTTCAGTATCCTGGCAGTTCACCCGCAAGGGGTACATTGCTGTGGGTGGAAAAGCCGATCAGGACGAACTGTTTTTGGTAGCGGCTGATGCTGGGGCCGATGATATTCAGTTTGGCGAAATGGCCGAAGTTTATACAGAGCTGGAAAATTTCCAGGCAGTACGGGAAGCGATTAAGGACGCGGGCATGGAAGTTGAAGAAGCCAGCATGGTCTATGAACCGAACAATGCCATTGAGCTGGACGGGGACGATGTGCTCCAGGTCATGCGGGTCATCGAAATCATTGAAGATTTGGACGACGTGCAAAACGTTTACTCCACGCTAGAAATCAGCGACGAAGCCATCGCGGCAATGGAAGCAGCCTAACAAATTGTGAATAGTGAATAATTAATTGTGAATGGTTAACGGATTCTCATTCACAATTCAAAGTTCACAATTCACGATTCACAATTAATGATGCGTATTTTGGGATTAGACCCTGGCACGGCAACCACCGGGTATGGCATTGTGGATGTGGAGGAGGGGGAATTTACGGCCGTTGCCTATGGCACCATTTCCACCCTCGCCAAAACACCCATGCCCCAACGCTTGCAGCAAATCCAACAAGAACTGCAACAACTCATTGATGAATACCAGCCAGATAGTGTCGGCGTCGAAGAAGTCTTTTTTGGCCGGAACGTGACCACCGCCATCACCGTGGGGCAGGCACGGGGCGTGCTGCTGCTCACGGTGGCCAACGCCGGATTGCCTATTGGCGAATATTCACCTCCCAAAATTAAAGACGCCGTTACGGGCTACGGCAAAGCCGACAAGGCCCAGGTGCAGCTCATGGTGCGTAATTTGCTCGATCTGGAAGAAACACCCCGCCCCGACGACGCCGCCGACGGTTTGGCAGTGGCCATTACCCATTATCATTATCAACGGTTTGAATCCTTGTACGATTAGACTGTATAAAATCAGGCAATCTTGTTTAACACAAGTGGTCTTAAAATAAAATCTGAATTTCCAGAAAGGAGAATCATGGCATTTTACGACGCAATGAATGATCCAAGTACTTTTGTCATCTCTTTTACAGCAAACCCTAAACGAGATTTTGGTGTCTACGCTAAAGGATATGCAAGGGCTGCCTCAACTTTGGCTAAATCACTTCTGGAAAAACCTCGTTTTCCCGACTATGAAGCATATCCAATTGTGTTCTTGTATCGACATGCATTTGAACTTTATTTAAAAGGTTTGTGTTATCAAGCTGGCTTAATAGCTTACTTCAAGAGTGTCGAAGGTGAAGATTTCCAATATACGCCGACCCATCGACTTGAACCTCTAGCAACGATCTTCCAGAAAATCTGCGCCACCCTCTTTCCATCAGACGCAGATATCAGTCAATTAGCAGATAAAGTTACTAAGTTTGCGAGTGAATTCAGCCAGATAGACAAGGATTCATTTGGTTATCGTTATCCTACTACTAAGTCAGGCGGCAACGCTACAAACCGGCATCAAATGGTGAGTTTGTCATCTTTTCATAATTCTATGGAAGAATTGCTTAATGAGTTGGAAATAATTACTTTCGGATTTGACGTTGAAGAATCTCGGCTGCAAGAAATTTATGAAGCCGTTCAAAACCTAAATGCTTTTGCATCCGAATAAAGTAGATTAGTTCATTTTACAAACTGTAACCCAAATTATGATTGCATCCTTGAGTGGAACCATTCTGAAAATTGAAGAGAATAGCTTGGTGGTGAACGTGGGCGGCGTGGGCGTGCGCACGTTTGTGCCGCGCACGGTGCTGGAAAATGTGGGGGGCATTGGCCGTTCCATACAGTTGTATACGCACCTCATTGTGCGGGAGCAGGAGCTATCTCTGTACGGCTTTGAGACAGAAGAGGATTTGCAGCTTTTTGAGGTGCTGCTGGGCGTGAACGGAGTTGGCCCGAAGGTGGCACTGGCGATTTTGGCCACGTTGAGTCCAGAAATGTTGAAAAGTGCCATTATGCGGGAAGAAACGGCCGTTCTCCAGCGTGTTCCCGGTATTGGTAAGAAAACGGCTGAACGCATCATGTTCCAGCTGCGGGATAAATTGGATTTGACGCAGGTGAGTACGGCCGTGCCGCTCGTCAGCGACGTGGACGCCGACGTGATCGACTTCCTTACCGGGCTGGGCTTCAGCATTGTAGAAGCCCAATCCGCGCTGCAAAACATTTCCCGCGACGTCAAATCGTTCGACGAGCGCGTGCAAATGGCCCTTCAACATCTGGATCAGGGGTAACAATGAGCGCGTTAGAACAAGAGATTTGGGAATTTTTGCACCGGCATATTGAGAGCATCTTTAGCAAAGATGTCGCCACCTACAAAGCAACCACCGCCGAAGATTTATCACTGTACGAGTGGTTTGTGACGCCGCACCGCCAGGATGGGCTGGATTTTCATCTGTTTATGATTGATCATAGCTGGGCAGGCACCGATAATGATTTTCGCTACGATTTATGGGAACCGCGTCTGCAAATTTATGGGGAAGAAGCAGGTGGGGTGATTACGGCCGTTGTTTCCTACACCTTCATGCTAACCATTGCTACCGACGCTGGCATCCAGCACCGCAGCCACAACGAAAGCCGCGTCCTCATCAAGGATGCGGCTGGTTGGAAAGTAGTTCACGTTCACAAATCACCAGTGGACGGACGGTAATCGGTTTTTCAACTGCGCGACTGATTACCGAATACCGAACACTGATTACAAAACCCGCGCTCGTTGCCAGGGCCATAGGCCGACCGTCAGGTTACGACGCTGGAAGAAGAAGAGGGCGAGAGCAAAGCTAACCAGTCCGATGGCAATAAATACCAACATATCTCCTGCTGCCTGGCCTTCCATAACGGCCGTTCCCGACGCATCCAAATAGGTGAATAAGAAGAATGGCTCGAACGGTTCTAATTCGGTGGTGGAGGCTGCCAAATTACTGCCAAAGTAGCCAATTACCAAAATGGCAGCGGCAATTATTGAGGCAAAGCGGCGGCTGGCGCAAAAAGCGGCCAGGAACATGCTCATCATACCTACGGCAAAAACGATAGGCCATGCCATGAGTACGGCCGTAAACATATTGCCAGCGACCATTTCCGTATCAACCTGGCTTTCGATGGATTGAAATACCAGCACGGAAACCACGGCCACCACCACAAACATGATGATGGACGAGATAGTAAAAGCAATCGCCTTGGCGGTAACAATTTGCCAACGGGGCAACGGCAGCGTAACAACCATTTCGAGACGGCCGTCTTCCTCTTCACCCGCCAGCGTGCCAGTCCCATTGATGATACCGTAGATGGCAGCTATCAGCGGCAAGAATATAATCAAAATCGAGCCAACCCAATCAGCAAAGTTGCCCAAACTCATGCCCATTGCCTGGTAAATTTCCAGGTCCGCAAGCCCGGCCATCTCATCGGCTACGGAGGGGTAGATGGAAATGTAAACCAGCGGGAAAAAGCAGAGTCCCAACCCCCAGCCAATAATTGCATTCCGCCGAAAAAGTAGCTCTTGCCATATCAATCTAAGCATGATTACCTCCATTCCCCTTGCCGTAATAAGTCAGGAAGATTTCCTCCAAACTCACGTTCATTGTCTCAATATGTTGAATATTGTTTTGTGCGGCCGTCGCCAAAACCTGTGGTAGATTCTCCTGCACTTCCAGCAGGATGCCGCGCTCGCTGCGGCTAAGTTCTGTAACGCCCTCAAACTGGAACGCATCGGCAGGGGGTAGCTTGGCAAAAGCCAGGTTGAGCCGCGTCACCCGCTGGGCAACCAATTCTTCCACGCGCTGCGTCGTCACCAAGTGGCCGTCCCGAATGATGCCCACCCGGTCGGCCACTGCCTGCACCTCTGGCAAAATGTGGGAGGAGAAGAAGATGGTACGGCCGTCTGCTTTGGCCTCACGTACCATTTCCAGCACCGTTTGTTGTACCAACGGGTCCAAACCGCCCGTTGGCTCGTCCAAAATGAGCAGATCAGGGCGTGTCATAAACGCCGCTACAATGCCAACTTTTTGCTTGTTGCCGCGCGAAAAGTTCCCAATTTTGCGGCTTATGTCCAAATCGAGCCGATTGGCCAACTCTTGCCAATAGCCCTTGCTGCCATTTTCGCCACGTAAATATTCATACATTTTGAAGAATTGGCTGGCCTTCATGTTTTTGTACAGGGCTAGTTCACCAGGAAGATACCCTACCCGCTTGCGTAGCTCCACGCCTTGCTCACGGCAATCCAGGCCAAAAATTGAGGCTCTGCCGGATGTGGGGCGAATGATGTCTAGCAGCACTCGCTGGGTGGTGGTTTTGCCGGCACCGTTCGGGCCAAGAAAGCCAAACACTTCCCCTTCTTCTACGGTCAGGTCCACGTTTAGGATGCCGCGATGACGGCCGTAATACACTGTCAGGCCGCTTGTTTCAATTACATGTTTACTCATAGCACACTCCATTACCCTTTATGCCTATGAACTAGCACATAGGCTCCTTTGGTGAGCGGTTGGTTGCCCAATTGCCCTGCTTCGCTCGCGGAATAGACAAAGAAAAGCCAATTTTTAATTTAGTTACCTTTTCTTTACCTACAAAGCGAGTTACTAGGCATTTAGAATGGTTATTGCCAAAAAGTCTTTCAATTCAATTCTGAACGTTTCCCAAACCAGCGAGCCGTCAGTTTGGGCAGCTCCTCTTCCAAGAATTTGTACAAATCGCGCATCGTTTGCAAACGCGCCCGATGCTCAGAATCACCATCTGGCAGCAGCTCCAGACCGCGCTCGGCCAATTGGCGCATGGTTGTGGTATGGGCATTGCGGTTCGACCACGCCTGTTCCCACGCTTCAGCACTTATGCGATAGAAATCTTTGCGTTCACCGGGGAAGCTAACCTTGCTGACCAACCCCGATTGAATGAGCATGCGGCTGGCGGTAGAAATAGAGCTTTTGCTTACCTGCAGCACCTCGGCCATGGCATCCATGGTTTGGTGGGGCGGGTCGCAAATTAGCAGCCAACCCAGAATGCGCCCACCTGTGCGTGGCAGCCCAAATTGTTCAAAGAAGAGGCCAAATTCTTCAACATAATTCAAGATTTCTTCTGTTGGTTTCAAATAAGTGCTTCCTCCTCACAATAAAAATTCTATCTATTCTGTTTGTTCGGTAATTACTGAACAAACAGAAATATAATAAATTTTATTCTGAGCGTCAAGATATTCAGATCGCAAATCAGTCACTTATGTTATGCAGCTTAGATTTCTAAAGAGCATGTGAAACATCAGTCAGTAAGTGGAATTAGCGAATGGGTTGTTAGCTGACCGAGAAAGAGAGAGTGCTGAACCCTTTACGTTTCCTACGCTTTTGGGGTTTGAGGTGCTGGCTTTTCTTCGCTTGCTGTGCCACCTGGGAAATGAGATGGGAGTTGGCAGCGATAAGAATGGTGCCTCTTGGGCCCATTTGCGTGGCTAGTAAATTGAGTCGGGCCACCGCCAAACGTGGCCCTTCGCTGTCGCGCAGAGGATGCAACACCAAATTTGGCGCGGCTGCCAAGGGGGGCAATCCAATTTGGTGATGGCTGTGGATGCGTTCGGCTGGGCAGCCGTTTTGCTGCAAGTTGTAGGCGGTGGTTTGTAGGGCCAGCAAATCTCGGTCTACCAGTGTAATTTGTTGTGGGTTCATTGATAACCAGGCGGCTACGGCCGTATGTCCTTGCCCCGGATTCACAACCAGTAAATGCTCAACTGGGTCGCTGGCGTTAAGCTGGTTGAAGAGCAGTCGTGTGCCGTAACTTAGCGTATCAAACTCTGGCAGGCCAACGGCCGTTTTCATGCCAAATTTCAGCTTCTTGTAATTAACTTCCATTGTGTCCCGCCAAAAGATACCGCTAGCAAAGGCGGGCTGCGGTGCTTCATCTGCGGGAGCGGTGAAATGGTAGTGGAAAACGGCGTGGTTGGCGGTGGACTGTTTGAGGGTAACGGCCGCATCTGGCATCTCTTCCAATGTTTTTTCCACTAACGGCATCAATGGTTTGACAATGACCATGGCGACGTGGCCGTTTTGTGCAAGAAACGGCCGTGCCCCCCGAATGAGGTGTGCAATCACCGCCTCACCCGCCTTGCCAGGGACGTTGGAAACAATCAGATCAAAGTTACGTTCTTTGATGGCATCGTAGCCCAAGCTGCCATAAATTTTAACATTATGTAAACTATTGAGTTCGGCATTTTGTTGAGAAAAATCAACCGCCAGGGCGTCCCGATCCACCAAATGGACAGTGCGATGGTTATCTTGCTTGGCCAGCGTTAACCCCAGCGGGCCGTAGCCACAGCCTACATCTAGCACCCGGTGCACATTGGTCATTGGCAGTTGGCTTAGCGTACGCAGCAAAAAGCGCGTTCCCGCATCCACCTCGTAGCTGCTAAACAGCTCCTGCGACACGCGAAACTGGAGCGGCTGGTTATCTTGCTTAAAATCGAGTGTTTTTTTGAAGTAAGCGTCTTGCATGTAAAAAGTAATTAGGTAATTGAGTAACTGGGCAGGTTCAAGAATTACCCAATTACTCAATTACCTGATAGTAATTCTCGCACTTGCGCCACATCGGCGGCAATTTGGGCTTTTAGGGCGTCCAGGCCAGTGAATTTCTGTTCAGGGCGAATGCGGTCGATGAAATCCAGGTGGAGGGTATGACCGTAAATATCCATATCAAAATCAAGCAAATGGGCTTCTACAGAGACGGCACTGCCATTCACGGTGGGGCGCACGCCGACGTTGACGGCGGCCAAATGACGTTCTTCGCCCAACCCGGCGTAGATGGCGTACACACCATTGGCAGGCAAGAGCTGCTCGTCCCAAAATTCAATGTTGGCGGTGGGGAAGCCAATGGTGCGTCCCATCTTTTTGCCTCCAATGACGGTGCCACTAACGCAATACGGCCGTCCCAAGCAACCATTCACCTCTTGTAAATCCCCTTCGAGCAAGCTGCGGCGGATGCGGCTGCTGCTAACGCGCTCCCCCTGCCACATCACCAGTGCATCCACCTGCTGCACAGTGTAGCCGCGTTCTTCACCCAGTTTTTGCAAGAATGGAATGTCTCCTTCGCGATTGTAACCCAGGGCAAAGTTGCCACCCCACAGTTGGCGCATGTCCAAATAGCGGCACAACTCATCCACAAAGGTGGCGGCACGGGTTTGGCGCACCGTCTCGTTGAAGGGGTGGGTGATGATGAGGTCGATGCCCAGGTTAGCCAGCCGCGTAACCCGCTGGTCTAGGGTGCCCAGATAGTATGGCTCTGACACCTGTTGAATGACGCGCTTGGGATGAGGGAAAAAGGTGAGAACGGCCGTACGCGCCTCCACGCTTTGCGCTTCAGAAACCATCTTTTGCAGCACTGCCTGATGCCCCAAATGAACGCCATCAAACGAGCCAATAGCCACGAAAGTGGGCACGCGCTCGGTCACATCAGAAAGTTGTTCAACACGGGTTGTCATAGGAGGGAATTGTATCAAAATGATTCGTAGCTAGACAGTAGGAAACATTTTGCGGGCGCGCCATTGCTTTCCTTCAGCGGCAACCACGCCCAAAAATTGCCCTTCCGGCCCATAGGCACGCACCAGTTTGGCCGATAGGTCATCTGTTTTGGAGAGTGGCTTGCCCTGCAAAATGTCGGCAGCGGTCGTTTCTGGCAAATCAAGGCGGGGCAGGTGGCGCACGGCCGTATCCGGCGGCAGCAAATGGCTGATGATGTTTTCAGGCGTGAGAGTGTTCAGGTGAACGGCCGTCTCAATGCCAAACTCGCCTACAGCTGGCCGCCGCAGGGCGGTCAGGTGGCCGCCGCAGCCTAATGCCTCGCCCAAATCGTGCCCCAGCGAGCGGATATAGGTGCCGGAAGAGCAATGAATACGCAGCGTCAGGTGGGGCGGCTCCCAGCTTAACAAAGTGAGTTCATGAATGGTGACGGGGCGATACGGCCGTGCCACGTCTGTTTTGCCCTGCCGTGCCAGTTTATAGAGGGGCTGACCATCTTTTTTAATGGCGGAGTAAAGGGGGGGCTGCTGTATGATGTCGCCGCGAAATGGCTGGAGGGCTGCTTCGATTTGGGAGAGGGTGAGGTGAGTGAACGGCCGTTCTGCAACCACATCCCCCTCAGCATCGTAGGTGGCAGTGCTTTGACCCAGCCGAATGGTGGTTTCATAAACCTTGTCATGCCCCACCACATATTCAAGCAGGCGCGTGGCGCGACCCAGTGCCAAGACCAAAACGCCCGTGGCGAGTGGGTCTAGCGTGCCAGCATGCCCCACGCGGCGCAGCCCCGCCACCCGCCGGATACGCCCCACCACGTCGTGTGAGGTCATTCCCAGTGGTTTATCAACGCACAAAACGCCGCTTAAATCAGACATCGTGAAATCCGAAAAATTTGGAACACAGAGATATTCAGAGGCAGACAGAATTTCACAGAGAGAAAATAATCTGCAAAATCTGTGGATTAATCTTGAGAAAAGCTGGTTTGCTGCTGGCGAATGGTTTCTTTCGCCATTGCCACCACCAACGCTTCTGCCTTGTCTAGCGGCCCATCTAGCGAGCAGCCAGAAGCGAGCGGATGACCCCCGCCGCCCAAATTCAGTGCCAACTCAGACACGCTGTACGGCGGGTTGCAGCGGAAGCCAACCCGCACCGTGCCATCGCTCATTTCCAGCAGCACCGCACTCATGGCGGCGCGGTTCACGTTGCCCAAAAAGTTGACCAAACCGCCCGTGCTGGTGCTGTGGTAGCCAATGGCTTCTCGTTGGGCATTGTTAATTTTGGTCCAGATCAGGCCATCTTCCAGGCGCATATTGTTGAGGCCAATTTGCCACAGTTGCGCGGTAGAAAATGGTTTTATGCTTAAGCCCTGCATGGTGATGAGCGGCAGATCAGCGCCTGCCTCCATCAGTTCGCTGGCAATGCGCAACGTTTTGGCGGTGACGCCTACGGTGCGGAAGCCCAGCGTGTCGGTGACGACACCCGTTAGTAAGCACATGGCCAAATCGGTCGTGATGGTGAGGCCGTTGTGCCTGAACAAATCGTACAAAATCTCAGTAGCCGAAACAGCTTCTGGCACGACGTGCTGAATATCGCCAAAGTAGGTGTTGGTTACGTGATGGTCGATGTTGATGATTGTAGGCACGGTGTGCGGCAAGCTGGCGTAGCTTTGCCCCATGCGCGTTTCATCGCCGCAATCTACTGCAATAAGCAGGTCGTATTTTGTGGGACGATGCTCGTTGGGGGGCTGGATTTGGTCAGCCAGGGGCAGGTAGCTGAACCGTTCCGGTACGGGGTCATCGCACAGCAAGGTAGCCTGCTTGCCCATCTGGCGTAGAGCCACGCCAACGGCCGTCAGTGACCCTAGCGCATCCCCATCTGGCCCTACATGGGTAATAACCAATATTTTGTTTGCTTGCTGAACGGCCGTAAAGATCGCTTTTTCTGTTGGGTGCAAGGGAGTTCCTTTCGTTGTGGTTACTCAGATGAATCGCCATCTGCCGGGGGAATGTTCAAATTGTCCAGGATGGATTCTACTTCCTGCACGTGCGCCAATGTAGGGTCCCAATGCAGATGCAGCTGCGGCACCTTGCGCATCCGAATGCGGCTGGCCAGCTCACGCCGTAAAAAACCGACCGCACTGTCCAAAGCAGCCATCACGTCGCTTTCGCGGGATTCATCCCCCAAAGCACTCACGTACACATCCGCATGTTCTAACTCGCGGTCGATTTCCACGCCCGTCACGGTGATGCCATGCAGGCGTGGATCGCTTAATTCCCGCAAGAACAGTTCGCTGAGTACGGTTTTGAGCTGTTCGGCCGTTCTTTGCTGACGAATTTTACTCATTTTCTACTCGCTCAGTCACGAAGAATTCAATGATGTCGCCTTTCTGATAGTCGCTCCAGCCGTCCAGGCTGACACCAAACTCAAAGCCGGTCCGCACCTCGCGCACGTTGTCCGCATGGTGTTTCAGGCTGCCCACCCGCCCATCGAAGATAAGCTTATTTTGGCGGATGAGGCGGGCTTTGGCATTGCGGCGGGCCTCGCCCGTACGCATGTAGGAGCCAGCAATAGCACCCACGCTGCGGATGCGGAACACCTCGCGAATTTCGGCACGACCAATCACGCGGTCAGCATAGACGGGGGCGAGCATACCCTTCATCGCTTTTTCTACATCTTCAAACAGTTTGTAAATAATTTTGTAGGTGTTGATTTGCACCTGCTCGCTGTTGGCAGCGTTGCGGGCGATGGGGTCTGCCTCTACGTTGAAACCCAAAATAACCGCGTCGGAAGCAGAGGCTAGCATCACGTCAAACTCGGTGATGTTGCCGGTGTTCGAGAGCAGAATCTCCAGCGACACTTCTTCGTTGTCTGCGCCAATCTTTTGCAGGCTATTAACAATGGGTTCCAAGGAGCCTTGCACGTCTGCTTTAACAATGAGGTTGAGCGTTTTGCTTTCCCCTTCTTGTAGACGATTGAAGAAATCTTCCAGGCTTACCTTGCGCCCGGAACTGGTTTGACCCAGCCGATCCTGTTCTTCCATTTCGGCCACGATTTTGCGGGCTTCTTTTTCAGATTTCACCACCCGGAACTGGTCGCCCGCTTCGGGCATACCGTTGAGTCCAGCAACGGAAACGGGGGTAGATGGGCCAGCGAGTTTCGTTTTCTTACCACGGAAGTCGAACATTGCTTTGATACGGCCGTAATTTTCGCCAATAAGCAGGGTGTCGCCATGTTTGAGGGTGCCATTTTGCACCAGCACGGTGGCCATAATCCCACGCCCCCGTTCTACGCGCGCTTCCAGCACGGTGCCCGTGGCTGAGGCGCTGTGATTGGCACGCGGCTGAATATCTTCGGCAACCAGCAAAATGCCTTCCAACAAATCATCAATGCCTAGCTTCTCTTTGGCCGAGACAGGCACGACCATCGTGTCGCCGTCCCATTCGTCTGGTACCAAATCAATTTCGCTGAGCTGCTGGTAGACCTTGTTGGGATTGGCTGTAGGCAAGTCGATCTTGTTCATAGCCACAATAATGGGTACACGGGCAGCACGGGCGTGGTCAGCCGCTTCGCGGGTTTGGGGCATCACGCCATCGTCTGCGGCCACGACCAAAATGGCAATGTCTGTGGCCTGTGCCCCGCGTGCCCGCATGGCGGTAAATGCTTCATGACCAGGCGTGTCGAGAAAGGTGATCAACTGCCCGTTCTTCTCAGCCTGATAGGCACCGATGTGCTGGGTGATGCCACCTGCTTCGCCTTCTTGCACGTTGGCCTCACGGATGATGTCCAGCAAGGAGGTTTTGCCATGATCGACATGCCCCAACATGGTAATGACTGGGGGACGTGCGTTCAGGTTGGCCTCTTTTTCGCTGGCGAGAACCTGCCGCCATTTGGGCTGTTCGGCTACATCAACAACTTCTTCCTCTTCTTCAACGCTGTCGGAGACAACTTCATACCCCATTTCTTCGGCTACGATGGCGGCGGTATCAAAGTCGATTTCCTGGTTGATGTTGGCCATGATGCCGTTATTCATCAACTCTTTGATGACGTTGATCGGGCTAACCCCCATCAACTCTGACAGTTCTCGGACTGAAATGAAGTTTGGTAATTGTATTGGTGTTTTTGTTGTCGTCATCTTTTCCCTTCCTCTATTTAGGCTCGGCCGGCCGATGGGTGGCAACGGTTGCCAAATCCTCGGCGGTTAGTTCTGTTTTTAACGCCTGGTTGAGCAAACGGCCGTTTCCCAAAACCTTATCCCAGCAGGCCAAATTGTCACACAGGTAGGCACCACGGCCGTTTTTCTTGCCGGTAGGGTCTACCAAAATCGGCCCTTCTGGCGTACGTACCAGCCGGGTAAGCTGCCGCTTATCACGTTTTTCCCGACAGACAAAGCAGGTGCGCTGCGGCATGTGTTTGGGTCGGGCAGGCTGCTTCTTTTTTTTGCTCATAATTTTTTTGCCACAGAGTTCACAGAGAGATTAGAGGGCGTTCTCTATTTCCTCTGTGAACTCTGTGACTATCTTTAAGAAAGTACGAAGCCACGCAGGTAGGCAAACAACGGCCGTTTCCTGCGTGGCTTGAGTCAAAGTTGTTTAGGTACAGTGTTGTGCAAACTGGTAAACCAGTTGCTGCCTAAATAAGTTTACATCACTGTCTCCAGCAATCTGCATCTATAAACAAAAACAGAATCATAAGAAACGACTGACTGCTGGTCTTTAGAATTCATCGAGGTCGAATTCTTCCCATTCGGGACGGCGGCGGCTGCCTTTGCGCTTACGTTTAACCACAACCTCGCCAGACTCTTCGTCCAGAACCAGTTGCTTGCCCTTGCGGCTGCGTCGCCGGTCGTCTTCCTGTTCAAGGGCCGGTGTTGATGCTGGACGGGCGATAACCACTGCCGGTTTTTTCTTTTCTTTCTTTTGCTGTTTTGGTTGTTCAACGGGTGCAGCCTCAATCAGCGATTGCGATAGATCGTCAATGAGCGGTTCGAGTTCACCATCGTCTTCTGCCTCTTCGGCAACGGCCGTTTCCTCTACTGCTTCCTCGGCTTCTGCTTCAACCTCAGCTTCCGGTTCTTCCTCAACCTCAGCCTCTACCGGTTCGGCGGCCGCTGCTTCCTCGGCTTCAACTTCTTCTGCCTCTGCCTCGGCTACGGCTTCTTCCGCCTCCTCCACGTCTGCTTCTTCTGGTGTTTCCACTTCAATCCAGCCGTCGAAGTTAGCTAAATGTTCCTGTACAGTTTCTAATGCCTTCTCGCCTAGCCCCTTGATGTTCAGGAACTCTTCTTCGCCAATAGAGAGCACCATCATCAAGGCACCAACAGTCTCGATTTCTGCGTCGAGCAGCAAGTTGTGAACACGACCTGGCAAATCCAACTCTTCCAAATCCAGCTCCCAGGCCTGTTCGGGAATGGCTTTACGAGCTTCGGCGCGCGCTTTACGCTCTTCTTCAAAGACGGCCGCACGGGCAGCAATAATTTTGCCTTCGACGCCACCGACCAGCCGGTCCAGATTGTAATAATCCTCAGAAGTGATCGGCCGTCCGGCTTCTTTCTTGGCCAACACCTGCCGTACGGACTCAACGAGCTTCTCATTGCCCACTACGGACGCATCAGCGGCTGGATGGTCGAGATTGTTCATTGATTCGCCGGCAGCTTCCGTCAGGCTCTTGATGTCGATGCGCCAGCCAGTGAGTTTGGCACCCAACCGCGCATTTTGCCCTTCACGTCCAATAGCCAATGAAAGCTGATCATCAGGAACGATGACAACGGCCGTTTTGCCATCGGTAAAACTCTCTTCCAAAAATACGTGGGAAACTCGCGCCGGGCTGAGTGCCTTGGCAATAAACGCCTGCTGATTCGGATCCCATTCGATCACGTCAATCTTTTCGTCGTTTAGCTCGCGCACAATGCTTTGGATGCGCACGCCGCGCATACCGACACAAGCACCTACCGGGTCTACACCCGGCTGCAAGGCCAAAACTGCTACTTTAGAACGCTGCCCAGCCTCACGGGCAATGCTTTTGATCTCGACCTGCCCATTGTAAATTTCCGGCACTTCCAGCTCTAGCAAGCGGCGCAGCAAGTTGCGGTGGTTCCGACTCACAAAAATTTGCGGGCCACGATTGGTGCGGCGAACTTCCAGAACGTAAACGCGAATTTTATCGTGGGCGCGATACCGTTCGCCCTGAACCTGCTGGCTCTTGGGCAAGATTGCCTCTGTACGCCCCAAACCGATGGTCAGGTGCTGGCCGCTCACGCTTTGCACGGTGCCATTTACCAATTCACCTTCACGCCCAGAGAAATCTTCGTAAAGCTGCTCACGCTCCGCTTCGCGAACCCGCTGTAGCAGCACTTGCTTGGCGGTTTGGGCAGCAATACGGCCGAATCCCGCCGTCGTGCTGTCTACCATCACCAAATCACCATATTGGGCCTCGGTGTGTCCCTCTCGCTTGGCTTGCTCCAGCAACACTTCCGTGCGGTTGTCGATGATGGAATCCACCACTTCCTTTTCGGTGTAGATGGTGGGCTCACCCGTGCGCGGATCGATGTCAGCAGTTACCTGCTGCTGGGCACTGATGTTGGTGTCGCGTCGGTAAGCAGAAACGAGCGCAGTTTTGAGTGCCTCAAAGACTTCATCTTTGGGCAAGCCGCGCTGTTCACAGATTTCGTTAAAGGCTAGAATAAATTCGCTTTTCATAGGGCAAAAACCTTGTTTTTACTTTTCTGTATTGAGCCAGGAAACAAAAAAAGTGGGGGGTGCCCACTTTCCGCAGAGTGCTCGTCAAATGTGCTAAAAGTATAGCATGGCTTTTTGAAGTTGGCAAAATATTTTTTGTGAGTTGTTGGTGAAAATTGGCAGCTTCGCCAGTCTGGGCGGAGTTGATTACAATTTGAGTATGGATCCGCAATTATTGCAGAAACGGCCGTCTGAAATTCCTCTGGTGGTGCTAGATACGGAAACAACTGGATTGTATCCTGGCCTGGGGCATCGCATTGTGGAAATTGGGGCGGTGCGGCTGGAGAATTGGCAAGAAGTGGGGCAGGTGAGTACGCTGCTCCAGCCGGGCCGCAAGATGGACCCGAAAGCAAGCAGCGTCAACGGCATTGACGATGATGATTTGGTGGGGCAGCCCATGTTTAGTGATGTAGCTGATGAACTGCTGGCACTGTTGGATGGCGCGGTGGTGGTGGCCCACAATGCAGAATTTGATGCTGGCTTTTTGGGACAAGAGCTGCTTATTCATGGGCTAAAAACCGGCGGGCAGCCTGCCATGCTGCCAAATCCGTGGCTGTGTACGTTACTGTTGGCGCGGCGACACTTTCATTTTGGGCGGAACGCACTCAGCCACATTGCCCGCCATTTGGGGGTGCGGATGGGGCGGGCACATCGCGCCTTGAGCGATGTATACATGACGGCCGAAATTCTTAAGCGAATGGTGCGTACGTTGCAGCAGCGACGGTTTGAAACGGTAGATGATTTGCTACACGCGCAGGGTAACGCGATTTACGCCCCTTCGTTTAGCGTTCAAATGCCAGATGTGATAACTGAAGCGTTGGTAAACGGCCGTAACCTCCGCTTGCTCTACCTGGGCAAAAAAGGGGAATCCAACCGCGTGGTGACGCCGCTGTATCCCAGCCAGCATCGGGGCGTTGGGTATTTGGTGGCATATTGCCATCAGGCCAAAGATCAGCGCACCTTCCGGCTGGAGCGCATTTTCTCCGCAGAACTAATCTAATTTTGCAACCGCTGCAACGTCTCATTGCCATTGCCCGTACCGGACATACATTGATGTTTAAATTTTAGCAGCCACACAGGAATGACGGACATGCCCCAACTTTTTTCTTCATCTTTAACAGGCACAAAAAACGGCCGTTTCCTGCTGTTCGGGGCCCTTTACTTTGCTCAGGGAGCCATTGCCACCTACGTGCTGGTGTTCAACAATTTGTATTTGCGGGCGTTTGGCGCGGCGGCGTGGCAGCTTTCGCTGTTGAATGGGCTGCTGGTGATACCGTTCATCCTCAAAATTGGCATTGGGTTGTTGAGCGACAAGGTGAAGCTGCGGCTGCCGCCGTTTGGATCTGGGTACCGACGGCCGTATATCAGCCTGGGTTTGTTGCTCATTTCGGTCGGGGGCATTGCCGCCGCCTTCATTCCGCCGGTGGAAATGTACCCACTGTTTGTGGTGATGGCGTTGTTTATTGCCCTGGGTTTGGCGATTTACGACACAGTTGCCGACGGATACGCTATTGACGTGACGCCACCAGAGGAGCAGGGGCAAATTCAGGGGGTGATGGTGATAAGTCGGGCGTTTGGGCTGGTGCTGCTGGCGTCAGTGTACGGCCGTATCATCGAGCAGTTTGGCTGGACTGTCATCTTTGTGGCGGTGGCTTTGCTAACGCTGCTACCTCAAATCTTGCTTCACTTCACGCGGGAACCTGCCGAGCGTAACCAATCACAAACGTTTAGCTGGGTGGCATTGCGCAGCCTGTGGCGACCAGATATTTTCCGCTTTGGCATGTATGCGATTGTGTATTCGGTGGCGATTTACGGGGCCAACGCCATCATTACGCTGTTTGCCAATGAAGGATTGGGACAATCGCTGGTGCAGGTGGGGGATGTGGCCGCGCTGGGTGGCGTGGGCATGGTGGTTGGTGGCGCAATAGCGACTTACACTATTCGGCGGCCCAACATTTCAATCTGGCAACAGGGGACGTGGACGGCCGTCGGCGTCTTCTCGATTTTGATGCTGATGGCTTTGGTGGCGAATGAGAACAACATCATTATTATGTTTGTGCTGTGGGGTATCTGGCTGTCTGCTTCGGAGTTGATTTACATAACGTTAGCCATGGCCAAGGCTGACCGACGCATGGGGGCGGGGCAGTATGCCATCTTCATGGCGATCTCTAACGTGGGGGTGGGTATTGGGCAGTCGGCTTCAACCAGTTTGGTGGACACGGTAGATTTCCGCTGGATTTTTGTGGGATTGGCTGTCGTGAGCTTGCTCTCTTTCCCGCTGCTGGCTGCTATGCGCCGCGATGATAAGCGCGATCCGAATCCACTGTTAACGGCCGTTTCTGGTGATTGATAGCTTTTGCTGGAATCCCTCTTAGCTCGACTTTGTACAAAAGTAGACAAAATAGTAAAGGTAGAATAAGTTGTGACCAAACCATCACGAGAGGTCACAAATGCTTATCCTACCTGAACCAATTATGACATTGTTAATACCATTTCAGCCACTTTTCCGGCAACCAACCTGGCTCAAAGCGCAAATTCTCTTTATTGGGGCTATCTTGGCCACCGGGAAACGAACCGTCACAGCTGCCCTGCGTGTGATGGGATTAGGTGACGATCCACATTTCGCCAACTATCATCAAGTTCTCAATCGCGCCGTTTGGTCGCCACGGCGACTGAGCGAAATGCTATTGGCCTTGCTCATGAAGGTTCTGGACAGTGATGAAACCAAACCACTCGTCTTTGGTATTGACGAAACCATCGAAAGACGCTGGGGGCCAAAGATAAAGAAACGAGGCATATATCGCGATGGGGTGCGTTCAAGCAAAAGCCATTTCGTCAAGACCAGTGGTTTACGCTGGGTCAGTTTGATGTGGTTGACGGAAATACGGTGGGCAGAACGAATTTGGGCTTTGCCTTTTTTCACCGTGTTAGCTCCGTCAGAACGATATCATGAGCAAGCAGGTCGCCAACACAAAAAGATCTAGCTACATATCACTTTGAACATTAAAAAAAGAAGGTTGGGCATCAACTCCGATAAAATTGTTTTGACGAACAAACATATCAAGGAGTAAATGATGCCAAACAACCTTCAAACCTATCATAAAACGTTGACCCAACTTTGCCAATGGTTGCCAAAAGAACGGATAACGCGATTGCGAAATATGGCGTTGCTGATGTTGGGCTTGCAGTTGAGTGGGGCAGTCAACCTGCCTTTGGTGGTGCGGAAATGGCCGTTGCCGGGAAAAATACCAAGCCTGACCAACCGCTTGCGCCGCTTTTTGAATAATAAGCATCTCCATGTTCGAGATTGGTATCATCCATTGGCGCAACAGTTGGTACGCTCCTTTGCTGGACGAGACATTCGCTTGGTGATTGATTGCACGAAAGTTGGCTTTCATTTTCGGATGATGATGATTGGCATGGCCTACAAAAAACGAACACTGCCCCTGGTTTGGAGTATCCACAAAGGCCGAAAAGGGCATGTTGGTCTTGAGGAGCAGTTGAAGTTGTTCAAGTATGTCCAAACGCTGCTGCCAGCCAGAGCGCAGGTGTGGGTCATGGGAGATGCTGGCTTTGAATCGATTCACCTGGCTAGCTGGTTGCGTCGTCAAGGTTGGTCGTTTGTCATTCGACAAAACGGCCGTACCCAAGTGCGTTGGCAAGGACAGCCATGGGTGAAGTTGAGTCAATTGCCAATAGAAGAAGGCGAAACCCGCGCTATTGGCTGGGTGCGCGTCACCGCCAGCTATGATGTAGGCTGGTATTTCTTGGTTTTGCACTGGGAGCAAGGCGAAGAAGACTCTTGGTATCTTCTTAGCAACCACCCTTCTGTCGGCCAACTGATTCGTTATTACAAAATGCGGATGTGGATTGAAGAAATGTATGGTGACATGAAAGGTCATGGGTTTGATTTGGAAGCGACTCATCTTAATGATTGCGACCGCATTTCTCGCTTGGTTTTGGCCGTTTGTTTGACCTTTGTTTGGGTCATCACTTTGGGCAGTTGGGTTGTGAAACGCGGGTTTCGTCATTTGCTTGACCATAAGAGTCGTCGGGACAAAAGTTATTTTCGTTTGGGCTGGGACTGGATTGAGCGTTGTTTACGCTTGGATCTCCCTGTTCCCATCCATTTTGTCCCCTATTTTTGAAAGTGATATGTAGCTAGCAAAAAGATAACAGACTGGGCCAGGCAGATGATTTTCCAGTTACGTCGCTGGCTGCCTCATCGCGCGCTGGTGGCCGTGGCTGATTACAGCTATGCCGCTCTGGAATTTCTTCATGCTTGTCAAACCATGGTCAACCCGGTAACGGTCATCACGCGCTTACGCCTGGATGCAGCCCTTTATCAACCGGCACCACCGCCTACCGGCAAAGTTGGTCGACCGCCCAAGAAAGGGAAACGATTAGCTACGCTTCAAGCAATGCTCGATGACCCGCAGACAAAATGGCAATCTGTTAAGGTGCGCTGGTATGATGGCCAAACGCAATTGATGGAAATCTTTTCGCAAACGGCCGTTTGGTATCATAGTGGTCTTCCCCCCGTGCCCATTCGCTGGGTATTGATTCGTGACCCACGAGGCGAATACGAAACCATTGCGTTGCTCTCGACTTCACCAGAGCTTGGTTCACTTCAAATCCTCAACTGGTTTGTCCAACGCTGGCAAGTTGAAGTGACCTTTGAGGAAGTGCGGGCTCATCTGGGTGTTGAAACCCAACGCCAGTGGTCAGATAAAGCCATTGAGCGCACCACGCCTATCTTGTTAGGCTTGTTTTCCTGGATCACTCTGGCGGCTCATTTGCTAGTTGAGCAGGCTCAATTATCCGTGCAGCAAGCTGCCTGGTATGTTAAAGAGCGTCCTACTTTTTCTGATGCACTGGGTGCAGTGCGCCAACAACTCTGGTTTCCGGCAACTATTTTTTCAATGTCCCCTGTTGAACCAGATGTTGTAAAAATACCACGGTCTCTTTTTGACCGTCTGGTTGATACTGTTTGTTATTCGACTTAAACGTACAAAGTCGAGCTTAGAATCTAACCGAAAAAGCCACAGAGGAAAAAGAGAAATCTGAGAAATGAACCTTTGCCTCTAAACTCTCTGTGAACTCTGTGGCCAATATTCGACTTAATCAAAGAACTGATCCAGGTTAGCCAGCACATCGTGCAGGGAACTGTAGCGATGGTGGACGTGGCTGAAATCGGCCGTTTGGGTTTGGGCGTTGGGGATGGCGATGGTGGTCATGCCTGCGCGGGTAGCTGCCAGGCTGCCAGGGCCAGAATCTTCTAGTGCCAGGCAGTTTTGGGGCGGAATGCCTAACCGCTCGGCGGCGAGTAGATAAATATCCGGCTGGGGTTTGCCGTGCGTCACTTCACCCCCAGCGGCGATGGCCTGGCAGCGGTCTAGCAAGCCAAGCTGCTGCAAGATTTCTTGGGCGTGGTGACGCGGGCTGGAGGTGGCAACGCCCCAGGTAAGTTGGCGGCGGGCGATTTCGGCGTGAAGTTCGTGCAATCCAGGCATTATGGGCACACCGTTGGCCCGAATTTGGCTGTAAATGGCCGCGCGCTTTTCTATAATAACTGGCACTGGCTCTGGCAGGTTGAACAGTTCCTTGATGGTTGGTGTGCTGACATCGGCGCGTAGCCCAATGATGTTGCTGACGATTTCTTCGGTGAGTTGGTGACCATACGGCCGTAAATATTCATCCCACGCCTGCTGGGACAATGGCTCGCTGTCCACCATCAGGCCGTCCATATCAAAAATAATTGCTTGTAGCTGGTTCATGTTTGCTCCCAATTACGTGATCCAGATTTCAAAAGTCTTTGCCCCCTGTTAATCTTAGTACACCGTTAAATAAGAAGTATTAAGCTTTCTTGAATTTAGAATTTGCCTCATTAACAACCGAATAACGAGCATTTAGCTTTTTGCGGCAATCTTTGATGGAAAACTGCCAATTAATTTTGATGCGTTTTTGCGTTCGCTCAGGGATCAATGCCATCACTTCCGATTCTAGTTTCTCAATGGTCGGAATCCGACGATTAAGACAAAGACGCGTCAGTGCTGAAAACTCAATTTCAATCATGTTTAGCCAACTGGCCGATTTCGGCGTGAAATTGAATTCAAATCGTTGCGCTAAAGCAAACGCCTTGTCTGCAGGCAAGTTTTCGTAAAAAGCACTCTCATCATGTGTGTTCAGATTGTCCAAGACCAGACGAATCTTGATCGCATCTGGATAAGCGGCTGCTAAGGCTTGGCAAAACAGGGTGAACTCCTTTTTGGTACGCTGGCGATGCACTTGCGCCAAGCGGTTGCCAGTCAATGGTTCAATGGCAGCTAAGAGCGCACAGGAACCATTTTTTTCGTAGGCATAATGTTCTTTACGCACCTTGCCATTCTGCATAGCAATGGGTTGCATCACATCATCAATGAGAAAACAGGGTCGTTCATCAAAGCAGACAACCGGGTAAAGCGGATTGTAAGGCAAGGCATAAAGCCAAAGAATGCGCTCCATTTTGGCAATAAACCGACTGGTTATCTTGCCAATTACCCAATATCGTTTCAGGTGCGGTTTGAGTTCGTTTTTTTGAGAATGAGTCGCACTTCCCCATAGGAAATGGTCTCGACTAATTCCAACTCGATGGCTTTGTCAGCTAATAGCCGCAATGACCATTTCTCCTATCCTGCTGGCGGGTCAGAGCAAGCCAATGCTGTGATCTTGGCTCGTTGCAGTCCGTCAATGACGGTTGGGCGGCCTGGCCTTGGTTTGTCGGTTAAGACAGCCAACCCTGAATCCTGATATTTTTTGGCCCAGGTTGATACGGTTTGGATAACGACACCAACGATGGCTGCAACTTCTGTAAAGGTTCGACCTCGATCTAATTCGATGAGGGCGGTTGCTCGTTTAAAGGTTTTGGCGGGTAAACTGCCTTTCTTGATCAAGTTTTGCAAATAAGCTCGATCTGCTTCACTGAGGGTAACATGTTCTTTTTTCATCCTTCCAGCTTATCGAACTATTTGCTCATCAACAAGATTTTTAGTTCTTTTATTTAACGATGTACTTAGCAAAATTGCTAGGAAGACTTTTGAAATCTTTTCGGGGAATATAAAAATATTTGTCGGCGAAGATTTTACCGGGTCTGTGTTTTTACGGCATATGGCGTAAAATTGGCGCATGTCCTCGAACAAGAGTTTGCTGCAAAAGATCAACACCCGCATTGCGATGTCCGCTGTGGGGGCGCAAATTATGGCCCGGACGATGCACCATTTAGATAGGCTGGTGCTGAGGATGAGCAACGGCCGTGCCACCGCCACGACCCTCCTGGCCGGTTTGCAAGTTCTTAACCTGACCACGATTGGCACCAAAAGTGGCCAGCCACGCACGGTGCCGCTGTTAGCCATTCCCTTTGCCGACAATCAGTTGGTCATTATTGCCTCCAATTGGGGGCAGCAGAAAAACCCGGCCTGGTATTACAACATTGTGGCCCACCCTGAAGTGACCGTGACGCGAGACGGCCGTTCCCAAACCTACCTGGCGCGTGAAACGGACAGCGATGAACGCGCCGCCTGCTGGCAAGCTGCGCTAGAAACATACCCCGGCTATGCTGCCTATGAACGACGCACCAGCCGTCGCATTCCTGTTATCTTGCTTACCCCAGCAAAAAATTAGACCAAATCTCATTTTATGTCCAACAACCATGGCTATAATCAAGTCAAAATTGACTTGAAGAAGGAGCAACTGTGGCATCACTGATCGATTTAGGGAAAGAACAATATATTTCGCTGGAAACCTTCCGCAAAAATGGGCAGGGGGTCAAAACGCCCGTTTGGGTAGTGGGGGAAGGGGATAAGCTGTACGTGTGGACGCAAGAGGATAGCTGGAAGGTGAAGCGGATTCGCAACAACAGCCAGGTGCGTCTCGCCAAAAGTGATGCGAGAGGGAACACGTCCGGCGACTGGTTTACGGCGCAGGCCCACATTCTGGACGCGTCTGAGGATGACAAAATCATGCAGCAGCGGTTGGCCAAAAAGTATGGCCTGTTTTTTCGCCTCTTTCAATGGATAGGGCGGCTGCGTGGGCAGGGGAGTCGGCGAATCGTTGTTGAAATTTCGGCAGTGTGATTTGCTAACTATGTGGGGGCATTTGTTGGGCGTAAACGGCCGTCCCCGTGCCGTACACACCCCTTGCCACAAATCAAACATTTTGGCTTGGGGGATTTGCTTAGATTCAGAAATTTTCGCCTCACTTTCCCGATTTCCGTAACTTTTTACCCCGTTTGGCATTTCTTCACATGGCAGGCTCGCCTTATTAGGGTGCGGTTAAAAGTTGTGTAGGAGACTACAAAAGTCTTCACGTCTGCATCGGCAGCTTTGCGAGGCCAGACTTTTGTAGTCTTGTGTGTTACATAAAAAAGTAATCGCACCCGCATCATTTTGTATAAGTGTCTGGAATTGCAAGAGCCGTTTATGATAGGCTGTGCTTATCATAAGCCGTCAACAACACGCGAAGAACCGCACAATTTTGGAAAGAAGTTTATGGCAAAAACAATTTTTATTACCGGAGCCACGGGCTATGTCGGCTGCCATTTGGCGCACCGATTTTTGGCAGATGGACACACTGTTTTGGCCCTAGTACGGCCGAAAAAAGGAAACTCTGTTCAGGCGCGGATAGAAACGGCCGTTACCCAAGTCGGCCCTCTTCCCCCGGAAACGTTAGCCAACCTCATCCCCATCCCCGGCACAGTTGAAGATTCTGCGGAATCGTTAGCCAGCAGCATTCGCGCCCAGTTTAGTGGCCCAATTGATGAGCTGTGGCACAGTGCGGCTATTTTTAACTTTAAGGAGCGGGAACGGCCGTTGGTTGAAGCCACCAACATCGAAGGCACTCGCCACCAGCTTGATCTCGCCTGCCAGATCAACGCCGCCAACACCCCGCCTCGCTTTTTCTACATCAGCACCGCGTACTGCCTCGGCAGCCAGTTCAACGACCCCGTTCCCGAACGCATTCCTGGCAACATCACTGGCTTCCGCTCCATTTATGAATGGTCCAAGTACAGTGCCGAGCGGCTGGTGGATCAATATCAGCAGGATGGGCGGCTAGAGGCAACAATTTTCCGTCCTTCGATTGTGATTGGCACACCGGAAACGGCCGTGCTGTGCAATTCCGGCTACTATCAGGTACTCACCGAATGCCGCCGTCTGCGGACAGTTTTAGAGCGCAGCCAGGGAAGCCAGTTCAATGGCAACGTACAGACGCGACTCCTCGGCAATCCGCATACCCCACTCAACCTGGTGCCCATCGACTTTGTGGTCGATGGCATGGTCTACCTGGCGCACTGTACCCAGCTAGACGCACAGCAAACCAACTTGTTCAACATTGTCAATGAGCAGCCCCCTACCATCCAAGAGGTGCATCAGGCCCTGGTGAGAAGCCTAAACATGAGCGGCTTAAAGCTGGTGCAGTCTGAGCAGTTTGAAGTAGAATCAATGAACCCCATTGAGAAAAAGATCAACCGCCGTATTGCCTTCCAGGCCCCGTACATGCACGAGCAAATCCACTTTGCCACTGACCGTTTCCGCCAATATGTGCCGCAAAGCATCCTGCCATCCCCAAACGTGGATTTGGCCTACATAGACCAGGTCAATGCTATCTTCCTTTCCCAATTTGACGAGGACTCATAAAAATCGGACGCGGATGAACGCGGAAGTTTTATGGCTTCCAGGTGGGGTTTTTGCGCTTGTTGTCGAATGCTTTGCGGCAATGGGCGGCTTTAGGGCCAAAGTTGATAAGCAAACCAACCTCGTACTGGGTGGAGCGTAAATAGTTGAGCAGTTGGGCTTCATGCCTGTGGCTCAACTGTTCCACCGCTTTTATTTCCACAATGACTTTGTCGCTTACAACCAGATCGGCAAAATATTCGCCCATCACTTTGCCATCATAAAACACTTCAATTTTTTGCCGCTGCACCACAGTCAAACCACTCTTTTGCAGCTCGTGGGCCATTGCATTTTCGTAAACCTTCTCCAGAAAGCCATACCCCAATTTTGCATACACACGCTTATAAAACACATTCAGGACCACCCCGGTAATGTCTCGATGTTTCAGCCTAATATTCGTTTCCATCTTTCCCCTTCCGCCACTGTTTGTTATGCAATCGAGCTAATTATACAGATTAACCAAAGGAATGGGACGCGGACGAGCGCGGATGAACGCGGAAAAATTAGGTTTAAATCCGTGCTTGTCCGCGCTCGTCCGCGTCCGTTTTTAGCCCCAGAATTTATTCATCCAATAAATAGACTGGCTCGCCGTAGAAGCGGATGCCGCCTTTGCCTTGTTTTTCTATGAGCAGTTCGTGCAGCCAGCGGTTTTTCTCGCGCAGGGACATATCAGATTTGAGCACGGACAGCGGGGCGTTGAGGCGCAAGATGCGGCCAGGAATGATAAAGCGCGTAATACCTGCCGGGAACAAACGGCCGCTTGACAATGTCGCTTGCATCACCTGAGTCACCGTATATTCGGGAAAAATCACCACACCAGCTAGCTCCTCATACTCATTTTTCAGGCTGAGAATATTATCGTTGAGGGTGCGATCCACATGCCCAGCGGCGTCAATGTATGCTTCGGTGAACTGGTTTAAGGCCTCCAGTCGGTTCACTCCTTGTGCTGGATAAATTAAAAAGACGCGGTTGTCGATGAGCTGAATGTAGCAAAGGCCGCCATATTCAAACATTTCGTCAGCGGCACGTTCGATGTCGGTTTCCTGCATGGTGATGTCTGGCAGGGTGCGCAGCAGGGCTAGCAGTTCATTGACCCGAATCTTGCAGATGACGTGGTACCAGGTGTGCAGCCCCAGCCCATCTTCTGTAGAGATGACCTGGACAATGCCGTGCTTGTAGCCGATCTGTTTCATGGCGGTGGTACGAGTGGCCCCATCGAGGACAATGTAACGGCCGTCTTCACTCTCAATCACCACTGGCGGATTGCCCAGTACGCCATCCTGCTCCAGCCGTCCCGCCAGACGGTCCACCCTCTTTTGGTCAAAATGTTCATGGGGCATCACCTTGTCCATTGGCACCACCCGCAGCGGCAGCACCGAACTCACTTCCACCTCCTGGAAAAACTCAATGATTTGCTCCGCCAGCGTAATAGATGCTGCCAAATGGGCGTCGTCGGTGCTGGCGGCAATTCGTGGCGTAGTAATGACGTGTGGATGTTCTATCAGCGCGCGATTAGGCTGGGGGGCAGACTGAAATACGTCCAAGGCTGCGCCAGCAATGCGCTCTTCGTCTAATGCCGCCAGCAGTGCCGCCTCGTCGATGAGGCCACCCCGTGCCGTGTTGATCAAGTAAGCTGATTTCTTCATGCGACTTAGCTGAGTACCGCCAATCATGTGGCGCGTTTCCGGCCGCAGCGGCACGTGCAGGCTAATAAAATCAGAACGTTCCAGCAGCTCAATCAAATCAACCCGCTGGATTTTTTCTTGCAGCCGCAGCTCCGGGGTAACAGATGGCTCGTTCACTAAAAGCTTCATGCCAAACGCCTCGGCGCGGATGGCCACCTCACGGCCAATACGGCCGAATCCCACAATCCCCAACGTTTTGCCAGACAAACCTGTACCCATTAGCTGGTCGGCATCCCACCGGCCAGAGATGAGGCTGCTGTAGGCGCGGGGCAGGCGGCGCGCTAGTGAGAGGAGCAGACCCATTGTGTGTTCGGCCACCGCCAACGTGTTGGCATCGGGGCAGTTGATCACGGCGATTTCTTTTTCCTGGGCGTGGAGCACGTCAATTTGGTCGAAGCCAGACCCGGCCCGGCCAATCAACCGCAAATTCAGCGCATGGTCAATGAGATCAGCCGTGACGGGGGTCTGGTTTTCAACGACCAGCCCATCGTATTCGTGGACAATTTCCAGCAGATCGTCAGAGTTTAGACCGGTTTTGACATCTACATACATTTGTGCCTGTAGCATTTGGATGCCAGCTTCGTGGATGGGATCGCAAATGAGAATGTGGGGGCGACGGCCGTCTTGCCGGTTCATAATTGCCATAGTGGGTTTCCTCTTTTTTGGGGAGATTGGAGACTGGAGATTAGAGATTGTTCATCTCCAATCGCTAATCTCTGCAAATTCAGACTTGTGTGTGTGAGGCAAAAGTATAACAAGATTCAACACATTCGGCAGTCATACTGTTGTGGATTACACTTGGTTCGCCTTTGATAAAATTGTTGGTAGGGGCAGACACAGGGGTCTGCCCGTTGTGGGCAAGCACGGGGGCTTGCCCCTACTAGACCTATTGATTTTTATGACGAAATTTCGTGAGCGCGTCACCAACTGGTGGCCATTTTTACTGCTAACCGGGTGGGGCTTCCCGCTGATTACGCCGCTGCTGAGGTGGACGGCCGTTACCTGCACCCACGACGGCCATCTACACTACCACCGCGTTGCCGCCATGCGCTACGCCTGGGAAAATGGTCTGTTGTTTACCCGCTGGTTGCCCGATCTGGCCTTTGGCTACGGCTATCCCTTTTTTGTCTACCGGGAGCCGCTGCCGCTTTACGCTGTCTTATGGCCCCATCTACTGGGTCTGCCGCTGCCTGCCGCCAGCAATCTATTTTACATAATCGTTATTTTGGCTTGCGGCTGGTTCATGTTTTTGTGGGTGCGCGACATTTTAGGCAGCTGGGGCGGGCTGGTGGCCGGGATGGCTTACATGGCTGCGCCTTACGTGCTGGTGGATGCGCTGATTCGCGGCAATTCGCCAGAGTCGGCGGCGTTACCGCTCTTTCCTCTGCTGCTGTGGGCCGGGCGGCGGTGGCTGTTGGAGGGGAAGGCACGGTGGTTTGGCACGGCCGTTTTCGGTCTCATTCTCCTCGGCTTTAGCCACAACATCTCCATGCTCATTTTTGTGCCGACGCTGGGCGTCTACCTGCTGGCGCTGGCCTGGCTGCACCGTCTCAGTTGGCGTATTTGGCTGGCGCGATTGACGTTGCTCTTTGGCCTCGGCCTGGGCACGACGATTTTCTACACTGGCGGGGCGTTACTAGAGCTAAACAGCGTCACGCTCAAGCAATCGACCACCACGCGCAACAACGATTTTCGCTTCAACTTCACCACCGCCGCCGAAATTTTGGCACCCGTTGCGCCAGAAGACCCCTCGCTGTTGAATCCGCCGCTGCCGTTCCGGCTGGGTTGGGTGCCGCTGGGGTTGGCGGTGTTGGGTGTGGCGTTGGCCATTTTCAAAAGAAAGGAGATTAGCGATTGGAGATTAGAGATTGGCGGCTCAACCCAATCTCCAATCTCCAATTACCAATCTCCCAAAGAAATTCAATTTCATCTGTGGTTGATGGTGTTGGGTACGGCCGTTTTCCTCTTCATGTCTCTGCCCATCTCCCAATTTATCTGGGAGGGGTTGCCCCTGATTGATTTTGTGCAGTTTCCCTGGCGGTTTGTGGGGCGGGCGGCGCTGCCGTTGGCGTTTTTGGCAGGGTTGCCTTTTTCCTTTTTTCAACGCAAAGGTGCGGCCACAGGCCGGGCAGAGGCGCAGAGCGGGGATTGGGCTGCTCTATTTGTTGCTTTGGCAGTGGGATTGTTGGTGTTGGAGGCAATGCCGACGGTTTATCCAAATATTTGTGCGGAAGAACCATTTCCCACGATTAACACGGTACACCAGTACGAGCGGGAGACAGGGCTGGTGGGGGTGGACCCGGAGGGCAGTTACTTCCCACGCACGGTGAAGGAACGGCCGTCTGCATCCCCCCTACAAGCCAACTACCTGGTCAATGAAACCCCGCAGCGTTTGGTTCTCCCGCCAACTGTTGAAGTTGAAGCTATTGAATATCACAACTTGGCCGTCACCGCCCAAATCAACAGCCCGGAACCATTCACCGCCCGTTACCTCTCCTTTGATTTTCCCGGCTGGGCGGCAACGGTGGATGGCAAACCCGTCGTCATCACCCCCGAAGACCCCAGCGGTCTCATCACCTTCCCGGTTCCCGCAGGTAGCCACGAAATCGCCGTGCGCTGGCAATCCACCCCCACCCGCACCATTTTGCTGGGATTGAGCCTACTCTCACTGGCTGGAGTTTTGGTAGTGCTGCTTGTTTTGATAAAAACTCAGCCAGCGGTTATTGGTGAGCGGTTTTCGGTAAACGGATTACTAATTACAGATTACAGATTACGGATTACGGATTACTGGCCACTGATCACCGTCGCTCTCCTCCTCATTACAGGTAAACTGGTCCTCGATAACGTGGAAAGCCCACTGCGACGGGTAGCGGGGCCAGAGGTGGCGCACACGGCCGTTCTCCAAGCCGCTGAGTTACGCTTGGCAGGGTACAACCTGAGCGAGACTGCCGTTCCTTCCGGCGGATTCTTCGACATTGATCTCGCCTGGACCGCCACCGACTTCCCGCAGGCGCGGTACCAATCCAACGTGTGGCTAGTGGGGCCAGATGGCCTTACCTGGAGCGATCTGAACACCTTTCGCCCCCGCCTCTACGAAGACGCGCCGGACACCCGCGCCTGGCAGCCGGGCCAGTGGGGCTGGGACAGCCGCGAGGTCACCATCCTGCGCGGCACGCCCCCCGGCCAGTACGACATTGTGTTAACGCTTTTTGATTTTGAGACGCTGCAGCCAATCACGCTGCTGAATGCGAACGGGGTGGTGGTGGGGCCAACGGCCGTTCTCGGCCAAATCACCGTTACCGAACCAGAACCAACTGACGCAGCGAGGGAGGCGTTGGGGCAAATTCAAGGCATTTCGCTGCTAGAAGTTCGGCAGGATCGAGAAGCGGCCGTTCCCGGCGACGTGGCACTGCTGACCTTTTTTTGGCAACGGCCGTCTGGCAACCCCGCGAGCGACACCTTCAACCTGGAACTGCGCGACGCCAACGACGCCATTGCCCACACCTGGACGCAGCCGTTCACCCTGCCCAGCTATCCGCCTGCCGAGTGGCTTGCTGAAACCGAGATTCGTGGCCAGCATCTGCTGCGCCTGCCTGCGGCACTCACTTCCGGCAGCTACCAATTTGTGGCGGACGGCATCACCCTAGGCGAGATTGACATAACGGCACCAGAAAGAGTTTTTGAGGCGGTGGAGATGGAAACGGCCGTAGCCGCCACATTCTCCCAAAACAACCAACCCCTCATCACCCTCGTTGGCCTTTCGCAATCTCCAGTCTCTAATCTCCAATCTCCAATCTCCTTGTTATGGCGGGCCGAAGCCGAAACCCCCACCAGTTACCGCGTTTTCATCCACCTGGTCAACGCCGATGGCCAAATATTAGGTCAGGCCGACGGCGAACCCGCCAACTGGAGCCGACCCACTACCAGTTGGGTGCCCGGCGAGTACATCCTCGATGACCATATTCTCCCCCTCCCACCAGACCTGCCGCCAGATGCCAGCCTACGCATCGGCCTCTACAATCCAACCACCGACCAGCGTCTTCAAACAGAGGCTGGTGAGTATGTCACGCTACCTTTGCCCTAAAGCCTGTTGGAAGTTCTAAACCAGCTATTGTAAACCCGCTAAAACGGTCTATACTGAATCTATAATTGTTACCAACTTAGGTGACTTTTGGGATCGAGCTACCCCCCAACTGCCACATTCAAGGAGAAAAAAGATGTCGAAAAATGCGACGGTAACGTCTGCTGCCTCCGAAGGCCAAAATGAAAAATTTACTAAATTGAAGCGTTTTAACTTGATTATGGGTTTTCTACACCTTATTCAGGGTGTCTTCATGATCGTTGTCAGCAACGACACCACTTACCCCATCTTCACCAACTACCTCAGCTTCAACACCGAAACATTTGCTCTCACCCCTAACCCGCAGCTTTTTTACGAGCTTCGTTTCGGGCCAGCGGTGGCGGCGTTCTTGCTCATTTCGGCCGTGGCTCACTTCTATCTTTCTACCATTGGCTATAAAAGCTATGTAGAAAATTTGAAGAAGGGCATGAACCCGATTCGGTTTTACGAATATGCGCTCAGCTCATCGTTGATGATTGTGCTCATAGGCATGTTGATTGGCATTTGGGACCTGGGTGCGCTGATTCTGATTTTTACACTCAACGCCACCATGAATCTGTTTGGCATCATGATGGAGTTGCACAACCAGACGACCAAAAAGACCGATTGGACAGCGTTCATTTATGGCTGCATTGCCGGATTTGTCCCTTGGATTGTTATCACGTTGTACTTTGTGGGTGCGGTAAACTCTGGCGACGCCAAGCCCCCCGATTTTGTTTACGCCATCGTGCCTATCTTGTTTGTATTTTTCAACATTTTTGCCATCAACATGGTGCTGCAATACAAAAAGGTGGGGCGCTGGGCAGATTATCTGTTTGGCGAGCGGGTCTACATCATTCTCAGCCTGTCAGCGAAAAGCGTTTTGTGCTGGCTTATCTGGACGGGGACGCTGGCACCAGTGTAAAAAGCGGTTAAGCATTAAAAAGATTGTAATTCTTTGGGGTTTCAAGGGACAAGTAAGGGCGGTTCGCGGACCGCCCTTACATCATTACCCTTGCAAGATAAACGACCATTCCTCCAGGCCATTCTCATCCACCGTGTGTTCTGTGTGGCGAATTTGGAAATTGAACTTTTCAATGAGCCCCAGCATGTCGATGAGGGTGCGCCGGGAGGCTTTGGCCGGGTGGTGTTCCAACGCGCGAATCGCTTCCCGCATGTCATCCTTGATGGCGCTTTCGCCAAGCACTTCAATCGTAAACGTGTTGCCACTGCTGCCTTTACGCGCATTGCTGCGTAACATGATCGTTTGCATTACACTCTCCTAGTTTTGATCGGTTTTATGGAAATCGGAAGCAGTTTAGCATTTTTTGGAACGAAACTTCAAGGTCAAGCTAGCCTGCGAAATAGTTTTGCAAAATGATGAGCAGCACCTGCGCCAAAATCACGTTGATGATGATGGCAAAGGGAAACATGAGCATGTAGCCAATGCCGGGCAGCGGGTTTTGCGCTTGGTCCTCAGCATATTCCAGCACGGCCGGTTGGGGGGAAATCATGCCCAGCAGTAGGCTAAATGGGATGCGCAGCAGCCTGTGCCCCAGCCAGAGTGCCAGCAGCGTCGTCACCACAATCAGCCCAAACCCCAGCCCAAAGATGAGCCAGCCCGCCCCGCTGGTGAACGCTTGCAAAAAGGCGGTGCCGGAGCGTACACCCACGGCCGCTAGCAGCAAGATCAAGCCAAGTTGGCGCAAAGTCAGGTTGGCACTGTAGGGCATCTTCCACAGGATGGGGCCAGTGCGGCGCAAAGCTCCTAACACCAGGGCCACCAGCAGCGGCCCGCCCGCCAACCCTAACTGAAACGTGATGCCGCCCGGCAGCGTAATGGGAATCAGGCCAAGCAGCCAGCCAACGGCAATGCCCAAGCCGACGGTGAGCAAATTGACATGGCTGAGTTGGGCAAACGAGTCGCCAAAAAGCGTAACCAGTTCGGGGATTTCTTCACGGGGGGCCAGCACACGAATGCGGTCGCCCCACTCCAGCACAGTGTCGCCGCGGGCTAGCAGCTCTACGTCGCCGCGCCGCACATGGGAGACGATGGCCCCATGCTTTTCGCGTAGGTTCAGCGTTGATAACCGTTTGCCCGCAATGTCTGGATTAGAGACGAAGAGGCGGCGGCTGTCGTAAACGTTGTGGTCGTGGCGCAAATCTTCGGCGGCGCGCTGGCCAAAGGCGGCTTCAACTTCATCTAACGCTTCTGGCGTGCCAGCTACCACAATTTTGTCGTTAGGCTGGAACTGGGTGTCGTTGCTGATGAGGCTGGTTTCATCCCCCCGATACAAACGGCCGAATAACACATCCCACTCATTTTCTCGGCGCAACTGGCGCAACGGCCGTTCCATCACACGCTCCTGAGTAATCTCAATGGTGCGGTATTGCAAATCGCGGGCGATGGGATATTGGTGGCGCAGGCGGTATGCTTCAGCGGCGAAACCCACGGGCCAGAGGCGCAGCACAACGGCCAGCACCAGCATCCGACCCAGCACCCCCAGCGGATACACTACAGAAAAACCAACGACGGCCTCGGAAGCGGCCGTTTCGGCCCCACCCCGCTGCCCAATTAAATCCAGCACGCTGGCCAGGGCGGGCGTGTTGTTAGACATGCCAGTGAAGATGCCCACTGTCGTCGCGGGGGTGAGGTCCAACGCCAAGTGGATGCCCAACAGCAGTAGGGCAGGCAGCGTCATAATAGCGACAATGAACAAGACCTCGCGCAGCCCTTCGCGGCGAAACTTGCTGAAGAAGCCGGGGCCGTTGGCCAAGCCGATGGTGTACACAAACAGCACCAGCCCCAGATCGAGGATGATTTGCGGCATTTGCAATGCCGGGTCTAGCGCACCAAACGCCAAACCAACAAACAACACGGCCGCAACCCCCATGCTGTTGCCCCCAACCCGAATCTGACCCAGCAAGTAGCCAATTGCCACCACGAAAAAGAGCAACAGGAGCGGGTTGGCTTCCAGAAGTTCAATCAAGAGCAGCCTCATCCTCGCTGTCTGAAGTGTGAGGTTCTTCAGCACTGGCTGGTTCGGCTTCAGATTTCTCAGATTCGGCAGGTGGGCGCAGGTGGAAGCGCAGCAAGAGACGGCCCAGGCGAATTTCATCGCCGTCGTGTAGCTGGCGCGGGCTGAGGCCGAGACGGTCGTGGTTCAGGAAGGTTCCGCTGGCACTGCCTTCGTCGTACAGGTAGTAACGGCCGTTCCGCTTCCGAATCCTGGCATGTAACCGCGCTACCGAGTTGTCGCCAAACACAATTTTCGCCACTTCAACGTCGCGCCCAATTGCCATATTGTCTTGGTCGACGAGAATATCGGTCCGGTTGCCGGGCGCATCTTCCACCAAATGGAGTGAAGCAACCAGCGTTTCACCCACTTCATCTGGCGATTCATCGGTATCGGCAGGACGTACGCGCTGGGGGCGTGGCGTCAGCTTGGGCGGCCGTCGTCGCCACCAGCGAATTAAAAACAGCAGTAGACCCAGCAAGCCTAACCCAGCCAAAATAAGCAGCCAGTCGTCGCGGCTGACGCGGTTGGTTACTGCCGTAACGCGCTCGACGGGGCTGGGGGTGGCGGTGGGTGCTGGTGTGGGGGTGGGCGGATCAGGGCGAACGGCCGTAATCGTCACCACCACCGTTTCTGATTCAGCCATGTAGCCCAGCACGTCGCTTAACTCTGCCCGCAAACGGTAAGCACCGGTGTCTACCGACTGTACATTCCAGCTCAAATTGAGCACGTCGACATCATCTGGTTGGGGGAGGCTAATTTGTGGCTGCATCACGCCATCGACAAAGAGGGAAACGGCCGTAATCTCGCGCGGCAAATTATCGGGCCAGGTAAGCTGAACGGGAATTTGCAGAGTGGTTGGTTCCAGTTCCAGCAAGGGTGCGTCTGAACTGCTGCCTTGTCGCTGAACGGCCGTACTGGGCAAAGCCAGTTCAATCTGCGGCGGCACAATCTCCAGGTCTAGCTCCGTGCTGGCGGTGAGGTTGCCAATGTTGACGGTGAGGGGATAGCTGCCACTTTGTCGCAGCAGCGAGCGGTAGCGAATTTGAGCCTGGTTGCCCTGCCGCTGCCAAATCAAAAAGAGGGAATCTGCCGCTTCCGGGCGGGGCACGTGGGCGTAAAAAGCGCGGGTAGGTTGGTAGAGTGCAGCGGCGGCATCTACTTCCTCGAAGCTGGCCTGTGCGCCCAAAATGGCGGTGAACAGCGGCAGCTCAATCGCTTGTGCCTCGGCGACCAATGCTTGGAAATCGAGGAACTGCGGCAGGCGGCGTGCTTCGCTGAGTAGGAGGATGGCTTGGTAACGGCCGTCTTCCTTGATCTCGGCAGCGTGGGCAATCGCTTGCAGCATCATGGCGTTGATGGGCGCATCGGCAGGCAAATCGGGCGCGTAAGTTTCCATGGCTACCACCAGTGCTTCTGGTGAACCGCTGTCCTGCACCAAAAATTGGCCTGCCTCACCGCTGGCATCCGGCACCAGCAGCGAAATGCGGTCAAAACCAGATGGATTCATGAAGCGGCTGGCGTACCGTGCCAGCGTTTCCTGCACTGTCACCAGCCGCGTCACGCTACGACCCTCGTCAACAATATTCAGCGACTGGTCGGCATCCAGTACAAAAATGATGTCTACGCCTTCAGGAACAAACTGCACCTCAGCGTCAGCAATGGGGATGCCATTTTCTCGCAAGGCCAGCCGCGTCAGGTCAGATTCTGCCAACGGTGCGCCACGGCCGTCGCTGCTTAGAATATTCACCGTTACCTCTGGGAAATTGGACAGATCGGGTTGGCTCAGCCGCAGCAGTACATCCCCCTGCGCACCAGCCGACTGGAAAAGAAATAATCCGAAGATTAGACAGATTGCGCAGATTAGCGGTTTAGAAAACCCCAAAAATCCGCGAAATCTGTGGCTCGTTTTTTTTCTGTTCTGAACGTTTTTCTCCATCTTTCCGCAGGCTTCCCGCAAGGTGCGCGTAGGCTATTTTATGTTTACTTTCTGCGCTCGGTTTGTTATTATAACACGGTAAATCCAGGGAGATAGGCTCACATGATGCAAAGAATAAAAAGTGGTTGGACGCGGTTGATTTTTGTACTGGCAATATTGCTGCTGACGGGAACGGCCGTCTTGGCTCAGGATGCGTTGCAAGTTGCACAGCTATTCATCACCGACAGCGATGTAAGCAGCTTGCCCAGCATAGAATTGCACGTATACGGCCGTGATGCCCAGGGCAATCCGCTCGATCTCTCCCAGGAAACCCTCACCATTCAGCAAAATGGCAGTACGGTTGGCCCCATTGAGTACCAGGGAACCCACACAGCCGGTACGTTTACCGTCTTCCTCATCGACATTCCCCCGGGCGTGGTGGATGAGCTACCCCTTATGGAAGATGCCATCTCCAACTTTGCTTCTGCGGGCAATATGATGGAGCAAGTGGATTCGGTAGCAGTTTACCAGGTGGGTGCAGCGGAAGCGGAGCAGATTTTGGAGCCAACGAGCTTTTTTAACAGCGTGCGCAATTTGTTTGCCACCCCGCTCACGCCAGAAACCGGAGCAACCGCACTCATCGACAGCAGCACCAACTTGCTGGATGAGATGGCTGCCCTCAAACCAGACCCGGCAATGGCCGCCTCGCTCGTTCTCATGACCGATGGCACTGATGTGGTCAGCACCCGCTTTGATGAGGATGATCTGGTAGAACGCGCTTTAGAGCTGGGCATCCCTATCCATACCATTTGGCTGGACAATGAAAATATCTCCACGCCCAGCTTTGGCCAGGATTTTTTGGCGGGTGTAGCAGCCCAAACGGGCGGCATCGCTGTGCAGCTAGACAACACGGCTGATCTCCCCCTTGTGTGGAACCGGATTAGCGGCTTCCGCGATCAGGCGCGTATTCGTTATACCGTTACGGCACTGGAAGCGGGCAACTTCCCAGTGACGGTCAGTTTGGCTACCAATTCCAGCATTTCCGCTGAGACCGCCGTGGACATTCCCAACAATTTACCCAGCGTGGTGATTAATTTACCCACAGAGAGCCGCACTTTGTCTTTGCCTAATTTGGATGAGGCGATCCGGCTGCAGTTTAATACGGCCGTTTCCTGGCTAGACGAAACAGAACGTGAACTGACAGCTGCACAGCTCAAGGTGAATGATGTTGTGTATGACGTGGCTGTGGAAGATGTCACCAACTTCCAGGCAGATGTGACCAGCCTCACCTACGGTAACAACAGCGTCGAAATGGTCATCATCGACGACCAGGGCATTCGCGCCAACAGCCCGATTGTGGTGATAACCGTAAATGAAGGCCCCCGTGAGATTCCTGAAGCGTTAGATGCCGGCAGCGGCCTGCTGGGGTTGGTGCTGCGCTTTTTGTTGGTCATTTTTGCCCTGATTGTGGTGCTGGCGGTACTGATTTGGCTGTGGCGAAACGGCCGTCTTACCAACCTGGGCAGTCTCATTCCGCGTGGCCCCAAGCGTCCCCGCGAACCGTTTGCCGAGCAGCAGGCAAGCTACACACCCACGCACACCGTTGCCTACCTGGAACTGCTGGAAGCGGTGTCTCAACTTTCCTCCCCCATCCCGTTGAGCATGGCCGTGGTGCGAATCGGCCGTTCACCCAACCAGGCCAACATCGCCTTTGAACAAGACGTTACTATGTCTCGCCTGCACGCCAGCCTGATGCTGGAGGGCAACCATTACCGCATCTTCGATGAGCAAAGCACCAGCGGGACCTGGGTCAATGAACGCCAGGTGCCAGAGTACGGCATCCAGCTCAACGACGGCGACGAGATTCACCTCGGTGCCGTCCATTTACGCTTCCGCCAAGGGTAGAACCTTGCTTGTGACATTTGTCACAACAACAACATGACACCCATCGCTAACGCGCTAAAAGCGCACCATTTATACTTTCAATGTATTCGCATAAGCGAATAGGTGCATAAGCAAATGCTTGTAGGTGCAATAAGGTAAACTTATGAACATTCCTCAGCTAGAAGAACTTGATTTGCTCCACGCCAATATTTGCCAGGCGTTGGGCGATCCCAAGCGGATACAGATTTTATATGCGCTGCATGGTGAACCCCGCTACGTATCGGCCCTGGCCGACGATTTGGGGATGCCTCAGCCCACTGTCTCCCGCCATCTTCAGGTGCTGCGCCAACGGGCATTGGTACAAACCGAGCGGGATGGGCAGACGGTCGTTTATAGCTTGACAGACACGCGCATTATTGACGTACTCAATACCATGCGCCAGATTTTGCGCGACTCACTTGATCGGCAAACAACAGTATTAGCTTAGAAATTTTGTTTTAACCCGCACCAAGCCAGTGAACGGGGGGCTTTCTGCGGCATTTATCAATTGAAGCAGACCTCGCCAGCGTAATGAAGGCAACTTCATCACGCCATTTTTTGATTTTATTTGCTACCCCGAAAGAGTAGAGAATCGATGAAGACATTCAAACATATCTGGATAGTTGGTTTAATCACCACCCTTCTCCTCATCGCCATTCCCATCATTATTTGGATACCCAATGAACCGCCACAGCGGGATGATCCGTGGGCCAATATAGATGATCCCATTCCCCACACCGACCATGTTGACCTTATTGAGGGTCCACTTAAGACGGGGCCAGAGGTTACGGCCGTTTGCCTGGAATGTCACGAAGATGCGGGACACCAAATGTTGGAAACCGTCCACTTTACCTGGGAGAGCGACCCGGTGTTGCTGCCTGGCCGTGACGAACCCGTCACCATTGGCAAAGCCAACCAGATCAACAACTACTGCATCGGCATTCAGGGGAATGAGCCGGGCTGCACCCGCTGCCACGCCGGGTACGGCTGGGAAGATGAGACGTATGATTTTAGCAATGAGCTGAATGTTGATTGCCTTGTCTGCCATGCCGACAGTGGTTTATACAGCAAAAGCACGGCGGGACGGCCGTCTGACGGTGTGGATTTGGTGGCGGCGGCGCAAAGCGTTGGCTCACCCACGCGCCAAAATTGTGGGAGCTGCCACTTCAATGGCGGCGGCGGCAACGCTGTAAAACATGGCGATCTGGATGAAAGCCTCTACTTTCCTTCCGAAGAGATCGACGTCCACATGGGACGGTACGACTTTCAATGCGTCACCTGCCACAAAACAGACGAGCATCAAATCTCTGGCCGCGCCATCTCTGTGAGCGTAGACAGTGAAAACCAGATTGCGTGTGCCGACTGCCACAGCAGTGCCTTGCATGAAGACGCGCGCATAAACGACCATGTAGACACTGTGGCTTGCCAAACCTGCCATATCCCCGAAGGTGCCTTGCGCGAACCGACCAAGATGGATTGGGATTGGTCTACCGCCGGGGATGAAACGGTGCCTGAAGACCCGCATGTTTATCTGCGCATCAAGGGCAGTTTTGTATACGAGCGCGAATTTATGCCTGACTACACTTGGTACAACGGCACGGCCGACCGCTACCTGTTGGGTGATGTGATGGATCCCACCCAGCCGACGCTTATCAATGAGCCGCTGGGCAATATAGATGACCCAAACGCGCGCATCTGGCCGTTCAAGGGGCATGTGGGCAACCAGATTTACGACACGGTGAATAACTATCTCATTCAGCCAAAGACGGTGGGCGAAGGCGGCTACTGGACAGAGTTTGATTGGGCA
The DNA here is from genome assembly GCF_965223285.1 of Candidatus Leptofilum sp. Taxonomy (GTDB): domain Bacteria; phylum Chloroflexota; class Anaerolineae; order Promineifilales; family Promineifilaceae; genus Leptofilum. The sequence continues at coordinate 3,183,235 of NZ_OZ244997.1, read as the reverse complement.
TTGGCGGCCGAACTGGGTGCACAGGAAACCGGCATGATTTTCAGCGGCTCCTATGATTTTGCCCCGACGCTGATGTACTGGAACTTGTCGCACATGGTGCAACCAAAAGAGAACGCGCTGCAATGTGCCGACTGTCATGGGGAAAACGGCCGTATGGATTGGGAAGCCCTCGGTTACTACGGCGACCCGATGGAATGGGGTGGCCGTGACCAGTTCAGCACCGCTTCTCAAGATTAAAAGCATGGATTTTCGATGAACAGTTCAAGAAAATTTCAACTTCCTTCAACCAAAATATTATTTATTGCCTTGCTTGGGTTGGTAGCCTTGTTGCTGGTTGCCCAGCAAACGCTGGCCCAAGACGAGACGCCAACTGAGCCAGCCCGCACTGGCCCGCCGCTGCACCCCAACTTTGCCCTGCTGGATGCCGATGGCAACAATGTGTTGGAAAGTGGCGCACCCATCTCCACCATGACCACCTGCGGCGAATGCCACGATACCGAATTTATTGCCGAACATAGCTTTCATGTGGACGCCGGTTTAAGTGAGATAAGTGCACCAGGACAGACGGGCAACGGCCGTTCCTGGGACATCAGCACCGGCACTTTCGGCAAATGGAATCCCCTTGTTTACCATTATCTTTCTCCGGATGGCGATCAATTGGTAGACCTCACCACTCCCGGCTGGCTGATGTTGTTCAGTGACCGGCATGTGGGCGGTGGCCCAGCCTTCACCAGCCGCGATGGGGAACCGCTGCTGAGTTTGGCTCCAGACGTGAACAGCGTGGACGCTAGCGTGATTGATCCGGCCACAGGGGAACCGATTGGCTGGGATTGGCAGCAATCTGGCGTGGCGGAGATGAACTGCTTCCTTTGCCATCTACCAGAAGCAGATAATGCCGCCCGCGTGGCTACGATGCAGGCGGGTGATTTCCAATGGGCCAGCACGGCAACCTTGTTGGGAACTGAGGTGGTGACGGTGGCAGACGGCCGTTTCCAATACAACTCTGATGCTTTTGATGAAGATGGTTTGCTCCTGGACGGCCTGATCAACGTGCAGGACCCGATCAATGCCAACTGCGGCAGCTGCCACGGTGTCGTCCATACCGATTTGAATACCCCGCTGACGCTGGATCAATTGCAAACGGGCGACTGGAGTACCCTCACCACGGGGCAAGTGATGTCACCCCAGCGGCTGCTCAACTCTGGCCTCAATCTAGCCAATAAAGAGACGCTCTCACGCTCCTGGGACATTCATACAGAGCGCGTGGTGGATTGTGTGGATTGCCATTACGCACTGAACAATCCCGTGTATTACCAAGAGACGGATGAAGAGCAGTTAGATCATCTCGTCTTTGATCCGCGCCGCCTGGACTTTGGCGAATATCTTTACCGACCGCTACACGAGTTTGCCAAAGGGTCTAGCAGCCAGGGAACGCTGGCTCCGCAGTACGACAACAGCCTGCGCCGCTGCGACGACTGCCATAGCATCGAAGTGACCCACAACTGGCTACCGTACAAAGATCGCCACATGGATGCCGTAAGCTGTGAATCGTGCCACATTGGTGAGATTTATGCACCGGCCCAGCAATTTATTGACTGGACGGTGCTGGAAGCAGACGGCACACCCCTCAGCCAATATCGCGGTATCGACGGCTTGATTGGCGAACCCAGTAGCTTGATTACCGGGTACGAGCCGGTGCTGCTCCCCCGCGAAAACGCGGATGGCAGCACGACGCTGGCCCCGCACAATTTGGTTTCCACCTGGTTTTGGGTGTATGGCGAGCCGGAACGCCCCGTGCGTGAGCAAGAATTACAGGCTGCCTGGTTTAAGGGGGATGCGTATGCGGCTGAGGTGATGGCGTTGTTTGATGAGGATGGAAACGGCCGTCTCACCACCAACGAACTCATCCTCAACAACGATGCCAAAGTTGCCCTCATCACAGACCGATTAGCTGCACAAGGGCTAGAAAACCCCCGCATCAGCGGCGAAATTCAGCCGTACAGCATCAACCATAACGTAAGCGGGGCCGATTGGGCCGTGCGCGACTGCGCCACCTGCCATGGCGAGGCATCCCGCATTACCCAACCTTTGGAATTAGCCAGCTACCTGCCCGGCGGGGTACAGCCCACCTTCATCAACGATGGCGGCAGCAGCTTCAACGGTACGCTCACCGTCACCGACAGCGGCGCATTGGAATATGCTCTCGTCACCAGTGAAGCGGGTCTTTACATCCTCGGCCACGACGCCGTAAACGTGATCGACTGGATTGGCATTGTGCTCTTTCTGGGCGTGTTTGCCGGGGTGATTGTGCATAGCGGCTTGCGTTACGCTGCTTTGCGCCGCCAACCGCCTAGCGAGCCCCAACTGCGTGAGATGTACATGTACTCAGTTTACGAGCGCCTGTGGCACTGGCTGCAAACGGTCGCCATTTTGCTGCTCATCATCACCGGGCTAATCATTCACAAACCGGATAAATTTGGCGCATTTAGCTTTGACTACATGGTGCAGATTCACAATATTTTGGCCGCGATTCTGGTTATTAACGCCTTCCTCTCGCTCTTTTACCATTTGGTAAGCGGTGAGATTAAACAATATCTGCCGCGCCCGCATGGCTTCTTCGACCAGGCCATTGAGCAAAGTTTGTATTATGTGCGGGGCATCTTCCGCAATGAGCCGCATCCATTTGAAAAGGTGCCAGAACGCAAGCTAAATCCGCTGCAGCAGGTGACTTATTTTGGCATTTTGAACGTGCTGCTGCCGCTGCAAATCCTCACAGGCATTCTCATGTGGGGGGCGCAGCGGTGGCCCGATATTGCGGATAGATTAGGTGGGCTGCTGTTCCTGGCGCCGTTCCACACGCTCATTGCCTGGCTGTTTGCCACCTTTATTGTGCTGCATGTGTACCTGACCACCACCGGCCACACGCCGCTGGCAGGCATTAAATCGATGATGCTGGGCTGGGATGAGGTAGAGGTCCACGACCCTGCCGCAGCCCATGATTAAAGAAAAATCCACAGATTACGCAGATTTTGGATATCTAATCTGGCAATCTGCGAAATCTGTGGCTGAAAAATTGAGGAGATCAAACAGATGACGACTCTAAGTTCACCAAAAGCGGAACCGCGCAGAAGGTTTCGCATATTGAGCCAGCGGGCGGCAAAAGATTATGTTAATCCTTACTGGGCGGGCATTTTTCTAGGTTTGGTACTGTTTTTGGCCTTTCTCATCACGGGCAACGGCCTGGGTGCCTCTGGCGGCCTAAACCGGCTACTGCTGGTTGTGGAAGACGCGATTGCCCCTGAGCACGTGGATCGCACAGCGTATTTGCTCACCATGGCTGGCGGCGCGAAGAATCCGCTGGATAGCTGGATTGTGTTCCTGACTGTGGGAACAATTTTCGGCGGGTTTGCAGCGGGATGGCGAAACGGCCGTATCAAGCTAGAAACCAATAAAGGCCCCCAAATATCCAAACGGCAGCGGTGGCTCATGGCCTTCGTTGGCGGCAGCTTGATGGGGTACGGAGCCCGGTTTGCCCGTGGCTGTACCTCTGGGCAGGCGTTGTCTGGTGGTGCGGTGCTTTCCGTTGGTAGCTGGGCGTTCATGTTTGCCGTCTTTGGTGGTGGCTACGCTCTGGCGTACTTTGTTCGCAAACTGTGGAATTAACAGATAGCACAAGTTTCTCTTTTTCTCTGTGTCCTCTGTGGCAAAAATTTGAGGTGAATGATGGCTCCTTTTCCTTTACCGCTCACTGAACTCCTCGGACAATGGGGTTCGTACATTGTTTATTTAATTATTGGCTTTGGCTTTGGCTATGTGCTAGAAGTTGCCGGTTTTGGTAATTCCAAAAAGCTCGCCGCCCAGTTTTATTTCAAAGAGATGACCGTACTCAAGGTGATGTTTAGTGCCATTGTCGTGGCGATGGTACTCATCTTTCTTGCTTCTGGCGTAGGCTTGCTGGATTACAACCTGGTTTGGGTGAATCCAACCTACCTGTGGCCCGGCATTGTTGGCGGGCTGATTATGGGCGTGGGCTTCATTGTTGGCGGTTTTTGCCCCGGCACCTCGCTGGTAGCAGCGGCCACGCTCAAGCTCGATGGCATCTTTTTTGTGTTGGGTGTCTTCTTCGGCATTTTCCTGTTTGGCGAAACGGTAGGTGGGTTTAGCGAATTTTGGAACGCTTCTTACTTGGGGCGATACACCCTGCCAGAATGGTTGGGCTTACCCACAGGCACCGTTGTGCTGCTGGTGGTGCTGATGGCTCTATTTATGTTTTGGGGGTCAGAGAAGCTAGAACAATATTTTGGTGGCAAAGATGCGGCCGATGAGCCAAAATGGCGCATTGCGGCAGGTGGTGGCTTGGTATTAGCTGCGGTTGGCTTGATTCTTATTGGTCAACCCACCACGCTGGATCGCTGGAACCGCATTGCTGATGACAAGACGGTGGTGCTGGAAGAACGGGGCGTGCAGGTGCATCCGGGTGAAATGCTTGAGTATATGAACGATCCCAACATCAAGGCGGTGTTGTTAGATGTGCGGAGCGAGGCGGATTACAATCAGTTCCATATTTTGGATGCGCAGCATGTGCCGCTGACAGAATTGCCTGAACAAATTCCCTTGCTGCACATGGAACCAGCCAATACGGTCTTTTTTGTAATGAGCAATGACGAAACGGCCGCAACGGCCGCTTGGAAAACGCTGCAAGCAGAAAGCGTGCCTAATGTATATATTTTAGAAGGTGGCGTTAACAACTGGCTGACCCTTTTTGCCAATGATGACTTTATGGCTGCGAATCCACCTATTACCCACGGAGACGATGAGTTGGCGTTTGCGTTTCCGGTAGCCTTGGGCGCACGCCAATTCCCGGCCGAACCTGATCCACATAAGTATGAGTTTGCCTTCATACCCAAAGTTGTTTTAGAGCTTAAACGCGCCCCCACCAGCGGTGGCTGCGGCTAATTCAAACGATTGTCTGATTCTCCTTTGCAGGCGGCAGCTTCTGGTTAGGAAGCTGCCGTTTTGCTTTTTACGGCGTGCTCTATTTGAAATCTTTGCTCCGTTTACTATACTGGACTGATGAAAATGAACCTCACACAAGTAGTTGGCATCGTCACTGGCGCAGGGCAAGGGTTGGGGGCACATGTTGCTCACACGTTGGCCGCTGCTGGCGTCCGTGTTGCCGTTAATGATATTAATCCAGACCGGGCGGAGCGAACGGCCGTTGCTATTCAGCAAGCAGGCGGCGAAGCGATTGCCGTGGCCGCCGATGTGGCCAATAAATTTCAATGTGTCCACCTTATTGAAACCACTCGCGCCAAGTGGAGGCAGCTAGACATCCTCGTGAATAATGCCGCTATCATGCCCAGTTCCACCATCCTGAAACTGGATGAGTGGGAGTGGAATCGCTGCCTGGAAGTAAACCTGAAAGGCACTTTTTTTATGAGCCAGCTATGCGGCCGGGTGATGGTGGATGAGAATCAGGCGCGGGGTGGGGTGATCATCAATATTGCGTCTACGGCGGGTGTGAAGCTGCCGCTGGAAAATCGCGCTGCATACTGTGCCAGCAAGGCTGGCGTGATTGGCTTTGCACGCGAATGCGCTCGCGAGTATGCCCAATACGGTATTCGGGTTCATACGTTATTGCCCGATGAGGAACGGCCGTTGCCACCCTCACAAATTGCCCAAATGGTACGCACCCTTTGCCAAAATCCCGACGATGAACACCTTCATTCAGCAGCTTTTGGCCCAAAAGAACTATAAGACTTGCTAGTTCGATTTTTGCACAATTGAGGGAAACTCTTATACTGTTAACAAATTGTTAACAATTCAACCTTGCTATTTTTTAGGGTTTTCATGAGTTTTTCCTTTATCCTACTGTTAATTTCCGCCCTCCTTTTTGATTTTCTCAACGGATTTCATGATAGTGCCAATATCGTAGCCACACCGATTGCTTCGCGAGCGATGGCACCGCAGAAAGTGTTATGGCTGGCTGCGGCTGCTCACTTTGTGGGGCCGTTTTTGTTTGGCGTGGCCGTGGCCGAAACGATTGGCAAAGGATTAACTGATCCAATCAATGTAACGATGCCGGTAGTAATTGCCGCCATGTTAGCCGCAGTGGTGTGGAATGTGGCTACCTGGTATTTAGGCATTCCCGCCAGCTCTTCGCACGCGCTGGTTGGGGGCGTGGTTGGCGCCGTGATTGTGGCTGCTGGTTTTGGTGCTATTCAGTCCAGCGGATTAACCACAGTTCTCGTGGCTCTCTTCTTCTCGCCGATTTTAGGCATTGCCATTGGCTATCTTTTAATGAAGCTGACGTTGTTTTTGGTGCGTGGTGCCACCCCCCGGATCAATATCTTTTTTAAGCAGGCACAGGTGGTAACGGCCGTTGGGCTTGCCCTAAGCCATGGTGCCAATGATGCCCAAAAAACGATGGGTATTATTACCTTGGGACTGTTGGTGGAAGGGGCAATTGACAACTTTGAAGTGCCACTTTGGGTGATCACGATCAGTGCCGCGGCCATTGCCCTGGGTACGGCTATGGGTGGGTGGCGGCTCATTCGCACGCTCGGCGGCCGTATCTACAAAATTCGCCCCATCGATGGCTTTGTTTCCCAAATTTCAGGCGCGTCGATTATTTTGGGGGCGGCTTTACTGGGTGGTCCGGTAAGCACGACGCAGGTGATGAGTTCCAGCATTATGGGAGCTGGTTCGGCGCAGCGATTTACCAAAGTGCGCTGGCAGGTAGGGTACGAGATGCTCATCGCCTGGGCATTAACCATTCCGGTATCCGGCTTGCTGGCGGCTCTCTTCTATTTTCCCCTGAACGCACTTTTGTGAGGTGATATGATGGAATGGCTGAAACGATTCTTCAAACCCAAACAAAATAACTTTTTGCAGCTACTCATTCAGCAGGGGGAATTTACGGTGATCAGTGTTGAAGCCTTGCAAGCCTACTTGAAAAAGCCGAACGAGAAGCGAACGGTTCAGGCGCGCCAGGTGGAAAAAGACGCGGATGAAGTGTACCGAATTTTGGTGCACGAGCTGGAAGATAGTTTTGTAACGCCACTAGATCGGGAGGATATTTTTGCCCTGTCGCGGGCGTTAGATAACTTTATTGATTATGTGTATGACACCATCGAGGAGATGGTGATTTTTGAGCTAGAACCATTTCCGGCTATCTCTGAAATAGCAGCTCTTCTATTGGAAATGGCACGCGAACTACATCTGACTATGGAACGATTGCTCGATCATCCGCGCGTGGCGAACGAACATGCGCGCCGAGTGAAGAAGCTGGAAAACCAGGTGGAGCGCACCTATCGGCAAAGCTTGGCAGATTTGTTTCAGGGGCCAGAAGATACCGAACATATTATGCACATGCTCAAGTGCCGCGAAGTCTTGCGCCACCTCTCCAATGCGGCCGACCAGGGCGATATGGCTGCTGACATTGTGATGGACATTGGGGTGAAGTGGAGCTAAACGGCCGTTTGTAAGGAGTGCATAGATTCGAGGTGACAGTCACTCCCGGCTTGGCAACAGCCAGACAAAATAAAAAGTGACTGTTACCTATACCCACAAGAGGACTCACCCTCGAAAACAACATCTCCACTAAAAAATGCTATAATTGTCCCCAGCAAATATATAGTATGGAAGCAAACTGAATTCATCAATCTGTAAACCTATGAATATGAAAACACCACAAGAAATTGAAAATCTCTTGGAACGCATACTGCCTCGCGTTACGAAGCCCGGTCGGTACACAGGCGGCGAATACAATCAGGTCGTCAAGGATTGGGCTGAGGTTGATTACAAAGTCGCTCTTGCCTTCCCCGATATTTATGATTTGGGCATGTCCAACCTGGGCTTGATGATCATGTACGACATCATCAACAAGCACCGCAACCTGCTGGCCGAGCGCGTCTACTCCCCATGGGACGACATGGAAACCGTGATGCGCGAGCGTGAGATTCCGCTTTTTTCGCTGGAAACCAAACATCCGATCCGCGACTTTGACCTGTTGGCGATTAGCCTGCCCTATGAGCAGCTATACACCAATGCGCTCAACCTGATGGATTTGGCAGGGTTGCCAATCCGCGCCGAAGAGCGAGATGCCAGCTACCCGTTGGTCATTGCCGGTGGCCACGCCTGCTACAATCCGGAACCGATGGCTCGGTTTATTGATGTATTTGTTATTGGCGAAGGCGAAGAAGCCATCTTGAAGATCATTGGCGTGATGCGCGCAGCGGCGCACCTGGATCGGGAAACGCAGCTGCGCTACATTGCCCAAATTGAAGGCTGCTACGTGCCGCGCTTTTACGATGTGACTTATCACGACAACGGCACCGTCAAAGCGATTACGCCCAACATGCCAGAAGCTCCGGCCAAAGTAATGAAAACCATCGTGCCGGTGATGCCGCCGCCCGTGACGGACTTTATCATTCCTTTTGTAGAGCTGGTGCATAATCGCGCCCCCATCGAAATTATGCGGGGCTGCACGCGCGGCTGCCGCTTTTGCCATGCAGGTATGGTCACGCGCCCGGTACGAGAACGCCCTGTGGAGGAAGTGCTCACAGCAATGGAGCAAATTCTGGAAAGCACCGGCTATGAAGAAATTGCGCTGCTGTCGCTTTCATCCAGCGATTACACACATGTTTTGGAACTGACCGAGAAGATTGGGCAGCGGTTTGGCCATTTAGGGCTGAACATTTCGCTGCCGTCGCTGCGCACGGAGACGGTTTCTACCCAGCTGATGGACAATTTGGGAGACGGCCGTCGCGGAGGATTCACCCTAGCCCCAGAAGCAGCCACCGAAAAGATGCGCAATATCATCAACAAATACGTGACCCATGAGGAACTGCTGGAAACGGCTCGCGAAATTTACCGACGCGATTGGCGCACCATCAAGCTGTACTTCATGATTGGGCATCCGATGGAGACGATGGAAGATGTGCAGGCCATTGCCGATTTGGCGCACCAGGTTTTGGCCGAGGGGCGTAAATTCCACAACAACAAGGCCAGCGTCAACGTCGGCGTCAGCACATTCATCCCCAAGCCGCAAACGCCGTTCCAGTGGGAACCGATGGACGAAGTGGATCAGGTGTATGACAAAATCAACCTGCTGAAAGACAAAATGCGCGGTCGGGGCATTCGGCTGCGCTGGAACAACCCTAAAGAGTCGCTATTTGAAGGGTATCTGAGCCGGGGCGACCGGCGCATGGCCGAGGTGGTGGAGCTGGCCTGGCGCAAGGGGGCCAAGTTCGATGCCTGGCATGAGCATCATGCGGAAGCGGCGTGGAATGAGGCGTTGGCTGAAGTGGGGCTAGACCCGCGCTTTTACACTCATCGCAAGCGCACCATCGACGAGATTTTCCCGTGGGAGCATATTGATATTGCCGTCACAAAGAAGTTCCTGACGCAAGATTATTTGATGAGCCAGGCGCAGGAGACGCGGATCGATTGCCGCCACCAATGTTTTGCCTGCGGCATTTTGCCCAAGTTACGCGATCTGCGCCGCGAAACAGAGGACGACGCGTGGGAATGCCCGCCTGTGCCGACGCGCCCACATCACAAACCGCGTCAGGAGCGTGTGCCGGAGGTGGCGGGGATTCCGCTGACCGTTATTCAGTAATCGGTATACAGTTATCAGTAATCGGTGAACGGCCGTTTCCAAATGGAAGCGGCCGTTTTTTATTATCTCCTGCCCATTTGCAAAAAGCATGATAAACTGACGGCATTCATCAACAACCAATTGCTGCCATGACGAACCAAACAACAAACAAACTGCCCCCAGATTTAAGCCGCCTGCGCCATCTGCTCGTGGAATATTTTAGCTTGTCAGAAATTCGCACCCTTTGCCTTGATTTGGGCGTGCGCTATGACGACTTGGGTGGCGAAGGCATCACCGCCAAAGTGCGGGAACTGCTGCACCAGCTGGATCGCACCAAGCGGATCGAGGCGTTGCTGCAGTACGTGGAACCTTTGCGCCCAAAAGTGGATTGGCGCGGCGGGCCGTTGCCGGAAGCGATTTGCCCCTACAAAGGGCTGCACGCCTTTGGCGAAGCGGATAAAGATAACTTTTTTGGGCGGGATGCGTTCACGCAAAAGCTGGTTGGTGCGGTTGATAAGCAGTCGCTGGTGGCTGTGGTGGGGCCATCGGGTAGTGGCAAATCATCTGTCGTTTATGCCGGTTTGCTGCCCGCACTGCGGCGCAAAGAGAATTGGCTCATTCTCCATTTCCGCCCTGGCAACGACCCCTTCCTCGCGCTGGCCAAAGCGTTGCTGCCGCTCCTGGACCCCGACGTCAAAAAGATGAACATTCCCCGCATCGCTCGGCGGGAGCTGAAGCCAGATTTGGGCGGCGAGAACAAAGCGGAGCGCATTCCGCTGGCTGATTATTTCCAGCAAATTCAGGAAGAGAACCCCGACAGCAAGCTGCTGCTCATCGTTGATCAGTTTGAAGAGCTGTACACCCAGGTGGATGAAGCCGTACGCCGAGACTTTTTAGATGTGCTGCTGGCCGCCGGGTTTGGTACCCTTGCCCTCGACGCTGCCCCCCAACCGTTTGCCACGCTGCTGCTCACCATGCGTGCCGATTTTATGGGGCAGGCGCTGGCCTATCCGCCAATGGTGGCGGCGTTGCAGGACAACGACGTCAAGATTGGGTTGATGTCCCGCGAAGAATTGAGCCTAGCGATTGAACAGCCCGCGCTGAACCAGGGCGTGCACTTTGCCGATGGGTTGGTGACCCGCATTTTGGAGGACGTGGGCGACCATGCCGGGAATTTGCCCCTGCTGGAGTTTGCCCTGACGCTGCTGTGGGGCCGCCAAACAAACCGCGAGATGACGCATGAAGCGTATGAAGCGATTGGCGGGGTGTCTGGTGCGCTGGCGCAGCATGCGGATGAAACGTTGGCCAAGCTGACCCAGGATGATGCAGAAAAGGTGCAGGCGATTCAGCGGGTGATGGTGCAGCTGGTACAGCCCGGTGCTGGTGCCGAAGATACGCGCCGCGTCGCCCGCAGAGCCGACCTCGGAGACAGCGGTTGGAACCTGGCGCAGCGGCTGGCTGCCGAAGATGCGCGGCTGCTGGTAACGGGGCAGGAAAACAACGACGCCGACACTGCCGAAACGGTTGAAGTGATTCACGAAGCGCTGATCCAGAATTGGGGGCAGCTGCAAACGTGGATGGAAACCGACCGCGAGTTCCGCATGTGGCAGGAGCGGCTGCGCAGCGACCTGACACTGTGGCAGAAAAACGAGAAAAAAGAAGGGTTTTTGCTGCAGGGTGCCCCCTTAACCGTAGCGGCCGACTGGCTGCAAAAGCGGGGGGATGAGCTGCAAGAGGCAAAAGAAGAAATTGCTTTTATTGAGGCCAGCGTTCAGCGGCAGCAAAAGCTAAATGAAGCAAACGAAGACCGCCGCCAGCGTGAATTGCAACAGGCCCAGCAGCTTGCCGCAGAGCAACAACAGCGCGCGGAAAGCGAAAAAAAAAGAGCAGAAGAACAGCAAAAGGCTAACAGACAATTACGCCGTTTTACGGCCTTTTTTTTAGTAATGTTTATAGTAGCAATTGTAGCGGCTATTGGTGCTCTATATTTTGCCCGCCAGGCAAACCAGGAGGGGCGTTTAGCCGAAGCGCGCGCGTTGGCGGCGGAAGCCAACCAATGGTTGGCGGCGGAACGTGCGAACCAGGGATTGGTGAATGCTTACCAGGCGGTACGCACCACGTATGACAGCGATGAAGTTGTCTCCGCCGAAGCCCATAGCGCATTGGTCAACAGTCTGGCGCAGGTGCGGGCGCAGGCCGTCCTGGAGGGCCACACCGATGTGGTCTGGTCGGCGGCGTTCAACGGGGACGGGACGCGCATCGTCACCGCCAGCGATGACAGCACGGTGCGGCTGTGGGACAGGGAGGGGGAGCTGGTCGCCGTGCTAGAAGGGCACACGGATGTGGTCAGATCGGCGGCGTTCAATCCAGCCGGGACGTGGATCGTGACAGCGAGCGATGACGGGACGGCGCGGCTGTGGGACGCGAAGGGGGAGATGCTCACTGTGCTGGAAGGGCATACGGATGTGGTCTGGTCGGCTACGTTTAACTCGGACGGGACGCGCGTCGTGACGGCGAGCAGTGATGGTACGGCGCGGCTGTGGGACGCGAAGGGAGAGATGCTCACTGTGCTGGAAGGGCATACGGATGTGGTCTGGTCGGCTACGTTTAACTCGGACGGGACGCGCGTCGTGACGGCGAGCAGTGATGGTACGGCGCGGCTGTGGGACGCGAAGGGAGAGATGCTCACTGTGCTGGAAGGGCATACGGATGTGGTCAATTCGGCGGCGTTCAATCCAGCCGGGACGTGGATCGTGACAGCGAGCGATGACGGGACGGCGCGGCTGTGGGACGCAGAGGGGGGGCTGGTCACCGTGCTGGAAGGGCATACTAGGACGGTCAATTCGGCGGCGTTCAGCCCCGACGGAACGCGGATTGTGACAGCGAGCTATGACCGGACGGCGCGGCTATGGGACGCCGAGGGTAGGCTGATCACCGTGCTGGAAGGGCATACGGATGTGGTCTGGTCGGCGATGTTTAACCTGGGCGGGACGCGGATTGTGACGGTGAGCAGTGATAGGACGGCGCGGCTGTGGGACGCGGAGGGGGAACTGGTCACCGTGCTGGAAGGGCACACGAGTTATCTTCGTTCGGCGACGTTTAACTCGGGCGGGACGCGGATCGTGACGGCGAGCAGTGATAGGACGGCGCGGCTGTGGGACGCTGAGGGGGGGCTGGTCACCGTGCTGGAAGGGCACACTGATTCGGTTTTGTCGGCGGCATTCAGCCTGGACGGGACGCGGATCGTGACGGCGAGCAGTGATGGGACGGAACGGTTGTGGGATGCAGAGGGGGAACTGGTCACCGTGCTGGAAGGGCATACTACGACGGTCAATTTGGCGACGTTCAGCCTGGACAGGACGGCGCGGCGGCAGATACTCGCCGTGCTGAAAGGGCGCACGGATGGGGTTTTGTCAGCAGCGTTTAGCCCAGACGGGACGCGGATTGTGACGACGAGAATTGACGGGACGGCGCCGCTGTGGGACGCTCAGGGGTGGGTGCTTACTGTGCTGGAAGGGCATACTAGGACGGTCAATTCGGCGATGTTCAATCCAGACGGAACGCGGATTGTGACAGCGAGCGATGACGGGACGGCGCGGCTATGGGACGCCACGGGGGAGCCGGTCACCGTGCTGGAAGGGCATACGGATGTGGTCAATTCGGCGGCATTCAGCCCGAACGGGACGCGGATCGTGACGGCGAGCGATGACGGGACGGCGCGGCTGTGGGACGCTGAGGGGGGGCTGGTCACCGTGCTGGAAGGGCATACTAATGGGGTTTTGTCGGCGGCGTTCAATCCAGCCGGGACGCGGATCGTGACGGCGAGCGATGACGGGACGGCGCGGCTGTGGGACGCTGAGGGGGGGCTGGTCACCGTGCTGGAAGGGCATACGGATGTGGTCAATTCGGCGGCGTTCAGCCCGGACGGAACGCGGATCGTGACGGCGAGCGATGACGGGACAGCGCGGCTGTGGCGGACATACCCTACTATTGAAGCAACGCTGGCGGAAGCGGAGCGCAAGCAGCGGTTAGTGCTCACCGCTGCGGAATGTGAGCAATATTTTGCAGAGTTTGACCCGGCGTTTTGTGAAGGGTGGGAAGAGTAGACGGTATTCAGTGATTGGTATTCGGTATGCGGTGGACACGTTTCCTAAACATTTTCTCACGATTTGTGCGCTTGGTTGACACGTGGGATCATGTATGCCATAATGCGCCCATCATTTCCAATCTATTGATCTGCTAGATTTCTGGCAACGCTATCTTTATGATGAGGAGGTGGTGCTTATGGATAGTAATTTATCTAAACGCACCGTAGCGCTACCTTCTCTGAAGACACAGTAGCGCTACGGTGCACGCAAGGGCCCTGTTTTCGGACAGGGTCCTTGTTTTTTTTGGCCTCCTTAAACCTCCCGCAGGTTCAAGCCAAGAAGAGACTCTGTTTTCAAACCTGCGGGAGGCTACACACAATGAGGGAAGAGAGTGATGAAAGAAGTTCCGGTAATTTTGTTTGGCGTGGGTGGGGTTGGGTCAGCGTTGTTGCGGCAGGTGGTGAACGGCCGTTCCACCCTCAAATCTCGCAACCAAATCCAGTTCAACATCGTGGCCATCACCGACAGCAAGACGATGCTGTGGGACAGTGCTGGCCTGAGTGACGCGCAGCTATTGGAAGCCGTCGCCGCCAAAACGCAAGGGTTGCCCGTTGATCCCGTACACCGCACCCAAAAGCCCAATCACCGCGTCCGCCCCAGCGAGCTGGAAATTTTGCAGCAAGTGACCCAGGCCAATCTCGGCTCCGCCATTTTTGTAGACGTAACCGCTGCTAACGGGTTGGAGCCAACGTTGAGCAAAGCGTTGTCGCAGGGGCACAGCATCGTTTTAGCTAATAAAAAAGCATTAGCTGGCGATTGGGCAACATCCCGTGATTTTTATAACCATCCCCGTCTGCGCCACGAATCCACCGTTGGCGGCGGCCAGCCCGTCATCGCTACACTCCGTTATTTGCTGGACGTAAACGATCCCATCTACCAGATTGAAGGGCAGCTCAGCGGCACGCTCGGCTTCATTTGCACCCAGCTAGATGCAGGCGTGCCCCTCTCCCAAGCCATCGCCGAAGCCAAAGCGAAAGGGTTTACGGAACCCGACCCCCGCGAAGATTTGGGCGGGATGGACGTCATGCGCAAGGTGATGATTTTGGGGCGGATGGCCGGATGGTCACTGGAAGCCAGCGACATCGAAGTGGAGTCGCTTTACACGCCAGATTTAGCCAAACTCACCGTGCCGCAATTTTTGGAAGCTGCCAGCCAGCTAGATGCCGCGATGGCAGAGCGCGTGGCCGAAGCCCGCGCCAATGGCCAGGTGCTGCGCTACGTGGCCGAGCTCAGCGAAGGGAGCGGCACCGTTGGCCTCAAACCAATCCCCGCTAACAGCCCGCTAGCCAACATGAAGTACATCAGTTTCCGCACCGGCTTTTACAACGACGAACCGCTGCTCATCGGTGGCAAAGGGGCGGGCGTAGAAATGACGGCCGCTGGTGTGTTGGGGGATATGATTGGGCTGGTACGTGAACAGTGAGTCAGTTTTCAGTTATCAGTCGTCAGTTAACTGATTACTGACCTACCGTTTACTGATCACTCGTCTTCATTCAGGAGGAAAAACGGCACCGAAATGGGGCTGCGGTTGCGCTGGAGGGGGACGTCGGCTCCGTCGGGGTCAAATTCGTCTGGTTCGCCTGCGTTGAGGTAGAGGGTAACGTAAAGCGTTTCTGTGGCCAGCGTGGGGTCGATCGAAATGGCAATGTCGTGATTGACGCCTGGGGATACGGCCGTAAATCCCAATACTTCTCCTCTTTCCCCATCATCATCTGCCTCGATTGCCACCCAGGATGGTACATCCACCACCACCAAATCTACTGTTAAAACGGCCGAAGCGGTGCCGGTATCGGGCAAGGGCTGATCGTGAATCGTGAGATAGTTGCCGGGCGTTAAGCTAAACGTGACCGTGCTGGGCAAGCGTTCTTCATACAAAATGGGCTGATCGACGCGCGGAAAATCAAAATCGTCCCCTGGCTCACTATCTTCATGCAGGCGCAAATGAATGATGGGGGTAACGGCCGTTTCCAACACCTCCACCATCACCCGCTCATTTAGCCCATCCGCCAGCGGTGCAGAGCCAATGATCAGCCCCGGTTCTCCGTCGTCGTCAAAGTAAGCCACCAGCCAGCCAGGGCCGTTAGAGATGACGCGCTCCACCTCGAATGTGCTGTCCACCAGCGGCTGATCCAGCACAAAAATATCTGGCGGATATGTCGCGCTGAACGTCGCCACAACTGGTTCGCCCTCGGCCAGCAGCGGTTCATCTTCGGCCTCGTAATCAAAATGGAGCGGCTCCCCTGCATCAGCGTAAAGTGCGGCGATGAGCGTGGGCGTACCTAGTCGCCAAGGGATGGTGACGGCAACATTTTCATGTAATCCAGCGGTCAAGGGAATAAAGGCCAATGGTTCTCCAGAACGGCCGTTTGCTTCCGCATGAATCGCCAACCAGCCATCTTGGGGCAGCAAAACGGAATCAATTTGCAAAATGCCATCTTCGCCAATGGCTTGTTCGCTGGCCTCGATCACCGGATTAGAAAGCTGAAAGTCAAGGGCAAACGTGGTCGCAATTTGGGCTGATTCCCACAGAAGCGGTTCATCGGGGCCATCTGGAAACTCAAATTCGCCTACCTCGCCTGCATCCGTGTGCAGCAGAGCCACTAAATTGGGGGTAGCCAGCTGTGGATCAATAGTAAGCATTAAATTTTGATTGAGTCCGGTGGAAACGGCCGTAAAGCCTAACACAGCTCCCAAGTCACCATCCCGCATGGCATACAGCACTAGCCAGCCATCCTCCGGTGAGACCACGCTGACAATTTCCAGCATGGCTTCATCCGTCAACGTTTGATCAGAGGCACCGATGCGCGGCACGGCCGGGGTGGGGATAGGCGTGCTGGTTGCCGTAGGTTGAGGTGTGTCTGTCGGGGCAGGTGTGGTGGCAACGGCCGTTTCTGCCACAGTGTTGGCGGTAAAAGTTGGAGATGGAGTAGCTTCGCTTTCATTGGCACAGGCAACTGCCATGCCAAGCAACAAACCGAACCAGTAGATTATTTTCAATAATTTGATTAATTTCTTCATACACAAATACATATCCGCTTGGCCATGTGGCCAAAGCCGTAAAATTAACGTGAGCGGATTGTAGAATAGTTGTGAAAAATCTCAAATTGTTACCTACTTTACACTCATGATCTATCTTCTACTTTAAGATTACGCTATAATATCAACAGTACCGCAATACTATACAGTAAGGTGTCTGTTGATCCCCCACACATGAATCTCCAGGCACAGCATTGTGACTTTTTATTGTAAAAGTGTGTCTCAGAAAAAAGTTGTAGAAGTAAGTAGTTGGTTACATGGGTTCGTTCACAAACAACTGGCACTTTGAAAACGAACCGCAAGGAAGGGGCAATTATGGGTAATGAAATTGCAAAGCGTATTGAGTTAGAAAAGCGGGAGAAAATGCTACATGAGCGGCTGACAAACGACACCCGCCGACTTCAATCCGCTCGATCACATCTTAAGATGTGTGAAGAAGCCTTAGAGCATACGTTGATGGAACTGCATGAAGTAAAAGAGCAGAAAAAAGCGATTACCGGTTTGCTAGAGAGCATGTGGAATGGTGGCAAAGCCGAAGGCTCTTTGAAAAAGGCGTAACTTTTTTACGTAACACAATTTATCTAAGACATTTTTACACAAATAGCTGAATAAACAGAAAAGCTGGATGCTACCATCCGGCTTTTTGTTTTCATTCTCTCTTTAACCATTCAATCTTTATGCGACTGCTCATTGTTTGAAACTCTGCATCGCCAGTGAGCAATGTGGCTGAAAGCTCTTCAGCCAGTGCAGCGGCAAAGGCATCTGCATAGGCGATGGGATATTGCGCTTTGAATGTTGCCGCCGCAAATACACGATCCTTTGTTGCTGCCATTATTTCCACGGGGGTTTCTTCCAAGTAGGCCAAAATGGTTCGCAACTTTTCCTGCCCCCAACGGCGTTCAATGATGTAAGCTAATTCCCCCAAGTTCAGGAGACTCATGCTCAGACTGACCTTTTCGCTTTTAGCATCCTGGAGCAATGCCTCTACACGCGCTGCGCCGGGTTCATTATTGAGCAATGCAAGGAGCGCGTAACTGTCCAAGACATACTGATTATTCAATTCGGCTTTCCTCAATTGATTTTTCTTTTTGTCGTTCAGCTAGGAGATCGGCCGTTAAAGATGGCTCGGGAGCTAACAATCCTCGTAAGGCAGTGATCGGGTCTTCTGGTAGGGGGACAACGGATAAGCCACCGCCATAATCAACAATGCGAACGCGATCACCGGGCTTAAGTTTGTATTTCTGGCGATAAATTTTGGGGATAACAACCCAGCCTTTGTTAGAAACAATTGCTGTAGGCATAATTATATTCTCCGCTTCGGGTATACAAATTGAATCTAAGTATATACAAAACCTACTTTGGAATCAACAGAAACAGAGTGCCTTTTTGTCAATTGCGAATCGAAGTTAATGGTGGCTAACTGTCTTGGCGTGCGGAATTGGCTTGCCACCACATGGTCGTGCCGTCGGTGTTAACAGTAATAGTGCCGAGTTCATCGGTTCGCAACACAATGGCCCCAACTTTTTGAGCTCGTTCCAACATCTCTGGGGCAGGGTGTCCAAAGCGATTGTCTACCCCCGCCGACACGATAATGATTTGAGGTTGGACAGCGTGCAAAAATGGCAGGCTGCTAGACGAATTTGAGCCATGATGCCCAGCTTTGAAGACGAGGGCGGTCAACGGCCGTTCTGCTGCTAACATTTCCGCTTCTCCTGCTTGCTCCGCATCCCCTGTGAATAAGAATGTGAAATCCTCATACACCAGCCGCATCGAGACCGAATTTTCGTTGCGATTTTCCGTAATGAGTTTGGGGCCAGGATGTAACACTTCCAGCCGCACGCCATCGCCAATTTCAATGACCTCGCCAGCCAGAACAGGGCGAATCACTGTTTGCTGCTTTTCGGCAGCAGCTAATACCTCATCATAAATGGGGGATTCGCCAAAGCCTTGCCCGTTGGTGATAAGGGTATTCACATGGTAGCGGTCGAATACGCCTACCAAGCCAGAGACATGATCTGCGTCGGGATGAGTGGCGACGAGGATGTCAATTTCCTTGTCCCAAAAGGGCATTTGCTGCCCTAGCTGATCGTTGAGGATGCTGGGGTACAGGCCGCCATCTACCAAAATTTGCCGTCCGCTGGGGGTCTGGATGAAGGTGGCATCTCCTTGCCCCACATTCAAAAAGGCGATATGTAGCTGGCCGTCTGGTTGGGTCAGCCCCCAACTGAGGATGAGGACGGCCGTTACGCCCGTAGCTCCCACCGCCAGCCGCTGTGTGATGTTTTGGCGAACGGCCGTAAAAATCTGGCTGCGTCGTTCGAGTGGCTGTTTGCCCAGCCATGTCAGCGCACCGATCACCCCAAAAATGGCAATGACGCCACCAGGAGAAACTGCCAGGGGAATGGCTGCCCCGGGTACGGCGGCAAACAGCCGCACCATCCAGATGGTGTAGCCCAAAAAGAGCCAGGCTACCCAAGCCAGAAGCTGTCCTACAGCGGGCAGCACCAAACCCACCAGCGTGGCCAATCCGCCCCAAATCATCACCGCAGGCTGCACCGGCAGGATGAGCGCATTGGCCAATGGGCTAATGATTGAAAGTTGTTCAAAATAACCGATGATAAGCGGCAGGGTCAAGATTTGGGCGGCAATGGTGAGAATGACGGCTTCAGATAGCACGCCCATCACTTTTTCTACCCAGTCACGTACCAACCATCGCTGCAATTTGCGCCGCGTCCATTGGGTGAGCGGGTCGGCATAGAGCATGAGGCTGAGGGTGGCGGCAAAGCTGAGCTGAAAGCCAACATCCCACAGCGTGAACGGCCGTACCAACGTCATCCCGAATCCAGCTAGAAATAATGAGGCAAAAGCGAAGTTCGGCCGTCCCAGCCAGCGGTTGGCAATGAGGTAAATGCCGCCCATCAACGCCGCCCGCACCACCGAGGCATCGGCTCCAACCAGCACGGTGTATAGCGAGATGCCCACCAGGGCGAAGATAACTGCGCCTCGCCGCGAGAAAAATGGCTCGGCCAGTCGCACCAAAATCGCGACTAAAATTGCTACGTTGAAGCCTGAGATGGCGATAATATGTGTCATCCCGGTGATGCGGAATGCTTCATCCAGGTCGGGTGGCAGGCCGTTGTCGTTGCCCAGTAGAATGCCGGTAAGCAAGGCCGCTTGCGGTTCAGGAATAAGTTGGGCAATGGTGGTCTGGGCGCGGCTTTTGAAGGTAAAAATAGCTTGATAGAGCGAATTACCTTCGTTTTCGGCGATGACGGTGACGTTGGGCAGGGACATAAGGCTGTGGATGCCTTGCCGTGCCAGGTAAGTACGGTAGCTAAAGGTTTCGCCTTCGGGTGGGGTTTCCAGAATGCCAGTGACGCGCAGGCGGCTGCCGTAGTTGATAACGGGGAAGCGATAGGTTTGCACCTGCACTATGCCCTGCATGGGTAGCTGTGCGCCGCCGCTCACCTGAATGGTATCTACCGCCACGCGCAGGTTCACAAAGCGGTCGCGCACGTCGGGTTCATCTACCACCAACCCAGTGATGGTGACGTTGCGAGTGCCGTTGTAGTAGGCGATATGGTTTTGGTCGATGGTAGGCACGGCCGTTCCATACCGAATTGCCCCCAATGCCAATGCAGCCAGGCAAATGGCTCCCCAACGAACAGATTGGCTTCTGCGCAGGAATACGGCCGTTACCGTTCCGACACCCGCTATTGTAAGCCAAATTAGCCAATCAACTGTTACAATTGATCCCAGCCAAAGTCCTAAAAACCAGGCAATTCCCAGATAAACGAGAAGCATATGTGATTTTTCCTATTAATTCACGATGATGACACGGCAAACCGTCTGGAATTAAAAATCTGTGTTTGTTACAATACATTTCTACCAAATTTCGTGTAATCGGCAAAAAAGTTGAGATATTCAAGCTGTGATCATGGCCGATTGCAGTAGAAGATTAGGCAAACTGTATGAACGACTTATCAGCAGAATCGTACCGCGTGTTGGTGGTGGATGATAGCCCATCCATTTTGGAGATTGTGCGTGTTACCCTGACTTTACATGGTTTCCAGGTGATGGCTGCCGAATCCGGCGAGCGGGCGTTGGAAATTATGGAGAATGAAGGATTGCCCCATTTAGGAATCTTTGACATTAACATGCCAATGGGGATGGATGGGTTGGAGTTGTGTGAAAAGGTACTTCAATTTTCAGACTTGCCCATCATCATGCTAACGGCTATTGATGAAAACAGCACTATTGTTGAAGCGATCGACCGTTTTGCGGAAGATTACATGACCAAGCCGGTAAGAACTGGAGAAATGTTAGCCAGGGTACGCCGTGTCTTGCATTCTATTGGTAAATTTGCTTATCCGTTGGCTCAGTTTGTAGAGGTAGATGAGAATTTAAGCGTCAATTTTGCCACGTTAACGGCCGTTGTTCAAGGCAAAGAAGTAAACTTAACGCCCACCGAAACCAAGCTACTGTACATCCTTATGCGCCAGCAGGGCAAAATTGTGAGTACAGATTTTATGCTCCGTCGCCTCTGGCCATCGGACGCTGACTTTGCCGATGAAGATCGGTTGCGCGTCTATGTTCACCGCTTGCGCAGCAAAATTGAGCGCAAAAAGCACGGCGTGCGCTATGTTTTTTCCAAGCGGCGCAAAGGGTATGTGTTTTTACCCGAAGACGATTAAGCGATCCCAACCGTTGGTACTAATTTGGCACAATTGTTAAGCAAAGCATGTTGCATTGCTTAAACAATTCTATAATCAGGCAAACCACAGAAAGTATTTTGAAGACCGGAGAGCGATTTCTCTGTGGTTTGCTCATCTGATATTTTTGAGGCTTTTCCATGAGTGATTCTGACATCAACAACTACCGAATCCTTGCAGTTGATGACGATCCATTTAATTTGCGTATTGTCAGCCACGCGCTGGAGCAATCTGGCTATGATGTTGTCACCGCCGGTTCTGGCGAAGAAGCGTTGTCGGCCATAACCCAATATGGGCTGCCCCACTTGGCTATTGTGGATATCCACATGCCGCCCGGCATGAGTGGTTTTGAGTTTTGTCGCTCCATCCACCAATTCAGCGATTTGCCAGTGATTATGCTAACGGCCGTAAATGAAGAATCTACCGTCGTTGAGGGACTGGAAGAACATGCCGAGGATTACATCATCAAACCCTTTAACCCTGGCGAGCTGACCGCGCGGGTGCGGCGCGTTTTGCAGCGGATGGGGGATTTTGCCTATGAGCTGAAATCGCTTACCCGTGTGGATGAGCGGTTGGTGATTGACTTTCCTGGACGGCAAGCATTGGTGAATAATAAGCCTGTTAGCCTGACGCCCACCGAAACCAAGCTGCTCTACATCCTCATGCGGAGTGCCGGGCATACGGTCAACACAGATTTCATCTTGCGCCGCCTATGGCCGCTAGAACCTGCCTATGAAGACCGCCTGCACGTGCATATGCACCGGCTGCGTCGCAAGATTGAAGACAAACAAGACAAGTCGCGGCTTCGCTACATTTCTTCGGAACGGGGTGTCGGCTACACTTTCCGCCAAATCACAGACGAATAAAGTTTCCCTTCAGGAACGTTGCCAATGGAATTAACAACGGCCGTTATTCAACGCGCCCTTTCCCTGCCCAACTTCGACGCCCACGCTGCCCATTACCACATGCTGCCTACCGACCGCAGTCGGCAGCGTCCGCCAGAACTGTCTGGCCACCCGCGTGTGGGCGGCGTGCTGCTGCTGCTTTACCCCCATCTACAAAACACTTACCTGGCACTCACCCGTCGTCGAGACGATTTAAACGCGCATGCGGGGCAAATTTCATTCCCTGGTGGACGGCAAGAGTCTGGCGAAACGGCCGTTCAGGCCGCCTTGCGTGAAACGGAAGAAGAGATTGGAGTGCCGAGCCGCAAAGTAACTGTTCTGGGTGAATTGACGAGCATATACATTCCTCCTTCTGATTTTGAAGTGCATCCGTTTGTGGGGTGGGTGAATGGTGGAGAACGGCCGTTTTTTACCCCAGAAGCACGTGAAGTGGCAGAAATTCTAGAAGTGCCAATTACCCATCTACTAGACCCCAACACCCGCGAAGTTGGCCCTCATCCTGTGCGAGACGCCGTCTACACTGTGCCCTATTACAATGTATATGGTCATAGGGTTTGGGGAGCCACAGCTATCATTCTCAGTGAATTTCTGGAAAGACTGCGGCTTGTTCCTGCTGAGTAGCCTCATTTTTTGCAAACATTTTCTCCCTTTGTAATAAAAATGTAACAAAAACCGTAAGCTAGACTAAGTAGTATTCATCCCAAAGGCTTAAGTAGTATCAGAGTACTAATTTTTCTATCATTTCATATTTGCGGAAGACCGCAGGAGGAAAACAACATGCGCGCATTACCCCGTTCCCGTTTTTTGGCAGCTTTAGTTATGCTGTTGGCAGGATTCTCGTTTTTCACGATGAGTGTTGCCCCCGCTGCCGCCAATACCGATATTGACATCGAAAAACATACCAATGGTTTCGATGCCGACACGCCAGAAGAAGCACCTGTTTTACAGGTTGGCGATCAGGTTGTTTGGGAATATATTGTTACCAACACAGGGTTTGGCCCTGGCCGTGGCTTAACCATTTCCGTCACTGATGATCAGGGCGTTCAAGTTATCTGTACGATTGATTATCTAGACGTTGGTGAATCCACCACCTGCTATGGCTATGGCGTTGCCGAAGCTGGTTTGTATATGAATGTTGGCTGTGTAGAAGGCGTAGACATTCGCGGTAACGTAGTTTCTGATTGTGATCCGAGCCATTACTATGGTGAGACCCCACCACCTCCGCCAGGCGGTGGCGAAGGCTGCACCCCTGGCTACTGGAAACAAGAGCATCACTTTGATTCTTGGGTTGGTTACAGCCCTACTGACTCCTTTGACGCTGTTTTTGGTGTATCCTACGGTGGCACTCTGGCTGAAGCTGCTGCCGCCAAGGGTGGTCAGGCTAATGCCTTAGCTCGCCACGCCGTGGCTGCTTTGCTGAACGCTTCCACCGGTGGTGTAGATTATCTTTACAGCACGGCCGATGTTATTAGCATGGTTCAGGCTGCTTTTGATAGTGGTGATTACGAAACCACCAAAGATTTGTTTGAAGCTCAGAATGAGCAAGGTTGCCCGCTGAACTAAATTTGTAACAATAGCTTCGGTTTTAAAGGGTACTCAGCAGAGTGCCCTTTTTTATTTTCTTTGGAGAATTGTTGAGGGTTCTGCATCGGCTTTGGTTGGTAACCGGACAATGAGGAGGCTCCCCTCACCTTCTTTGCTGCGGGCTTGGATTCGGCCGTTATGCAACAAAACCAGCTCCTGCACAATCGACAGCCCCAAACCTGATCCGGTTCGCCCCCCCTCGCGCACCCGCGATTTATCCACCTGGTAAAAACGTTCAAAAATACGCTCTAGTTGCTCTGGTGGCATCCCCTTGCCGGTGTCTTGCACGGTTAGCTCGACGGCTTTGTCACCATACGGCCGTACCGTCACATGCACGCGCCCACCGGATGGCGTGTGGTTCAGTCCGTTTTCCACCAGGTTAGAGACGACCTGCATCAGCCGGTCATAATCTCCCCAAATAGGCGGGGTGGCTACGGCCTCCACGGTTAGGTGAATGTGATGTGCCTGGGCGCGGGGGAGTAGATTCTGGCGAACGGCCGTGGCCACATCGGCCAAATTGAACAGGGAGCGATTCAACTGGAGCTGCCCCGACTCAATCTTGGCCAAATCCAGCAGCTGTGCCACCATGCGTCCCATCCGTTCCGCTTCGCCATAGATGATGTTGGCTGCCTGAGATTGATCTTCAGGGGAAACGGCCGTGCCGTCAAACAGTGCCTGGCTCCAGCCTTGAATTGAGGTGACGGGCGTTTTTAAATCGTGAGAAACATTGGCCACAAAATCCCGCTGTGCCTGCCGCGTCGCCGCCACCTGTGCCGACATGCTGTTGAAGCTCTCTGCCACTCGAACGACCTCTTCTGGCCCTTCTAAAGGTAGCTGCTGCTCATACTCTCCCTGGGCAATCGCTTCTGCTGCGCCCGCCATGCGCTGTAACGGCCGTGCCACCGAGCGGGCAATAAGCCACGCCAGCAGTGCCGAGATAAGCAATCCTGCTAGCCCCGCTCGCACAAACGCTGCCCCCAACCCAAGTTCGCGTACCAAGGCAAAAGGTCCTGGCTCCGGGACTGCATACACCACTACTTGCCGCCCAAAACCAGAATTGGAGATCGCTCGTGTGTAAAGCAGCCAACGGTTGCCGGATGGGTCTTCAAAACGGACGGCAATGGTGTTTGGGTCTGCCGTGGGTAAAAATGCTCGGTTTAATTCTTCGCCTTGAATGGTCACATCAAGCAGACTTTGGGACGGATTGGTGTCGAAGATAATATTGGCCTCTTCTGTGGTGGCAATAAGTACACGGATGTTTTCGGAATCG
Source organism: Candidatus Leptofilum sp. (assembly GCF_965223285.1). Taxonomy (GTDB): domain Bacteria; phylum Chloroflexota; class Anaerolineae; order Promineifilales; family Promineifilaceae; genus Leptofilum. The sequence continues at coordinate 3,157,979 of NZ_OZ244997.1, read as the reverse complement.
GCTGTATCGCGCAGCGCCTGTAAAAAATCGTCCTGGCTGGCTCCTCTTGCTTGCAATCGGAGCAAATCATTACGGCTAGTTCGGCTGATGACATCCAGACGCTGCAAGGCTGGCTGAAAGCGTAGACGCGGCTGTGCGCCGAGCGCCACCAGCGCCAGCGAAACCACAAACAAGGTGACGAGGATGATGAGGGAGTAAGAAGCCAGCAGTCGGCTGCGTAAAGACTTGAACATGAAATCAGTTTAGGTGCGTACTTTTCAGAAGTTCAACTTTTTCAAAAAGTTTAACTTCTCTGTGGTTTTTAACTGGTGGGGATTGTAAACGGCAGTTTTTAACCCATCATGAAAAAATTGTAACCGACCTGTAAACTGTTGCCCCCTTCTACTGCTCAATCCACTCCATTTTGGCACCCAGTGACTGCATCATCTCCACAAAACCGGGGAAACTGTCGGCGATACAGCCCGCGTCGTGAACCAGCGTTAGGCCGTGGGTCACTAAGCCTGCCACTGCCAACGACATGCCCAGCCGATGGTCGTCATGGCTATCCACTTCGTTGCCAAACGGCCGTATCGGACCTTCAACCGAGAACCCATCGGGGCTTTCTATCATTTCCACGCCCAGCTTGCGTAGCTCCCCCGCCAAAACAGAGATGCGATCGACTTCTTTTACGCGCAGCTCGGCCGCGTCGCTCACCTGGCTGACGCCAGCGGCTTGCGTGGTGGCCACCGCCCAGACGGGCAGTTCGTCAATGCCGCGCACTACGGTGTCGCCATTCACGTCGATGCTGTGCAGCTCGCTAAAAGAGACGGTGAGGTCGCCCAGCCGTTCGCCGCCGCTGACGTGCTCGTTGTGCACGCGCAGCTCTGCGCCCATTGCTTGCAGCATGTCCAAAATGCCAGTGCGCGTTTCATTTAGCCCCACGCCCGCAATCGTAATTTCCGAGTGCGGCACAATGGCTGCCGCCACGAGTGGAAAAGCTGCGGAGGATGGATCTGCGGGGACGGTAAGGTCTAACGGCCGTAAACACCACCCACCTTCTGGCGCTTCTGGCAAAGTAATCCAACTGCCTTCTGTGCGTACCGGCACGCCCATCGCTTGCAGCATCCGCTCGGTGTGGTCACGGGCGGGGCCGGGTTGGTAAACGCGAGTTTCGCCAGAGGCATACAAACCGGCCAGCAGAATCGCGCTCTTCACCTGCGCGCTGGCGACATTCATGCGATATTCGATTCCGTTGAGTTGGCTGGGGGAGATTGTGAGGGGGGAACGGCCGTTTTCCGACACAATATTGGCACCCATCGCACTCAACGGGTCGGTAATGCGCCGCATGGGACGTTTACGCAGCTGCTCACTGCCGTCCAGCACTGAAGGGAATGATTGGCCAGCCAGTAATCCTGCCAGCAGCCGCATTCCGGTGCCTGCATTTTGGCAATCCAGCGGCTTTTTGGGTGGTTCCCAACCGTGCAAACCACGCCCCTCGATTGTCAAATCCCAGGCAACTTCTGAGCGTTTGTCAATTTTAATGTTCACGCCCAAATCCTGGGCAATTTGCAGCGTTGCCAGCGTGTCGCCAGCGGGCAACCAGCGGTGAATGACGCTGGTGCCTTCCGCCAGTGATGCCAACATCACGGCGCGATGGCTGATTGACTTATCGCCAGGAACTGAAATGACACCTTTGAGCGGTGTCTTTTGAGGGCGAACCAATAATTGCTTGCTCATCGTTTGAAACGCGCCATCCCCCGCGCAATCTTTTGCATTTTGGCATCTGTTCTGTTGGCATCTAGCCGAGACACCGGTGGGCGACCTTGATTTTTAGCTTCTTGCAAGGCGTGGTGCACCAGTAAATGACTGTGCTTGCGCATAAACTCTGTATGATCGGCGTCAGGATGTTCGGCTACGAATGCTTCTTTTGCGGCTTCAACTTTTTCTTTGATGTCAGTGATTTCGTCCGCAGGCAAATAGGCGGCAGTGGTGCTAAGTTCCATTCGGTCGGCTACGGGAACCAGCCGGGTGATGATAACATCCTCCAACTCCACATTGCCGCGACCGCCACCTTCGTACACGGTAAATTCTTCTTCTGTGAAGTAGTCACGCAGGGTCAGCATTTGCCCTTCGTAGGCGGTGAGTTTGTATAGGCTACCCGCGCCTACATTCACCCAGTCGGCGGCGATTTCCTGCTGATGGCTGGACAAATCTTCCATTTTCTCTTCAGCGTACAGTTCGATGAGGCGACGGCCGTCTTCCAACGCATTGTCAAATACAAACCAGTCAAAAAAGCGGAGTGCTTCCGGCTGGCTCATCTGTTCGGCATTGGAAGCATCGTAATAATCGTTCCAATAAAGTGGCAGGCCGAGCGCAAATGCTTCGGCAAACCGCTCATCGCGGGCAAAGCTGAGCAGGTCGCGCCGGATAAAGTTGGCGGCGTGCTGTACTTGACTGCGCTCTTTTTCAGCGGCCTGGTCTTCCTTCATGTGGCATTTTTTGTATTTGAGGCCGCTGCCGCAGTGGCAAGGGTCGTTTCTTCCGGGTTTAGTCATCATGTTTTTCCAATTCGGTGAGGATGGGTAGAAGTTCTGTGAGTGTAGATATGGTGTAATTCGGCCGTACGTTTCCGAGATCGCGGTTCAGATGGGGCGGGGAGATGAGCACGCTGGTGAGTCCAGCATCGTTCGCCCCAGCTATATCGTTGGCGGGGCGGTCCCCCACAAAAACGGCCGCTTCTGGCGACACCTCCAGCAGTTCCAACGCTTGCCAGTAAATAAAAGGGTGTGGTTTCATAAAGCCTACATCACCAGAGGTGAGCCGGGCATCCAGATATTCCAAAATGCCATAGGCGCGTAGCTCGATGTCACGCATCCACATCGGCTGCATGGCGTTGGTAATTAGACCGATTTTGTATCTTTGATTTTTCAACGTTGCCAAGACGGACAGGGTATCTGCAAAAGGAGCCACGCCGGGCAGTGGCCCCCACCCATAGGCGCGCAAGACGGAATCCATTTCAATGTGAGTAACGTCCACACCACATTGGGTTAGCAAGGTTTGCAGGACGTTGACAAAGGAGACCCCCGCCCAACTTTTTTTGGCCTCTTGCCAGGCGAGAACGGCCGTCTCGCGGAATGCTGATTGAAATTCTGGGAAAGGAATAAGACAATAGCCTGCATCAACCAGATAGCAGTACATATTGCGTATGCCATTTGTTTCCAACCCTGCAATATCCCCTTCAAACCCTGACCAATCAATCAGGGTGTCGTCCATGTCAAAAAGCACGGCTTTAATGCGCTGATTTTCTCGGTGGCTCATACCATCTCACAAACTTGTCTACGAATCAGTTTCCATACGGGCTGCCAAGCGATCAATTAAGAGAATAACACCAATGCCAATGAGTGCCAATATGAGCGCAAACATAAATTGCGAGCTACCAAAATCAGGCAGCACATTGGCCTGCTCAATCACCACCCGATGCCCTTCGCTGTCCAGCACAAATTCGCCAGCAGCATCACGCAGCCAATCCAAATCCAGCTTCCAGGGCCAGATTTTGCGTAGGCTGCCCACCATTAGGCCAATGAGCACAGCCACCGTGAGGTCATGGTAGCGTTTAAATAGCCAGCTAAGAATTTGGGCAAATGTTACCAGCCCCAGCACGGCCCCAATGCCCACAAAGATGAGTGGAACGGCCGCATTCGCATCGCCGCCGCGCAAATTATTGACTGACCCTAGCACAAATTGATACTTACCCAATAGCACTAGCAGGAACGCGCCAGACACGCCGGGCAAAATCAGGGCGCAGCTAGCCACCGCCCCACTGAGGATGAGAAACCACCAATCGTTGGGCGTTTGCACGGGAACAAGGCCTACTAGCAGGTAAGCAGCAGCGGCCCCCACCAGCAGCACGCCAAATAGCAAGGGGTTCCATTGCTTCACGCGCTTGCTCACGACTAAAACGGAGGCCAAAACCAGCCCGAAAAAGAAGCTCCATAGGTAGACCGGCTGGTTGACGAGCAAACTTTCCAATGCGCTGGAGAGGGTGACGATGGCAATGAGGATGCCAATGGCAATCGACAATAAAAATTCCCAGTTGAGGATTTGGAAGATTTCTTTGATGCGGAACTTTAGCACGGCCTGAAGAAAGTTGGGACGGCCGATTGTGCGGATGGAGTCAATCAGCTCTTCGTAGATGCCGAGGATGAAGGCCATTGTGCCACCGGAGACGCCGGGTACGATATCTGACGCGCCCATGCAGACGCCACGGGCGACGATGCCGAGGTATTGGGGAAGGGTGCGGCGTTTTTGGGTGGGAACTGCTTGCCCTGAGCTGCTCAATGGAGTTGAGCTTGTCGAAGGGGCCGTTTCTTGCTTTGTTGTATCTTGCATAAGTTTCTCTTTCATTTATGAATTTTGGGTAGGCGAATCACAGGCGATTTTGCTGTAATTTGCCGAGCAAAGTCGGGATTATAGCACAGCCATACCAGACTACGAGTGCCTTTACTGAACCATTATTTGCTTACTGTTTAGGTTTCACAATTTAGAAATGAGTCAAAACTACCCAAAAAGAGGAGAGCTCCGGGGGAGGGGGACCCGGAGCTCTTGATAAAAGGAGAAAAAGTTGTGTGTCCTTGCGTGCTTTGTATTATACGGATTGACTTACCTCGGTAAATGGGACAATCGCACTAGGACAATAGTAATTGGTGGCGTAAACTGATTTACCGATTACTGACCACTGATTACTGCTATTTGCGGAACAGCTCGCGGACGATGATTTCCCGCTGAATTTGGCTGGTGCCTTCGTAGATTTGGTAAATCTTGGCGTCCCGCATCAGCTTTTCTACCGGATATTCAGACATATAGCCATAGCCACCAAACACCTGCACCGCATCGGTGGCAATCTTCATGGCCTTGTCGGCAGCATATGCTTTGCCAAAGGCGGAGTAAAGCGTGTTGCTTACACCCTCGTCCACCGCCCAGGCAGATTTCCAGACGAGCAGACGGGCAGCCTCCACTTCCATTGCCATGTCGGCAATCATGTGGCCGATGACCTGGTGCTTCCAGATGGGCTGCCCCTTCACCACGCGCTCTTTGGCGTAGCGAATTGATTCATCAAGCGCACGTTGGGCCACGCCCACAGCCCCGGCAGACGTGGGCGGGCGGCTGCGGTCGAACACTTTCATGGCGATGAGAAACCCTTTGCCCTCTTCACCGAGCATGTGGGTAGCGGGTACTTTTACGTTGTCAAAGATGAGTTCGGCCGTGTCGGAAGCGTGCTGCCCCATTTTGTTAAACGGTTTGCCTACGCTGACGCCTTCCCAATCACGATCAACGACGAAGCAGCTCATGCCATTGTATCGCTGTTCGATGTCTGTGTAGGCAAAAACAGTGAAGAAGTTGGCCACGGTGGCGCCAGTGATAAACGTTTTGGATCCGTTGAGGATGTAATGGTCTCCCTCTTTGCGGGCGGTAGTTTTAATGCCCGCCACATCGGAACCAGCTTCTGGTTCGGTGAGACCGTAACTAGCCATTTGTCCGTCGGCCAAACGGCCGCAATACTCTTGTTTTTGTGCTTCATTGCCAGCAATGAGGACGGGCAGAATCGCCAGACCGTTGACGCCCATGGCGGTGCTCATGCCGGAGCAGCCCCAGGCCAGCTCTTCTGACACCATACACTCTTCAAACAGGCTGAGGCCGAGGCCGCCGTACTCTTCTGGCACGTTGAGGGTGGTAAAGCCAAGCTCTTGGGCTTTTTTGATGACTGACCAGGGATATTCGTGGGTTTGGTCGTAATGTTCGGCAACGGGGGCCATTTCGTTGCGGGCAAAATCGCGGGCTAGCTGCCGGATCATCTTTTGTTCGTCATTGAGGGCGAAGTGGACTGTGTTGCTCATGGGTTAGCTCCTTTTGTGCAAATAAAAGCGCATGGGCTGAGAAATTTTTAGCCACGGATTGCGCGGATTTTTGGGATTATTGGTTACTCGGAAGCTTCTTCCTCGGTTTCTGATTCTGTCTCTTCGGGTGCGGGTTCATCAGTGGGTTCATCGACGATTTCTATCTCTTCAGGTTCTTCGGGTGCGGGGGCAGGAACAGGAGCGGCAGGTGCCTTTTCTTCAACGGCGTTCGGGTTCTCAGCTTTGGTGAGGTCAATGGTCATCACGCCATCTTCATCTCCGGTGTCGATGACCGCGCTGCGCGGAATGGTGCCATTTTTCTCGATGGGGCCTTCTACATAAACGCGGGAGAGGGCAAAGCCGGTAATATTCCCTTGCTCGCCTAGAATGATGTCGCCAATGTTGGCGACTTTGGTACCGCCAGGGGTATCAATTTCCCGCTTGTTGAGCTTGCTTAGGCGTACCCAAGCAACCGCCTCTGGTAGCTCGCTTTCTTCGCCCATAACGTCGCTGTTGCGTACCAAAATGGCGTCAATGCCAAACACGACAACGTCTTGACGTTTGATGAGGAAATGTTTCCGCTTGATCAGCCCTTCGGAACCAAGATAGATGCCGGTGATGTCTGTGAGGTCGCTGTTCATATAAATATCTTTGGCGTTGCCGAGGGAACGGCCGTCTGTGACGCTGATAATCTGTTTGCCGACTAAATCTTTGCCTAAACGCATGGTTTTGCCCCTTTCTTTGAGTGTGCAGGTTTTCAAGTGTGCAAATTTGCAAGTTGCCTGATGAAAAGCATGACTTGCAGACTTGCCACTCGCCACTTGCAAACTTTTATGACGCATTGCGTCTTTAAGAGATTATAGTGCGAGACGGGGCTGGGGTAAAGTAGGGATTTGATCTTGCGTTGTGCTACTGCATTTAGTATCATTTCTTCGTGGGCAAAGCAGAAAAAATTCTGAGCAAAATGCAAAATAACCCGCGCGATTGGCGGATTGACAGCCTTAAAACCGTTGCACGGGCCAATGAAATTGAATGGCGACAGCGTGGTACAAGCCACGTTGTTTTTATCCGTTCAGATGGACAAACCTTGCCTGTGCCTGCGCGTCGCCCGATTAAACCGATTTATATCAAGAAATTTGTTGAGTTTGTGTTGGAATAAATTATGAGAGACTTAAATCAGTATCCATTTGAAATTCAAATTTTATCTGAGGAAGATGGTGGCGGCTATCTGATTTCTTTTCCAGACTTTTCTGAGTGCATTTCTGATGGTGATACCATCGAAGAAGCGATTCAAAATGGACTGGACGCCCTCAAGGAAACGATTGCCGCCTTGGAAAGCATGAATTTGCCTGTGCCAGAACCAGGCAGTGGCGGTAGCTACAGTGGCAAATTTGTGCAGCGCGTTCCCAAAAGCCTCCATGCCCGCCTAGTTGCTCGCGCCAAGCAGGAAGGTGTTAGCATGAACACTTTAGTAAACACTTTCTTAGCCGAAAGTTTGGGCAAAAAAGAGCCTGCCTAAATCAAAACGTAACCACACATATGCTCCGGCCGCATCTCAGTTTCGAAGGACTGCTCTTCTGACCGTGTCGGCTGGGTGGCTGAAATTTGGTGAAGTGGAATTTGATTAAAAACTCCGATGTTATAAGAATCGTTTTTCAATAAATGATAGGTCTAAGCCAAATGAAAAAATCTCGTACCACAATACCTCCCAAGATTCGTGAGCAAGTTTTGAAAGAGTTTAACTATAGATGTGCGATATGTGGGGCTGACAAACTGCACCTCCATCATATTGATGAGAATCCCTCTAATAATGATCCTGAAAATCTAATTCCTCTTTGCCCAAATTGCCATCTAGGTGATCAGCACAATCCTACAAAGAAAATAGATCCGGACAAATTAGCATTATTTCGTAGACACAAAGATCCAACCATATTGACACCTCAATTTCATCCACTATTTCTCAGACTTAAATTTTTAGATTCAGTGGAAGAGAACGTTGATTCAAATGAACTTGACAAACTTGCAATTGAGTTGATTGAATTTGTAAAAGAATTAGAGATGGGATCGTTTTATGGGAAGATGTTATCTGAGTTAATTCGAAGACCCACATTTGCTGGTGGCTTTGTAATTGGGGATTCCTATTCAATGCAGAGTTATAACCAAGCACAGAGAGAGCATGACCAAGAATATCGAACACAACTTCGGCAAGTACGTGAAAACGTGTTGACTTTAATTGTTGAACTTTTACGTTATCAACCGTGGCTTGCCAAAACTTCTTAAATCAACTTTTTATGAGTTTACCTGTTGATTCCTCACTCCTTCCCTTTTTTGAGCCGAAAGGCATTGTTTTGGTGGGCGCGTCGCGTAACCCGATGAAGCTGGGTTTTGGCTTGGCGCGGAATTTGGTGCAGAGCGGCTACGATGGTGCGATCCACTTTGTAAATCCGGGTGGGGGGATGTTGCTGGAACGGCCGTTACACTCCCACATCTCCCACGTCCCCGATCCCGTAGACCTGGCCGTCCTGCTCGTCCCCGCTCCCGCCATGCCCCAAGCCATCGCGGAGTGTGGCGAGCGCGGCATTCGGGCGGCCATCCTGGCTGCCGGTGGCTTCCGCGAAACTGGCGCGGCGGGCGCGGCATTGGAGCAGGAATGTTTGCGCGTGGCGCAGCAGTTTGGCATCCGCCTCATCGGCCCAAACTGCATTGGCCTGCTGGACACCCACCTGCCGCTGGACACCACCTTTTTGCCGCCGCCGGGGCCTACGCCCGGAGCCGTTGCCTTCATCTCCCACTCCGGCGCGATTTGTGCCGCCGTGATTGATTGGGCGCGCGGGCAAGGATTTGGCTTGTCGCGGCTGGTGAGCTTGGGCAACCAGCTTGATGTGCAGGAGACAGATGTGCTAACGGCCGTTGCTGCCGATCCGCACACGCGCGTGGTGACGTTGTATTTGGAAGGGGTGTCAAACGGCCGTCGCTTTGTGCAGGTGGCCGAGCAGGTGTCGCGGGAGAAGCCGGTGCTGGCGCTCAAAGTGGGGCGTTTTGCCAGCGGGCAGCGGGCCGTGGCCTCGCACACCGGGGCGTTGGCTGGGCAGGAATCTGCCTTCGACGCTGCCTTTGCCCGCGCGGGCGTGATGCGCGCCGAAACCAGCGAGGAACTGTTCGATTGGGCCAAAGCACTGGCTTGGTGTCCGCTGCCGCAGGGACGACGGGTGGCGGTGCTGACCAATGCGGGTGGCCCTGGCGTCACCGCTGCCGATGCGCTGGAATCTCACAATTTGAAACTGGCTATGCTAACCCAAGAGACTGAAGCTGCGCTGCGAGACGTTTTGCCAGCCGCTGCCAGCTTCCAAAATCCGGTGGATATGCTAGCGGGTGCCTCGCCAGAGCAGTATGCTACCTGCCTGCGTATTTTGCTGGCGGACGCCAACGTGGACAGTGTGATGGTCATCCTGCCGCCGCCGCCGATGTACTCTGCCGGGGGCGTGGCCAAGGCGATGCTGCCGATTATTTACGCGACGGGTAAGCCGGTGGGGATAGCGTTGATGGGCGAGAAGATGATTCAAGAGGCGGTGGAGCATTTTCGGGCGGCCAAGGTGCCAGAATATCGCTTCCCAGAACGGGCGGCGGGGGCGTTGGCGATTTTGTCGCGTCGGGCTGAATTTTTGCAGACCGCGTGTGCTGAACCGGAACGGCCGTGCCCCGAAGCCGCCGCCAAAGCGCAACAAATCCTGTCTGAAATTGCTACAGAACCGGGGACTTTTTTGCCAACGGCCGTTTGCCAACAACTTCTCACGGCGTACGACATCCCCGTTCCCGGCAGCGGCTTGGCCACAACGGCAGACGAGGCAATAGCAATTGCTCGGCAAGTGGGTTTGCCTGTCGCCCTAAAAATTGCCTCAGCGGACGTGCCGCACAAGTCGGATGTGGGTGGGGTGGTGTTGAATGTGCGGTCGGAAACGGCCGTTGCCAACGCATTCACCCAAATGATGACGGATGTGCAAACGGCCGTGCCAGATGCCAAGCTGGATGGCGTTCTCATCCAGCCCATGATTCCCGACGGGCAAGAGGTGATTGTGGGCGTGGTGCGCGACCCGCAGTTTGGCCCGGTGCTGATGTTTGGCTCTGGCGGGGTGGAGGTGGAAGGGTTGAAGGATGTTGCCTTTGCCCTCGCGCCGCTGACGCTGGCCGAAGCAAAATCGCTGCTGCAAAATACGTGGGCAGGGCGCAAGTTGGCTGGCTACCGGAATGTGGCAGCTGGAGATGAAACGGCCGTGCTGCAAACCATTCTCCGCCTCGGCCAACTCGCCGCCGACTGCCCCCAACTCGCCGAAATCGAAATCAACCCGCTGCGCGTACTCTCCAGCGGCGCACTCGCACTCGATGTCCGGACGCGACTGGTTGAATGATTTATCCGCAGATTTCGCAGATTAGCACAGATTCTTTTGGATTTGGGGCAGTTTTGGGTTAGGTGCTCATCATTCTCAGGAAACTGATGAACTGTTCAATGTCTTGGATGAATTTTTCGATCATTATGGGGGCGTCGCGCCAGAGCGGAGCAAGTTTGGGCCAGCTAATTTCAAAACCATAATTGTGGCGAAAGTGGTGTCGAAATCCGCGATATTGTTCAAGCAGATCGGCCGTTTCTTCGCTGATTACGGCTGGACGTAAGTTTGGCACAAGACGGCTAACAGAATCTATCAAATCTCGATGCCAACTGCTGCCAATTGGCTCTCTTTGATCGATTTGCTTGACAATACGCAAACAAATTCCTTCCATACCATGATACAAATCATGCAAGATGCCACCCAGCGCATACATTTCAAACGTGTCAGGTGGCGGTTCGCCTAATCGTTCGTTGGCATCCTTAATAACCTGCTGGACTTTGGAGAATTCGGTTAAAGCGGCAGTTAATTCATCCGCCAACTGCAACAAGCTCTCGCTCATATAATAACTTACCTTCCTGAATTATCCGCTCCCGCAATGCTGGAGTTGCTTCAGCCAAATTTATTAGATCAAAGGAAAAGCCCGTGTTGCTTTCTAAATATCCAATAGCTTTATAAAGTTCATCTGGCTTCAACCCGCTAACAGCCAAATCAATGTCTGTTTGTGGTGAATATGTCTCACTCCATGCTAAAGAACCAAAAAGATAAATTGATTTAGCAGCAAATTCTGATGCCAATAATTGGCCTAACCTTTCAGCTTCCTCCAAGAATAGCCGAGGGAATAATTCTTCCATCGTCGATTCCTGAACTTTTAGCCTGAACGATTCACCGGGTTTCAGACTTGTTATATTGTCAATTCCATTTGGCAAAACTGGCTTCCCTGAAATAAACTGAAGAACATTACCTAGTTGGAAATTCCTTTGAAGAAGGTTAAGAGACTTCTCCTGGAGGGTAGTTGAAACCCGAATATTCCCCTTATGGAATGCTGCTTTCAAAATATTTTCTAGATATGGTTGATAAATAAAGTCAATTGTAATCTCTTGATTTTTTCGGATCCTCTTTCCTGATCGAATAACCTCAAACAATTCCTCTATTACTATGGCATCTTGAGCAGAAAGACCTCCAAACGGAACCTCCAATGGAAACCCGAATTTACCTTCGATTACGCATAGTTTGTCAATCAGGCTCCTAAATTCTCTTGGTGGCAAAAATAGATACCTTTTTGCGTCTGGAATCTCAGCTATCAAAGAATACTTTTGACCGACCTCAAAATCGACTCGTAATTGTCCTCTTGTTGCTATGGAATATAAGAATTCCAAAACATCTCGTGCTTCAAAAGAATTTCGCCCTAGATGTTTGGCCTCCTCATTTATTGCGATTGCGGCTTTCTCAGGTGTTGTCTTTCCAGAGACGAAGACGAAAAGAAAATGAAGAAAAGAATCCTGGTGATAATTTGACACTGTAACAGACTCTGTGCCAATTTTTACTACTTGAAATTCAATATTTAGCGATGTCGCTTGACTCATTAAATCATAAGCGGTAACACTTGTGGGAAAACGTTTACCAGAAGCCAGTGGCTCTCTAAATAGCTTTGCATTCTCAACTATCGGTCCTCCAAGCCAGGGCACTAGTTCTTGGGGAATTTCCAATTGAACATCCCAAGAACCGGAATCACCATCTTTTATTGCATTTTCAAATGCTTGCAATTCCTTTTTCCCTTCTTCCGAATTAGGAAAGCTTACTGTACCATTAAACTCAAAGGATTTGTCTTTGAAAATTTGTGGATAAAAGATTTCTCCAATTCTATGTCGTAGAGAAACAAGAGAATCCTCTAGAAAGCTGTTTTGCCATGGAATTTGGACAGTTTTTGTTTTTTGTTGACGCCAGTTTGGGTGTTTTTGATCTAACTGTTTTATTGTGTCGCTGATTAAGGTCCAACGACCTTCGCGTAATTTAACGTCCCAAACAATTAAAACAACTGGCTGGAGAAACTGTTCCCAGTGGAGCAAATCTTTGACTTCAAATGAGTAGGGAAGGGAGTCGCCTTTGCGACGGCCGTTTAAATTCGTCACACTTTTGAGCTGAACAAAGAAATTAACGCCCGTGGCGCGCCCCTCATGGTAAATATGAATGATAAAATCTTCGCCTAAATCTTCGGGGACGACTGGAATCCAGCCAAACTCAACCAATCGCTCGGCAAGTTGAAAGCGACTGCGTAATTCTTGTTGCATTTGTGGTGTATAACGAACGGCCGTACTCATGCAAACATTGTGACATTCACTGCCCAAATTGTCAATTTTGTAGTCTTCGGCATTCAATCTGCGAAAATCTGTGAATGTAAACTCACTCTAGCAAAATGCCAGCGATGGAGACGAAGGAATGATCCTCATCGTCGGCGGGGCAGTGGTCGTAGGCCACCTGAATGCCTTTGGTGCCTTGCAGGTAGCGCAGCAGCAGGTAGATGGGGGAGAAGCCGCACACTTTGTTGCGATCTTCCACGGCGGCAACTTGATCGTAAAAGCTGGCGTCGTCGCCGCGAATGATGGCCTGGACGAGGTTGTGGTCGGTCTGGCGCAGGGCGGCGCGGCGCGTGTCGTCCATGATGTAGTCGTCGTCAAAGGCGGGGCCAACGTGGGCAAAATCTACCGAGGCCACAGTAAGCACCTTTTTCCCGGCAGTGGCGCGTTGCAGAGTGGTTACGGCCGTATCCAACAAATCATCTTTCGCTGGATGCCCCCCATTCATCACAAAATGGTGAAACGAGCCGCACAAAATGGGAATCATTGGTTTGGGGTCGATGCCTGCCTGCTGGTAAAGGTAATGCAGCCAGACGGCCGAAAGCTCAACCGAATGTTCTCTACGGTGGTGCAGCTCTTCGGCAAAAGCGGCCTCTTCGCCGATGGCGGTGGTCAGTTCATCTACCAATTCCGTATCGGTTGGCAGGATGCCGTAGGGGGTGGCATAGGGTTGGCGGGTGAGGGTGAATGTTCCCAGGCCGCCTTTGTGGTCGGTGCCTAAAATGATAACGAGGTCTGCTTCGAGAACGGCCGTTTGCGCCCGCCGCCACACCTTTGCGTACACTTTGCCGCCCCGCTGGTAATCAATGTGTGGCGAAATGATGGCTCGGCCACGCCACGGCTGCCAGCCGTTCAGGTCATCGTTTTTACCGTACTCATCCAGCATCATCGTGAGCCGGCGTGGATTGGCCGGGTAGCTCAAATCCGCCAAGGCTGGGGAGCGATGGGGTTGGTTGCGGTACGCTTCTTTTTGCTGGGCCAAAGCGTACTGGGCGCGTTCATTATCTAATAAACAGGCGGCGTCTAGCTGGGCCAACGCCTGCTCCGTAATGGCAAAATCGAGCGGCTGGCCGATTTGCTGGCAAAAGGCGGCGTGGATTTCCTGGGGGGTGCGATTGCCATCCATAAAAAGAAGCAACTGCGCCAGCGCGGGGGGCATTATCAACTGTTCATCAGACAGTTCCAAAGGGTCGTGCAAATACCACATCTGTTCCCCCTGGTGGTACACTGGCTGAAAGTCTAGCTGGCGCAGGCGCGGTTTTTGGGTCAATTTGTTGCTCCTTGAGTTAGCGGCTGGTGGTTAGTAGCTAGTTTGACTAGCAACTAGCCTCTAGCCGCTAATTTGTTAACTATTGATGGGCATTTGGGGCAGCCCCATTGACATTTTGCCACTGCCAGCCCAGTATGGGGAAATGAAGATGAAAATGCAAGCACTCCAAGCGAAGGTTAAGAAAGATAATCCGCAGATTTTAAAGATTACGCAGATTTTTTTGATCTTGGGCTTTTTGTTGGTTGGTTGTGGAGCAGATGATGCCGCCACGCCGACGCCGATTCAAGTTGAGGCAATCCCAACAATTGCCGCCACGCCGACGTTATTTCCAGAGCCAACGGCCGTTCCCCCAACCCCGCTCAACACCACTCCAGACGCCACCGCCCCTCTGCCTTTTGCAGGACTCTCCATTGGCGATCCATATGCACCAGAGCTGGGCAATCTGGGATACGATGTACTCGAATATGATCTCATCATGGCGTTGGATCCGGCAGTGGAGAATATTGATGCCACTGTGCAAATTGGTGGCGTGATCACAGCACCAGAGCTGGCGGCTATTCCGCTTGATTTTGTCGGTTTTGAAGTCACCGAGACACTGTTGGATGGGCAACCAGTTGCCTTTGTTCATGAAAATGACAAGCTGGTTATACTGCCAGCACGGCCGTTACCTGAAAACAGCCCCTTTGATTTGTCCATCAGCTATTCCGGGAACCCGATGGAACGGCCGTCTGCCTACGCCGGTTTTGCCAGTTCGCTGGGCATGAGTTTCCACAATGGTGAAAGTATCTACGTGCTTTCCGAGCCAGATGGCTCGCGCTTTTGGTTCCCCAACAATGACCACCCGCGTGACAAGGCAACCTATCGCTTTGAAATTACCGTACCCGCAGGGCTTACGGCCGTTGCCAACGGCCTGCTCATCGAGCAAATTGATAGTGAAACCAGCAGCACCTTCATCTGGGAGCATGATTTTTTGATGGCATCATACTTGGCAACGGTGGTGGTGGGCGACTTTGAGCGGGTGGAAGAGCTTTCGCCCGACGGAGTGCTGTTGCGACATTACGTGACAGAAGCGGCCAGAGATGAGTTTGAAACGGCCGTTGCCGACGTCGGCGAAGCGATTGATTGGATGAGTGAACGCTTTGGCCCTTATCCATATGAAGCGTTTGGCTTTGTCACGGCCGACGTCTCCAGTGTCTCGTTAGAAACGCAAACAATGGTGTTGCTGGCCAACAACATGATCGGCCAGCGCACGGTGATGCACGAATTGGCACATATGTGGTTTGGCAACTGGGTTAGTTTAGATTCGTGGCAGCAAATGTGGCGCAACGAAGGGTTTGCCACCTATGTGCAGCTCATGTGGGAGACCGGGGACGATCCCGAAGCGTTGCAGCTAGTGATTGAATCGTTTCGTTCGGCCGTAGAAGAAAATGGAGATGATTTCGTGCTAGGCAATCCGCCTCCGGCGCAGCTATTTAGCTTCAAAATTTACTTTGGCGGGGCGGTGTTTGTGCATGAATTGCGGCAAGAGATGGGGGACGAGGCGTTTTTTAGTGGCTTGCAAGATTATTTTGCTATTTATGGGGGCGGCACCGCCAGCGATGACCAATTCCGCGAGGTGATGGAAGTGGCTCACGGCGCACCGCTAGACGACTTCTTTGCGGAATGGCTCAAAGAATGAACGGGTGAACGGGTGATTTTTTCACCTTGTCACCCTATCACCCCTTCACCTTGTCAAAACTATTCGTCTAGTTCAAGGATCGGCTGATCCCAGTCGGAATCTTTCACTTTTACGGCCGCTTCCGTCAGAACCGTATTCGGCACTACCAAACGTTCGCCCTCTACGCGAATTTCCGCATTAAGCGTGCCAATTGCTTCCAAAATACCTTCTTCACCGTCAATGATGATGCGATCCCCCATTTCGTACTGCTCGCGAGCATAGTAGCCCGCCAGCACGCCACGAGCCACGTCTCGGCCACCCAGGCCAAATGCCAATGCCAGCCCGGCCACAATGATGGTGATCACATTGGTGAAGATATTGGTCATGATTGCGGCGTTAATACCCAACTGCTCCAGCACCACAATGACAATCATGATGATGAGCAGCACGTTGACCCCTTGGCCTACTTCCTGGTGAAACTCCACACCCATGCCGCTCATGGCTGCCTGCGCCGCCTTGCCCAGGAACTGCGCCAGCAGCACACCAGCCGTTAATGTGGCCAACGCTGCCAGCAGCCGAGGTAGGAAAGCAATCAGATTACGCAGCGGGTCTACGGCCGCAGTTAACCCCAAACTTTCTAGCGCAATCAAAATAAAGTTGAGGAAGATAATCCAGTAAAGTAAGGTGCCCAACAGTTGCGAGCCAGAGCGGTTAATCTGTGCCCGCTCAAGCCCCGCCTTAATGCCAGTGCGTTCCAACAGATCTTCCAGCCGCAGCTTTTCAGCCAGCCGTTGCACCAAGCTAGAAATGCCCTTGGCCAGCAGCCAGCCAGCAAACAGGATAATGAGTGCAGTAACCAGACGCGGTACATAATCAATGGCGTTAGCTACCAAATTGCTAAAAGCGTTTTGGATAATCTCAAGATCAATCATTTCTTCTGCGTCTCCTTCGGTTCCTTTGTTCTTTATTTGGCGTGTCTAGCAACGGCCGTAACAGGCTTATGGCCACGCTGCTAAAGCCGCCAGTCCCCATTCTGACAACATTTTTAGCTAGGTCAGACCGATGAATTTGGTGGATGAGGCGGCGGCGCACCCGCTGGGCGCGTTCTGGGTCCAAATCTGGTAGCTTGATAACGGCCGTTTGCGATGGCTGCCCTTCCCACAGCGCATCGACTATTTCCAGGCTGGCTTCATCTTCCGCAAGCTGGGCCATAACCGCTTCATTTTCGGTGTCGTTCAGCTCGCCCGCTACAAAGCGGCGGAGCAGCTCTTTTGAGAGGGGTTTTGGATTATTGATCATACTCATTCACCTGCTAGCATTCGGTACTCTACCTGCAAAGCCAGTCTTGCCCGCTGCACGCGCATCTTGGCAGCACTAATGCCAATGTCTAGCGTGGCGGCAATTTCGTTATACGGCCGTTCTTCCATATCCTTCATATACAAAATCTCGCTTACACCAGGGTCCAAATTGGCCAAAGCCTTCGCCAACATTTCCCGCTTGTATAGCGCCTGATACGATTTTTCTACCGATTCGCCCGAAGGCATAATCTCGGCGATCGTCTCCATTTCCGTTTCGGCTTCCTGCGGTCGTCGCCCGCGCCGCCGAATCTCATTTTGGCAAGTGTTGATCGCCACCCGGTAAAGCCAGGTCTTAAAAGAAGAGCGTCCTTCAAATTGATGTAAACTTCGGTAAACCTTGAAAAATACTTCTTGCGTTAAATCTTCTGCGTCTTCGCGGTTGCGCATATAGCTGTAGCATACGCGCCACACCACCGACTGATACCGCCGGAACATTTCCTGAAACGGCCGATCGTCTTTGCCTCCCCGTTTTTGGCAGACTTCGATTAACGCAACGTCTGATAATTCCGCCAGAGCCTGTTGCCCCATACCGATAAAAATACCCCTCACCGTTGGTCAGCCGCTTCCACAACAAAGCGTTTGACCTTGTGCAAAACTGAGTTTGCTCAGCGTAAAGTCGCAAATGCCAGTATTCTATTCGATTATTATGGTCTACGCCGCTCATTTTTGCACCGATTGATTTATAAGAAGGTGGATTTTTGCATTTAAGGGCATGACCATCGCAAAAACCCACCCCGAACACAATTACTTTTTCTTAAATCTTGTTTACCAGAGGTGACCGTCACTTTCAAAAGTGACGGTCACCAAAACAGGTATTAATCGCCGCTGCTGCTTTCTTCTCCGCGCAAGTTGGCTACCAAACGTTCCACTTCACGCCCGGCAATCTCTCGGCTACCCAAGCCAAAGGCCAGGGCTGCCGCCACACCCAATGCGCCCAGCATAATGCCAAATGCCATGTTCACAATGTCGTTGGCGACGCCAAGCTGGCGCAAGGCCATGGCGGTTGTTAGCACCAAAATAGCCACCCGTGCCAACGTCGCGGTGAAGTTGGCTTGCGTACCGCCAGCACTCAAGATGAGATTGCGGGCCAGATTGGCCAAA
Source organism: Candidatus Leptofilum sp. (assembly GCF_965223285.1). GTDB lineage: Bacteria > Chloroflexota > Anaerolineae > Promineifilales > Promineifilaceae > Leptofilum. Next base: position 3,139,981 of record NZ_OZ244997.1, on the reverse strand, counting down.
TAAAGGCCAATCGCAAAGATGATGACGGCCAAAACAAGCTGCCCGCCAAAGCCAATGAAGGTTGCCAAAATGCCAGACAGGAAGTCTGAGCCGAGCAGCTCGGCAGCAGAGAGCGAGGCAAACAGCATGATGCCCACGATGATGAGGTAGCTCACCAAGTGGGTGGGGCGACGGGTGCCGCTCCAGGTGAGGCCCAGCTTGCTGGGAATGTTGTCAAAGCCAACGCCGCGCAGCAGGTCGGTGATGAGGTTGGCAATCATACGGCCGATGTAGAAAGAGATGACGAGCACCAACGCGGCCCCAAAGATGTTGGGCAGCGCATCGATGAGGGTCGTGAGCATCAGCGTGGCGGGTTGGGAGATGGCTTCAATGTTTAGGGAGTCGAGTGCGGAAATAATGGCAAACAGCAGGATGAAGGTGTACAGCACCGTACCAACCATTTTAGAAAGGGTTCTTTCCCCAGTGAGGCCCAAGCGTTCGCCAAAGCTATCGCTGCCCAAAGCTGCCAAGAGGTTAGAAACGACCTGGCGCACCACGCGGGCAATGAACCAGCCAATGAGTAGGGTGATGGCTGCACCAAAGATGTTGGGAATGTAGCTCAGAAATTCTTCAAACACATTTTGGATGGGGGCCGCAATGGCCTGGACGCCCAGCGCATTGAGAATGGCGGGCAGGAATAACAGGAAGATGAACCAGTAAACGGCCGTTGCCAATGATTCTGCTACAGAGACTTGTTCACCCTCTTCCAGGCTGGCGTGCTTGCTAAGCCAGTTGTCTACATTGAGCATGGCGGCACCACGCCGCACTAACGAGCGCAGCACGGTGGCAATGACAAACGCCGCCACTAACAGCAGGGCGGCTGAGCCCAGACGCGGCAGATATTCTGTTGTGATGCGGTCTAGCAGTGATTGCAGCGGCACGGCAACGCCAGGCAAGTTGATTTGCTGCAAAAAGCCCACAATGAAGAAGAGGAAAATAAGCCAAAACACAATCTTGCCGATGACATCCTCAACGGAGAACGGCCGTACCCCATCTTCACCTTCAAACCATTTTGCAGCCTGGTTATCTAAGTTGGTTCGTTTTAGCAGCCGCCTTATCAGGCTGGCTACTAATCGGGCCACTAAATAACCAACAATTAACAGCAAAACACCACCCAAAAACGATAAAATGGGCGCACCAATTGGACCTGCAAAAAACTCTTGAATCTGTTCCATTTTAACTGCTCCTTTTTAGATTACTTCTTCACAAAAACTTTGGTAAAATAACCCTGACACTTCGGACACCATATCCAAACAGTCGTCACAAATTTAAGTCCTTGCGTCACAAGAAACGATCTTCTTATTTATTAATTGGTTCGGCAATATTGGGAAGAGGCAGAATCAAATCGTCCGTTTTGGCATCAGAACCCACGAATATTTACCCGCTTTTGGGGCAGAAACGGCCGTTTCTGCCCATATTTTGGTTAGCAGTTTCCAAAATCATATGTGACTAATTTCCTAATTCCTGTGTCTTATTTGGGCAGACGTATCTTGTATTTCTATCGTTAAGGGCAGCAATGCCAAAATTTATGCGATTTCATTTTAGTTAGTTAGGAGGTTGTTTGTAATGAATCCTTGGGTCACCTTAGTTATTGGTTTAATTTTAGGTTGGGTTATAGAGTGGGTCATTGACTGGCTCTTTTGGCGGCGTGAAGATGAGGAAACGGCCGCTTCTACCCGCACGGTGGATATAGACCTGCAAGGTAAATTGGCTGCGATCGAGGCAGAAAAAGAGTCCTTGGCAGCTCGGCTGCAAGAAGCCCTCAATAAAGAACCTGAAGTAATCGTGCAAGAAGTGATTAAAGAAGTCATGGTGAAGCCGGATCGCCTGCAGAAGATTCATGGCATCGGCGATGTATTTACCCGCCGCTTTAATGAGGCTGGTGTTTTCAGTTTTGCTCAACTTGCAGCTCTTTCGCCCGAACGCGCCCGCGAAATCATCGATCCTGAAGAATGGCAAGCGATTGAACCCGAGCAGTGGATTGCAGAAGCCAGGCAGTTTGCTGAGAAAACCCAAAGCAACTAGGCAAAGGATAACGAAATGATTCATCACAGAGAAAAAGACGAAGTAAGACGCTTCGATATTTTCAAATTGATTATTTTGCTCATCCTCATCGCCCTGTTGCTCTGGTTCTGGCTATCGCCCCCTGCATTTGTACAAGGCCCAGATGATGCTGTGGAGGATACGGCCGTTGCCACTGACACTACCGATGACGCAGGCACTAGTTCCGTTGTGGATGAGCCAACGGACGATGAGGAAATGGCCGAAATCGACGTCCCCGAACTGGAATCCCCCGTGCTAACCAACGGGCTGGAAGCGGGCACCGTCAGCCTGAGCGGCAGCGGCACGCCCGGTTCCACCGTCCGCATTATTGTGGATGGCGAAGAAGTTGGCACCACAGAAGTTGGTAGCGACGGTAGCTGGAACTTCGACCTCGATTTGGAAGCTGGTTCCCGCACCCTGACGCTAGAAGCATTAGATGCAGACGGCAATGTGGCGCGATCTGTTGATTTTCCATCGTTTGATGTCTCTGCCCCATCTGTTGATCTGGATATTCCCACCTTGAACCTGCCGGATGGTGAGTTGTTGGGTGGCGCATTGAACCTGAGCGGCACCGGCACCCCCGGCAGCGAAGTCGGCGTGGTTGTGGATGGCGAACTGGTTGGCACCGCGACCGTTGGTGATGACGGCAGCTGGGCACTGGACACAGAGTTACCGGCTGGCGATTACGACGTGCGCCTGCAAGCCATAGATTTGGATGGCAATGTCGCCAGCGAATCGGACGGCTTTAATTTGTCACTGGGCGAGCTGACTTTGCCAGACTTTGATCTGCCCGGCCTCGATTTTAATGCGGGCGAGGTCGATTTGAGTGGCGTAGGTACTCCTGGCAGCACGATGGAACTCGTCGCCAACGGTGAGGTGGTCGGTACGGCCGTTGTAGGCGATGATGGTACTTGGTCCATTCCCGTTGATTTGCCAGTAGGCGATTACGATCTCAGCTTGCGAATGTTAGATGCTGATGGCAATCTGCTGGCTGAATCGGTTGGCCGCAACGTGACGGTGGCGGCTGAAGCGTCAGGCGCAGAATTTGTATTGCCGATGTTTGATTTGCCCGCGGCAGATTTGGCAGGAGGCGACGTGACGCTGACTGGAATTGGCACCCCCGGCGCAGAAGTGGAAATTGTGGTGAATGGTGAGGTGGTTGGTACGATTGTTGTAGGCGATGATGGCAGTTGGGAATTCCCCACCACGTTGCCCACCGGCGATTACGAATTGACCCTGCGCACGGTAGATGATGCTGGAACGGCCGTTGAGACCGACCCGTTTACCTTCTCACTAGCCGCTGCCGCCCCCACGCTGGATGAACCTGCCGACGGCAGCAGTGCCGACGGTGGTGAACTTGCCTTTAGCGGCATGGGCGAACCGGGCAGCGAAGTCGAAATTCTGGACGGGGATGAGGTGGTTGGAACGGCCGTTGTGGCTGATGATGGCACCTGGAACTTCAGCTACACGCCCGCTGCAGGTGACCACACCTTTGGCGTACGCGCCGCAGGTGCTAGCGAAACCGCAGCGACAAGCAATGTGACCGTTACCGAAGCGGCTGATTCGTCTGATAGCAGTTCCTCTGGAGAAACCAGCAGCAGTGGTGATGCAGAAGCCTCATTGCCAGCCGATTTCTGTAGCGATGCAGCACCGGGCATTGACCAGGGCGATACGTACATCGTGGCTGCCTGTGAATGGCTTACCAAGATTGCCAATCGTCTGGGCATTCCCTATGCGGACCTCATCGGCGTGAATCCGCAAATTGCAGACCCGAACCTGATTTACCCAGGTCAGATTATCAATTTGCCACCGCGATAACAGAACGTGGTAGGGGCAGTCACAGGGGTCTGTCCAGGGTAGAGAAAGAAGAAGAATAATCGAAAGACCCGTCAGTTTTGTCTGGCGGGTCTTTTTTTATGGACAGGCGGGGTTAAAGCCAAGGGGGCCGAGGATTGTTTCCCAGAACGGCCGTAATCCGCCGCAATACAGTAATTCACCCTGCTGGTAACTATCTAAAAAGAAGAGAGTTCCCACGCATAGTAGACAGGCTACGATGAGCAAGCAGCCGCAGCCAATGAGGATGCGATTACGATTGGGGGAAACGGCCGTTTCCGGCGCGTCAAAATCATCAAAAGTTGGGGGATGAGCCGGCTGTGGTTCTGGTAGGGTACCTGGTTCTGTGTAAGCTGGCATTGGTTCTGGCGGTAGTGCTGGCGTCACCACATCATCTTCTGGTGCATACACAATTTCTGAGGCCATGCCTGCTGCCCAAAAGCGCAGCCGCACCGTGTCGCCAAACTCCACGGAGTCGCCATGATTCAACCTTGTTGGCTGATCCAGCCGTAACCCATTCACAAACGAACCGTTCGTACTGCCCAAATCCTCCAGCACATAGCTGTCTGCTTGCGGTGTTAGCTGGGCGTGGCGGCGAGAAATCTCGGCATCGTTGATGATAATGCCGTTGTTGGCAGAACGGCCGATTGTTTGTGGCGCATTGCCCAACGTGAACGTTTGGTTCGGCTCAGGCCCTTGCTCCACAACCAGACGTGCAGGCAATTCGGCAGATGGATTGTCAACCATAATGGTCTCCTGGAGATTGGTGACAAAAAGATGGGGGAGTATAAAAATAAAGGGTTGGCTTTGTCAATGCCACTTCATGATTGACACCAAAGATAATCTTTTGTATTCTATTCACATTGGTATTCAACCATTGGTAGAATACCGGGGAGATGGCACTCTTTGGAAATAGAAAATTTACTTGCTCAATGGGAAGATGTTTACAAAAAAGGGTTGCTCTCTTTTTGGATATTGCTGCTTCTACATGAAAATGAACTATATGCCTATGAAATGACGGCCGTTATTGCCGAAATGAGTCACCAGACCATCAAGGTTGATGAGAAGAGCATTTATCGTGCGCTTAAGCGTTTTGAAGACAACCAGCTTATTCAAAGTGAGTTGCGTAAATCTGATAAAGGGCCACCACGACGGTATTTTCGCCTGACTGAAAACGGCCGTCTTTTGTTAGCAAAATTTTGCCAGCGAAATATCTTAATTTTCCAAGAGCCGCAGATTGCCTCCGCAATCCAGAAGGTGATCGCTGCTGAAGAATAGAATTTGAGGACAGGATGATGAAACAAAATATGATTTTCTCCGATTATCCAGAATTGAATGAGAAGGCAAGGGCAACCGCTGCCAGCTTGCAAAAATGGCACCAGCTTCTGCTGGTTGGTCTGGGAGCCGTCATTACTTACGCAATCTTGGGGCTCAGTACGCCGGATAACCTCTTCGATACGTTTTCCTCCGTGTTTCTGTGGTTAATGTTGCTTCTGGCACCAGCCGTTGGAGGGATTGTGATCTTAAAATTCCCCGCCTGGCAGTCCCTCCCCCTAAGCCAGCGCAAGGAAACCATTTTGTACTCATTCGGCTTGAGCCTCTTAACGTTGAGCACCGTCATTTTGTTTGGTATTCGCCTGCATCCTTACGATTTTGGCTATTTGTTGGTGAGTTCTCTGGTGACGGTGGGTTATGGGCTATTCATTTTGTGGCTGTATTTTCGCTTGAGCCATCGAGCAGAAGCTGAAAAGGGTGAGCTGTTCCCGTAAAAAATCCTTTTAGTTGGGGAGCTAGCAGAAACAAGTGGTAGCAACGAAACGGCCGTTCCCTCTCTTACTCTTCCTGCTTCTGCTATGCCTCCTAGCTTGCCGCCCAACTTCTGATTTGCCACAGTTTAACGATAATAAGTTGGGTGTGCATCTGTTGTTGGATGACGGCCGTTTCCAGTGGCCAGCGGCTGAGTGGGCAAACCATCTGGCCTATGCGCGACAAGCGATAGGGACTGGCGGCTATGTGACCCAACTGGTGCGGCTGGATGATTTGGACGTGGCCAAGTGGCAGCAGTTCATGGACTTATGTGCCGTGCAGGAGCTAACCCCCATTTTGCGCCTTTGCCTGACATATTTGTATTTTCTGACGAATTGAGTCGCAAACGGCCGTTGGCGATTGAATTCCTCTCAGCGATAATCGGCAGATGATTATTTTGCATATTATCACCGAGAAAGCATGGCAAACGGCCGTTACCGCTGGCGAATACCGCGCCGATTCATTAGAAAGCGAAGGGTTTATCCACTGTTCAACCGTCGAGCAGGTTCTGATGCCCGCTAACCAAATGTTCGCTGGGCAAACCGACCTCATCTTGCTCACGATTGATCCCACCAAATTAACGGCCAAACTCGTCTACGAAGATTGCTACGAAAGTGGTCACCAATTCCCCCATATTTACGGCCCACTCAATTTAGACGCTGTGACGGGTTTTGTGGCCTTCCCGCCTGATGCAGACGGTATCTTCTCATTACCCTCGGCTCTCCAGGAGCCAAACCATAACTAAACCAAACGTTACGATAAGAGAGTAAATATGAAATTTGTGCCTATTTTTCAACAGAATCGTGCTTACATTGAGCAGATTATCAATACGCTGTCAGATGAGCAATTGCTGCGGATGCCTGACGGGTTCGACAACAACATTGCCTGGAACCTTGGGCATCTCATTGTGGTGCAGCAATCGCTCATTTACCGGCTGTCTGGGTTGCCAACGTTGACCCGGCGGGAGCACGTGCGGCAGTTTTCCCCCGGCACGTCCCCTGCCGATTGGCCAGCCACGCCAGATTTGGCTGAATTGCGGCAGCTCCTGACGGAAACCACAGCCCAAACCATTGCCGACGCGGCGACCAAGCGGTTCCAAAATTACACGCCCTACAGTACAACTACTAAGTTTGACTTACCGACATTTGAAGATGCCACCGCTTTCAACTTGTACCACGAAGCACTTCATTTTGGGGCGATCATGGCGTTGCGCAACGTCGTTAGAGCGAGGTAGTTGGGCAGGGTACGGCCGTTAATCGAGTTTACGAACAAGTTGCCATTGAATCTCACGCAAAGGCGCAAAGTTTTTAAGCCTTAGCCATCTCACCGCTTGTCACATATTTTTCCACCAGGTCCAGCTCCTCATTGTAAATTTTGCGCGAAATGGGAGGCGTGATCAGCTTCTCGATGAAGCCACGCACGCCGGGTGCGGTGCGGGCGTGGGTATGCAGGGTTACTCTAGACGCCTGCCCGTTGCTTACCGGGTCAACGGTAAAGGTGGTGATAACGCCAGCGGCCTTATCCTCTTCTTGCAGCACGTGCCCCGGTTCTGGTTCGGTGACCACCATGTGGTAAGTGGCCTTGTTGCCAAAGACACTCATATGTACGGTGATCTCCGTACCTGCGCCGTTGCCCCCTTTTTCTACAATCATTTCGGTGAAGTATGGTTTGGGCAAGATGGCGTTGTGGCTGTGATGATAATCTGCAAAAACGGCATAGACGGCTTCGGGTGGGGCGTCTATGATGCGTGATACTGAAACTTCATATTGGTTCATGTTTACCTCCAAATTGTGTAATCATTTTTTCGACAACATCTGCCAGGGGGTAGTTGGGCGGGTCCAACAAATATTGTTGAATCGCGCCTTCGACCACGCTGTACAGATAGTAGGCTTCTAGTTCGGGCTGCGGCCAGCCTGCTTGTGCCAGTTCATCTACAAAACAGCCGCGCAGTGCCGCTGTTCGCTGGCGAAAATCATCCCCCAAAATGGACATGATGGCGGGTTGGGTGCGCAGCATGTAAAACAATGCCCAAAATTGCGGTTCGCTGGCCAGCAAATCAAAAATGGCGTGCAGCAGGTTGGGTAACACCTCACCGGGCGGACTGGTTTGCAGAACGGCCGTTATTCGTTCATCAATCCGCGCCATCACAAAATCAAACACGGCCTGCAGCAAACTTTCCTTGTTGGCAAAGTAATGGTACATGAGCCCCACCGAGAGTCCTGCGGCCGTAGCGATGTTGCGGGTGGTGGTGTGGGCATACCCTTTTTGGGCAAACAGGCGCATGGCGCTGTTCAAAATATTGGTTCGGGTCGCTGCCCGAATCGCTTCATTTTGCTTTTCTGTTCTTGGCATAATTTTCTATTGAGCAAGCGTTCAATCAAAATATACACCTTCCCAATTTTTCTGTCAAGTAACCAGGCGATTAACGATTTTGTCGGTAGGGGTAGACCCCCGTGTCTACCCGCTTTTGGGCGCACACGGGGGTACGCCCCTACAAATGGTATATTTCTAAAACTGTCATTTTTTTAAGGTCACGCAAAATTGGCCAGAAAATCATCAAATCGTAGAATTGCGGCATGAGCGTAATTACTTTTATTGCATCTGGAACGCGGGGAGATGTGCAGCCAGCGGTGGCGGTGGGCAAAGCGTTGCGCCAGCGTGGCTACACGGTTCGGGTTTTGGCAGGGGCCAATTTTGCCGATTGGATTGAGCAGCATGGCCTCGTCCCGCTGCCGACGCAGATTGATATGCAGGCGATGATGGCCAGCGAGGGCGGGCGCGATTGGGTGGAAAAGGGACACAACCCGGTACTGCAGCTGCGTATCATGGGGCAGCTTTTGGCAAAACACGGGATGCAAATTGCCAGCGACGCCTGGGAGGCTTGCCAGGGTAGCGATCTCATCGTGAGCAGCTTTACCTCAGATGTCTACGCGGTGGGAATGGCACACAAGCTGGGGGTGCCGCATGTGAGTACGCCGCTACAGCCGACGATGTTTACCACGAAAGACGGCCGTACCCTCCTCAATGCCCCGCTCCCCAAACGAAGTAGCTGGATCAATTATTGTTTTGGCAAATTTTTTATTGAAACGGCCGCCTGGAGCCTGTACGGAGACATTGCCAACCGGGTACGCACGGAAATGCTGGATATGCCCGCCCAAACTCGCGCCGAAAACCGCGAAGATCGCCGAAAAATGACGATTATTCACGGCTACAGTCCCAGCGTGGTGCCACATCCGGCCGATTGGCCTGCCAACTTTCACACAGCGGGCTACTGGTTTTTGGACGAAAATGAGCAGTGGCAGCCGCCCGCCGAGCTGCTTGACTTTTTGGCGGCAGGCGCACCGCCGGTAGCGATTGGCTTTGGCAGCATGACGGCGCGCAATCCACAAAGGCTGAACTTGATCTTTACAAAATCATGAGATTTTGCAGGTGATTTTGTGACATTTGACCAAAAAATTGATAGAGAAATAGGCTGGATGTGTCTATACTATCAATATCTAATTCTAAATTACAAAAAGTTTAGAAGTACAATGCCAGTCCTATCATACACATAACTTACGCCAAATATGTTGTTTAAGTGATTCTTCTGGTAAGGCACAATTCGCTTGGTGGGTCGTGATTTTCTCCTAAAGGTTGTGATGATCTTCTGGTTACTTCATGGCTTACTCCTGCCAAAATTTACAGAAACAACGTCACAGTATCTTCTTCGAAGAGAAAATCATGAGTTTAAACAGCATCAAGCAAATGAAACAACCCTCATTCTTCACCTTCTTTGTATCTTTACCCATTTTCCCTAATCATAAGGAGAAAATACAATGTCAAAATTACGCGAACAACTAGCAGATTATATTAATTATGCAATGGCAATAGCATTTACTGTTGCAGCATTTCTTTTGTCCAAAGATATGCTACTAGATTTGTTGCAACAAAATGTGATTAGAGGAGCACTAACCATTACTTTGTTACTAGTTACTTTAGCCATGTCGTTCTTATATCTGCAAGCGGTTAGAACTGAGTTGGATTTACTTGACAATGTATTGAAGTCTGAAAAAATGCAAATCACCGAAGTTTCTGGAAAGGTTTACCTCGCAATAATAGCCCTGTCCATATTTATTGGATTACTAATAGCTAATGTAACTAACATAATTTATTATGCTGGAATTGCGGCTATATATAGTATTTTTGATATGTATGGACAAGCTATAGTAATTAGAAACTTCAATATACAGTTACATCAAAAAAACTACCGCACTAACATTCCTTTAGTTGAACAAGAGGCTGATGTTTTATTTGATTACTACGTGGGTAAACCATTGCTTGTAAGAATTGCAGCAACATTATCTCTTGAGTGTGCCGCTTTTGCTCTCGCTATATACTCTAATAACCTCAATATTGATTGGGGAACCAATGTTGCATACGCTATCATAATTACAACTCTCATCACTGGTGAAATCTTGATATATTCTTGGCGGAAGTCAAGAGACACTGCTCTCCAGGAAATAAGAGAGCAACGCAAAGAATTACTGATATCAGAGGCAAAAACCCCAGAATAAACAAATTTGGTAACTATTCACGTTCTCGACAAGACATGCGATTTCTTTGCTAAAATTGCGCTCGACCATGAGAGTTCGCTTGTCTAAGTAGTTGCTCCTGTTTTTGAAGATGAAAGGGAATTCTAAATTGAAAGCCAAAATTTACATACCATTAGCTACTTTATTTTTAGGGTTTATTCCAATGCTGATCATGAGCATACTAACAAAAACCTTTTGGATAAATTCTCAGTATAATGAACCATTCGTCTTGATTCCCGCACTTCTAATTGGAGATTCTTTACTACTACCACCTCTCAATTATCATATTTACCTCGCACTTAAAAAGGTAATTATTTTTTTAGAGAAGGCAACGATTTTTAAAACAGTATTTTATAGCTTTCTATTCTCCATATTACTCAATTCTTACACTCATTATCTATGGATTCATGACAACCTTCGCGGGGTCTTAGATCCTGAATATGGCGTAATGTCATTCGCTGGATGGTGGCATTATGGATTCAGTGTTATGCAATTCACAATTATCTTTACATTTGCTGTGATGTGGGTATTGACTGTAAAACAGCAAACACACAAAATGTTCAAAGCATTTGAAAAATCCACCTATATTTTACTAGTGTTCAACATAGTAAATATGTCTGGTCAGTTTATTAACAAAGATATTATTAATGGCGTGGCACCGACTCCAACTTTTACAAGTATTATGGTCGCACTGGCTCCAATAATTGTAGCTCTTACAATTCTTTTCAGTATGAGGAAAATACACCGGTCAAAAACCCCCACCCTTGTTTAGACTATCAAAAGACCCACTAGGATGAAAAGGCTATCTTTTTATGCTGCTTTCTGGATAGTTTACAACTACGCTGCGGCCCGGGCTTGGGTGCGTCGCCTGCTTCGTCATGTTGAATTTTTAAGTGTCAGCAGAAGCTCGTTGGCCATAATTCACAATTAATTCTGCCAGCAGCTGGCATGGAACTGGAGCGCCTGGACGCCAATCTGGTTGTACAGTTGGCCAAAGTTGTGGGGCACGTCAGGGACGATTTGCAGCTGGTGGGGAATGCCTAGTTGGGTGAGCAGGTCGGCAATGGCCGTACTCGCATCGACCGCCCGCATATCCAGTTCACCCACCGCCAGGAACACCTCTAAACCGCTGTCCAGAACGGCCGTCGCGTTTTGTTTCCACAGGCTGGCGGCATCATCCACGCCGCTTTCCGCCATGGGCATCGTGTTGCAATACAGGTCGGGGCGTTGGGCAGCGTAGCGCATTGATCCAGCTGCCCCAAGAGAGAAACCTGCGATGGAACGGCCGTTTCTGTTCGGAATGGTGCGCCAGTTGCCGTCCACCGCGGCAATAAATTCCTGCGTCACCAACAGTTCGTTGGCTGTGTCCCAGGCACCGAAGGCAGCGGGGCGTCTGGGAGCTGCCACAATAAACGGCGGCAGTTCGCCACTGTTGATAAGCTGTGACAGCCACGCCCCCGCATCCTCGTTGGCGGCTTCCACTTCCCGACTAATCGCATTCCAGAACAAAATGTGGCTCCCCTGGCTGCCGTGCAAAAAGTAAAGCACCGGGTATCGCTCGTCCGATTGATCGTAGCCGGGGGGGGTGTAGAGGGTGAAGAAAATCTCTTGCTGCGTGGATTGGCTAAAGAAGCTGTATTCAGCCACGCCTTGCCAGCGCGTGACGGTGGTTTGTTGGGTAACTGTGGGAACGGCCATTTCCGGCGCAGGTGTGTTCGTTGGCAGCGTCGTTGGGCTGGGGGTTACCATGGGCGTTTCGCTCGGTTCAGGCGTTGGCGTTTGTGTCGGCGTGGCCGTCGCGGTTGGCGTGGGGCTGGGGGTGCTGGTAGGAATGAGCGTTGGCGTGGCGGTTGGGGTCTCGGTGAGTGGAATGGGGGTGGCAGATGGTGTGGGTGTAGAGGGCCGTTCTTCAGCTCTACAGCCCAGCAATAAAATCAGCAAAAATAACAGCCCCCACCGTTTCATGATGACTCTATTTTAATGGCGGAAGATGCGAAAAGCTAGTCCCGAACGACGCAAATAGCTTACAGTGTCCCGAATGCGGGCGGGCTGGAAGCCAAATTGGCGAAAAACGGCGTCGTGGTCAGCCACTTCTGGCACAAAAAAGCGATCCATGAAGTAACGGCTGACGGCTGGCCAATACCACCAGTTGAACAGCATCGGAGTAATCGGCCGAAAAATGAGCATGGGGATGGGCAAGGGAATGCGGCGATACCCGGCCACATCCAGCAGCTGCTGCACCAGCGTGGCGTACGGCAGTTGCTCGCTGCCAGCAATGGTTATTGTCTTGTTGATGAGCGTAGAACGGCTGAGGCTTTTAACCAGGCAGCGTACAAAATCTTCTACCCAAAGCGGCTGCATACCCATCTTACCGCCGCCGGGCAACCACACAAATGGCCAGCTCCAAATAGCCAGCCCCACAATCAGTTCAAAGTAGCGGTCGTTACGGCCGTACAGCGACGATGACCGCAAAATCGTGTACTCCAGCCCGCTTTGTTGAATGATGCGCTCCGCTTTCCCTTTGGCTTGCAGCAGCGGGTGCATACTGAGCGGATCTGCGCCAATGCGGCTGGCAAAAATAATGCGCCGCACGCTTGTCCGACGCGCTTCCTCCACCAGCCGCTCGCTGCCATCCACATCCACATGGTTTAGCAGCCGGTTGCGCCCCCGCGCCTCTGAGCTGGCCAAATGCACAACCGTGGTAATTCCCTCCAGCTCCTCGCGCAGCGTGATGGGATTGTTCATGCGTCCCTCGTAGGCACGTGCCGCAATGCCTTCTCGCTCTAGCCAGGCCATCAAAGAACGGCCGACAAAGCCAGTTGCACCAGTTACTAAAATCATCGGAACTCAGGGTTAGGGCAGGGGCGGAACATCGCCGGGGGTGCGGTCTGGTATGCGGTCTTGCTCAACCGTCTGTTTGTACACATCCATCAGCAGGGCATACTCTTTGTGGCGGGTTCCCCGATTGCGGCGGCGTTGCTGGTCCAGCATATTTTCTAGCTGGGCAAAAATGTCGCTCTGAATAACGCTGGGGTAGGGAATATCTTCAAAGACGAGGTTGCTTTCGGCCCCGGCGGTTTCAATTTCTACATTGCCGTAGTTAAAGATGGTGTGGATGAGGCCCGGCGTGTACGCATTCACATTTTGAATATTGCTCAACGGTGCCTGTTTTCGACTCTCGCCAAAGCCAAACGGCCGTCTGTCAATATCCACAATGAGCCGGTCCGTTAGCTGGAACATATCGTTGCGCCAATCTTCCACGCGCCAAATAAGCCAGAGCAAATCGAGCGAGTAGAAAAAAATCAGCGCAGGCAGCAGTTGGCGGAACGTAAAGGCAAAGAAGCGAATCAAGATAAAGGTGATGATGGCCCCCAGCAGGGCCAGCCCCAAAGGAATAGCCGACTCGATGATGACCACAATAAAGTGCTTGCGATAAATGATGGCGTTTTCTTCTTCTACCCGCCAGAAATACCGCTGGCGCAGCCGCCAAAGCAGTCCTCTACGGCGGATGGGTTGGGCTGGCGGCAACTCGGTTGCTTTGTCACCAATGGGCTGGTATTGGGGCTTTACGGCAAAATGCTCGGTAAACGTTTCGCGCATCAGCGACTGCTCTCTGCTGGCATTTAGCGATTTGACAAGCTGGCTTTGGCGGTTGAGCGTCTCTTTTACTTCGATTGGATTGTCGATATTGTCGAAGAAGATGGTGCCAAAGGCGGAAGCGGTGGTGATACGCGCCGTACCAAAGTTAAGCAGGTTAGAGATAAACGTTGGCTTGGCGATCTCCACGCTTTGTACCTGGTCGATCCGCGCCGTTTTTATGTCAACTCGAAAGGTGCGCAGATCAAATTCCCGATGCACCACGCGCTTATTGGTGATCACAAAGTAGTCGTTAGACCAGTCAAGTGTCTGGAACAGTACGACCAGGAGCAAAATCACAAAAAAGAAGCCCGACACCCAAAAGCGCAGGTTGTATAAAAACGTCCCAAGCGGCTGCGAGTTGAAGAAAGAAAATAGGAGGGTAGGCAGTAGCAGCATGGCCAAAACGGGGAAAAAGGTTTGTACGAGCAAGTAAAGGCGGCTGCGCCGGGAGCTATACTCCACCAGCTCATCTGGCAAAATGCTGATGACGGTGCGTTTGCGCTTGGCGGTGGAAAATAGCTTTTGTGCTTCTTCGTAAGCATATGGCGAGAGGCCCGCAACGGTGACGATTTGGCCTTCTATCTCATCCTCTTCGGTTTCCAGCAGAGGTAGGGCATCTGGGTATTGCAGCAGGAAGCGAACAAAATTAGTGCCGCTGATGATGAGAACGGTGGCGGGCTTGTCCCGGTGGGATTTGGCTTTAATGTTGGCGGGATGAACGTTTGGCTCGAACAGCCAATCATCCTGAAAATAGTCGTTGGCTAAATAATCTCTGGTTTCAACGACGTAAGAGTTGTTGGCGATGTCGTCCTGGCGGGTTTCGGCGTAGAGACGGCCGTTCTTGACAATGTACAAACTATCCGCCACATCTCCCTGAAAGGCGACCATGCCCCCGTTTTCATACTGCACCTCATCTGTAATTTGGGTGAGGGCTTCAATATGATCTTCTTCCAGATATTTGAACAGTGGATGATTTTGTAAGAACTCTGCCTTTGTGGTCATACATCTTTCCCAGAGTAAATATACATAACGTTGGCAGTCATTTTAACATAATCATGGTTGGGTGGGAAGTAGGGTAGGAATTTTTATACAGAAGAGACGTTGAAGACGCCGTACAGTCCTTCGTTGTCAGCTTGCCAGGTGGCGGTGATGGCGGGCTGCGGGATTTACCCCCAGATTTTTGTATGTTAACGGCCGTTCGAGCAGAAACCGATCCAAAGCGAGTATAATTCATTCAAATTTGGGAGGTTTGACAAAATGAAAATTTCAGAAAAAGATGCTAATCTGTTTTTCGATCTTATGTTTCCATTGCAGCTTTATGTTAATCAAGCAAAACGTATTCTGTCCAACGTGGCGTCACTTGACGATTACAAGGCACGAGATTTACAGGAGCAAGCGGCCGTTAGAGATGCGTTGTGGGCAGAACCCACACTGATCACCCAGTATGTGTCTGAAAATCCGGACAGCCTTTCCCCAGAACACCTAGAGATTGTGGATAGTTGGCGGCAGCGGGTACAAGGTCGGTTTGTCATGGAACGGTTACTGAAAAAGCACGCCATCTTTATTGATGGTGATCAGGTTTACGGTGTTCAGGCACTTCACAACAGCTTTGACGAGATGATTCCCAAACAAATGCTGCCCGTTTTCGTAGAAACGGTTTTGTTGCCCTTTAAGGAACAAATTATTTATGATGGATTGATTCGCGGTGGAAACATCATGATTGGTTCAAACATGGCAGCGGGTTTCAAAGAAACCTATATGGCAGCCAAGCGAAACGGAAAAATAATCACCAGTTTAGAGCCTGGTGCTTTAGCAAAGCTAACTGCAAAAAAGCCCAAGCCACTCAAGAATTGGCAGCCTCAGCTAGATTCACTTATTGCTGACGCTAAATCATTACGAGCCGAGGGTGGTTCACCACCAACCTGGAGCCCTGCGTTTAGCCTGGTCAAGGCAAGTTTGGCATTTGCCAAAACAGCCGTTGCCACGCCGCAAGATGAAGATGCACTCTGGAAGAGCTTTGAGCGAATTGTGCGAGCCGTCAACAAAGCCGAAGATGGTATCTTCCGCACATAAAACGGCCGTTTGCCAACCACCATTCCCAAAGTTACACTCGCTCAATTCGCAAACTTGCAAACTGGAACCCTATGAAAAACGGCCGTTACGTACACATTTTCTTCCTCGATGGCGTAGGATTGGGCGGGGATGATCCCGCTGTGAATCCTTTTGTCACCGCCAACCTGCCCAATTTGGCTGGGCTGTTGGGCGATGGCTGGTATCTCACGCGTAAGCCGATACTTACTGAGCGAGCCAGTTTAATCCCCACAGATGCCAACTTGGATATGCCCAAGAAGCCGCAAAGCGCCACTGGCCAAGCCACAATTCTTACAGGGCGCAACGTGCCGCAGCTAGTGGGGGAGCATTACGGCCCCAAGCCAAACCCTGCCGTGCGCGCGGTCATTGCCGAGGGAACACTGTTTCAGGAGGTGATGGATGCAGGTGGACAGGCAGCACTCATTACGCCGTATCCACGAGGATATTTTGATGCCATAGAAAGTGGCAAGCGGCTACTCTCGTCTGTGCCATTAGCAGCCACAGAGGCTGGGTTGGATTTGATGACGGCAGATGATCTTCGGAACGGCCGTGCCGTCAGCCCCGGCTTCACCGGGCAAGGCTGGCATGATCATTTGGGGTATGATGACATTCCGCTGCTCACCCTGGCAGGTGCCGGGCGGCAAATTGCCCGCATCGCCCCTAATTACCACTTTAGCTTCTTTGAGCATTGGCCCAGCGACCGCGCAGGACATCGTGGCTCGCTGGCTGAGGCAGCAGCCCATCTGGAAATGATTGACGCCGTGCTCGGCGGCTTGCTTGAAACTTGGGACGATCAAAATGGATTATTCATTCTCACTAGTGATCATGGTAATATTGAGGAGAAAGACCAGCGGCAGCATACGCGTAATCCAGTGCCAACATTGCTAATTGGCCCCGGACACATTGAATTAGCTGCCCACATTCGCGGTTTGCGCGACATCGCCAAAGTGTCGCGCACCTTTTTAGGATTACCAATTCCCAGTTACGTGTAAGGGATGCTGTAACATTTTACCCTACTGTCGGTTGACAAGTAGATGATTGTCGATTAACAACCAAAGGATTTATTATGACCGTCACGTCTGAGAAATATCGAGAAGCACTGCGCCAATTTCCGGCAGGCGTCACCATCGTCACCATTAAAACCCCGAACCAGGAGCAGCCCCACGGCCTTACGGTCTCTGCTTTTGCCTCTATTTCGCCAGAGCCGCCCATGATTATGATTGCTATTGACCATCGTGCCTCTGGATACCAAATGCTGGAGCAAGAGGGGACGGTGTTTGCCGTGAACATTTTATCGCAGGAGATGAGCGAGCTGTCGAATCGGTTTGCCTGGATTAAAGATGAAGATCGATTTGCGGTGGGGGATTGGGGAACGGCCGTTACTGGCGCACCCATCCTCAAAAATGCCTTGGCCTGGCTGGACTGCACCATTCAAAATCGGTATGAGGCTGGTTCCAACACCATCTACATCGGCAAGGTAGAGGCTTCTGGCACGCCTGGCGTGGGGGAAGCACCGCTCATCTACTGGAATCGGGGCTACCGCTACCTCAAGAAAAGCGAAGAATCAACAGACTAATCTAAAAACCTCACGCAAAGACGCGAAGAAAGAAGTTTTCTGGCGGCATTGCGCCTTTGCGTGAAATTCTCTGACAAGTTGCTTGCATATGCTGTCAGGTTTACAAAGCTATGAGTGAAGAAGAAGCGTGGCCCGTAAAAATTGTGCGCAGCAAGAAGCGCAAAAAAACGGTAAGTGCTGAACTAAAAAACGGAGAGTTGGTGGTGCGTGCGCCTGCCCGCATGAGCCAAAAAGAGCTAAAT
Organism: Candidatus Leptofilum sp.; assembly: GCF_965223285.1. Classification (GTDB taxonomy): domain Bacteria; phylum Chloroflexota; class Anaerolineae; order Promineifilales; family Promineifilaceae; genus Leptofilum. Next base: position 3,122,141 of record NZ_OZ244997.1, on the reverse strand, counting down.
GGCATCATCGAAAAGCTGCAAAAGCGGTTGCGTAACAAAATGGCCCGCACTCCCAAAACGGACGAAGAGTTAGAGCGCATAGCCCAGTCGCTGAACGATACCTATTTTAACGGCCGTCTCCAATGGCAATCCATTCGTTACGTGACCAACCAAAACAAGCGATTTGGCAGCTGCACGCCCAGCCTGGGCACCATTCGCATAAGCCACCGGCTGGCCAAGATGCCCGACTGGGTACTGAAATATGTAGTCGTTCACGAGTTGGCCCATTTGGAAGAATCCAATCACGGCCCCAACTTTTGGGCATTGGTGAACCAATATCCTCTCACCGAACGTGCCCGTGGCTATCTCATGGCCATTGGCCTGGAAGAAGATACGCCTAGCGAATAACCTCTCAACATTGTCATGCTGAACAAAGTGAAGCATCCCAACCAAGTTGAATGGGATTCTTCCTTGCGCTCCGCTCCATTCAGAATGACAATTTCTACGATAATTTGCTGCCAGAAACTCCTATATTCGCTTAATTCTTTATCTAGCTCAGTTTTAGAACGGTCACGTGAGCGGTGATGCTGTCTTGTTCACATTCGTTAAAAACGGAGACGCGATGGTGACCGTCTTGCACGTAATAGTCGTTGCCAACGGCGACCAGTGAAATAGGAGGCAAAGAAGCGAGCTGCTGGCGGGCTTGGCGCACACCATCCAGGCGGCTGCGGTTGTGTTTGTTTGTCATGCGGAAATTTTCATCGAAGTCATGGCTACGGCAGTCGCTAGCGGTGCCTTTAATTTGGCTAAGTGGAATCTGGCGGATGCCCTGGTATTTGCTGTCGGCGATGGAGCGGCCAGCCATTGCCTGAGACAATGTGGGCAGTGGTGCTGTTTTTTGCGCGAAACGGGAGACAACTTTGCTAACCCAACTGGTTGATTTTTGTGTATTGTTGCTGACTGCTGCAAACATGATTTTGTCCTTTTTTGCTGAGACTTTTGAAGTTTTTGAGCTGAATTGCATCATTTTTTAGAGAGTAAAACTTCAAAAGTCTTGCTTGCTCCGTTATCTGCTTGGCAGGATACGGCCGTTCCGTGACACAAACGTGACACAATCCAACCCATCAGCTAAAATGCAGCCAATCCCCGATATCAACTGAAAGATTTGTGCAAAGGACACCCTGCAACCATGCACTTGACCCTCAACTTTTTTGGCGGCTTTCACGCAGCAGTGGACGACCAACCGATCTCTGAATCACGCGCCAAGCGGATTGAAGCATTGCTTATCTTTTTGGCGATGGAAGCACATCGTCCCCACCGCCGCGAACTGCTCATTGGTCTGCTCTTCCCACAGATGCCCGACGAGGCCGCCCGCACTAACCTACGCCAAACCCTCACCCGCCTGCGCCGCGCCATTAGCGATGCCAAAGCGGAGCCACCCTTTTTGCACACCAGCCGCGAATCCACGCAGTTCAACCAGGCCAGCAGCTACGCGCTCGATGTGCTGCAATTTCAAGCGGGGCTAGCTGGTTGTGAGGCGCATCGGGGCAGCCGAGATAGTGGGTGTGATAACTGCATGGATTTGGCGGCAACGGCCGTTTCTCATTACAAAGGGTCGTTTTTGGCAGGCTTCTTCTTGGAAGACAGTGCAGTCTTTGACGAATGGCTGCTGGGGTATCGGCAGCAATTTCAGGCAGACGCGCTGGCTGTGCTGGACGACCTGACGCAATACCATGAGCGACGTGGCGAGTATGAGTTGGCGGCACGATTTGCGCGGCAGCAGTTGGCCATTGAACCGTGGCGCGAGCCAGCCCAGCAGCAACTGATGTATGCGCTGGCGTTGCTAGGCGACCGCAACGGGGCTTTGATGAGCTATGATGCCTTTTGCCAAACGCTGCAGGATGAGTTGGGGGTGGATCCACTGCCAGAAACGGCCGCATTGGCAGAACAAATTCGGGAAGCTACAGCGGAACGGCCGTACCGGTTGCCGCCGCAATCACAAAATTTGGTGGGTCGGGCTGAAGAGCTGGCTCAGCTCAGTGCCCAACTGGCCAATCCAGCCCAGCGACTGCACACGATTGTGGGGCCGGGCGGCATTGGTAAGACCAGCCTGGCCTTAACGGCTGGCTGGCAGGCGGCGACTGCGCACCTGGGGCCATTTTTGCACGGCGTCTTTTTTGTGCCATTGGCAGACGTGGCCCTGGTTGATTCTGGTGAGTTTAATCCGCTGGTAACGGCCGTTGCCGAGGCAATTGGCTTTACCTTTGCAGGTTCGGCCGATCCGCAGGCGCAGCTGCTGAATTATCTGAAAAACAAGAGGATGTTGCTGCTGCTGGACAATCTAGAACATCTCATGGCGGCGGGGCGGCAGTTCATTTTGCAACTGCATCAGCAAGTGCCTGGCCTGAATATTTTGGTTACGTCGCGTGAGCGGCTGAATTTGGCTGATGAGTGGGTGCTGCCGCTGGCTGGCCTGCCCACACAAACTGCCAATGCAGACCCCAGTCCCGCGATGGCTCTGTTTGTGCAGCGGGCGCAGCAGGTGGAAGCTCGGTTTGCCCTCACTGAAATAGGGGATTGGTCGGAAACGGCCGTTGCTGAAATTTGTCAGCTTTTGGAGGGGTTGCCGCTAGCAATTGAACTGGCGGCTGCATGGGTACGGCTGCTTTCTTGCCCGGAAATTTTGGCAGAGTTGCACCAAAATCTGGACAGCTTTGGCAGCAGCAATGTAGCCCAGCCCGCCCGGCACCACAGCCTGCGTGCCGTGTTCGACTACTCCTGGCAACTGCTGACGCCAGACGAACAGCAAACGTTGGCCCGACTGTCTGTTTTTCAAGGCGGGTTTAACCGCAAGGCGGCGGCAGAGGTGGCACAAGCCAAATTGCCGCAGCTTTCTGCCTTGCTGGATAAATCGTTTTTGCGGCGGCGGGTGGCTGAAAACCACCGTGCCACCGCTTCGCGCTACGAGATGTTGATGGTGGTGCGCCAATTTGCGGCGGAACATCTGCCGGACGGGGCAGAATTGGTGGCTTTGCAAGGGAGATACGGCCGTTACTACCTCAACCTGGTCGCCGCTCAGGAAGCTGATTTGCAGGGCGGCAACCAGCAGCAAGCGTTGGCCATCGTCAGCCAGGAGATGGACAATGTGCGGCAGGCGTGGCGGTTGGCCATTTCCCAGGGTGATGTTGCTGCTGTGGATCAAGCAACGGCCGTGCTTTCCCTCTTTTTATACATGCGTAGCTGGTTCCGCGAGGGGCTGGCATTGTTTACCCAGGCGGTTACCGAGCTGGCGGCACAGGCACCCAAGGCTATTTTGGGCAAGCTGAAGGCGCGGCAGGGCTGGTTTGCCTTTTTGCTGGGCGACCGCAGCCGAGCCGAGCGATTATTGCAAGAGAGCATTGACGCGCTGCGTGAGGATGGCGAGCCAGCGGCGTTAAGCTATGCGCTGAACTATCTGGCAGTGGTGCAATATGTGCAGGACAACTATGAAGCGGGCTGGGCTAGCTGCCGGGAAGCATTGAATATCGGTGAACAGCACGGCCTCACCTATAGCCAGGCGATCAGCAACAATATTTTGAGCCAGATTGCTTACCTGCAGGCGCGGTACGAGGTGGCGTTGACCCATTCACAAACCAGCTTGGGTTTGGAAGAACAGTTAGGCAATCGGTGGAGCATGGGCTTTTCACTGGTCAATTTGGGGCGCGTAGCCTATGCGCTGGGCGATTACGATGCGGCGCAGGCACGCTATGAAGAGAGCCTAGCGATTCGCCAAGAGATGGAAGATGCGCGGGGGCAGGGACTGTGCCATCTTTATTTGGGAGATACGGCCGTTGCCAGCCAAAACCTGCCCGCAGCGGAAGCCCATTACCAAAAAAGTCTGGCCATCTTCCGCCAAATTGGGGACCAGGTGACGGTAGACAGTCTGCAAAAACGATTAGCCAAGCGATGATTTAATGAACCCGCTTCCTCGTAATTTCTGTGTCCTCTGTGGCTTTTTTAAGTTTTAGCGAGACGGCCGTTCTGCTGCATACTGTTCCGGGCTGTCCAAATCGCGCAGGATGTCGTCAGTAGAGACTTCGACCAGATGCAGTTGATCGGCGTGGCGGCGCAGCAGGGTGCGGGGAGCCTTACCTGAGGGTAACGTCAGCAGTTCTGCAAAGTAGCGACGGCCAATCAGCACCGGATTGCCGCGCTTGCCCTCAAAGATGGGTGCGATGAGGTCGCCGTGCCCTTGCCAATATGCTTCTAGCAGCAAATCCATCGTTGTCGCTTCAACCATCGGCTGGTCTGCCAGAACCACCAGAACGGCCGTTACGGATTCATCCAGGGCGTGAACGGCCGTTTGCAAAGAAGAAAGCATTTCCCCAGCGGCATAATCGGAATTATGTAAAGTTTTGATCTTCGCTTCCGCCGAAATTTGGCGTACTGCCTCTGCCTCATGCCCGGTGATGACGAGATGATCGTGAACGGCCGTTTGCTTCACGTTCGCAATTGTCTGCCCCAAGACGGTTGTATTGCCCCATGGCAGCAACTGTTTAGCTTGCTGCCCCATTCGTTTGCCTTCCCCGGCCGCCAGAATAACGGCCGTTACCCGCTGGTGCACCTCTCGTACAGGCTGTTCAGAGTTCACTGCACCGATGATAACGCGCTCGATGCGAGGCGTTTGCAGCAAATGATGGGCAATTTGGCGGGCGGCGGTGAGCTGTGCGGCCGTTTCCACCTTGTTGATGAACGGCACAACCCGCGCCCCATCTGGCACGCTCTTCAGCCCCCCCTGCGGATGCCCAATCAGCCGCGCTACATCATTTACTGATAACTGATTACCGATTACTGAATACTGAAGCAGATTTTCTGCAATCTCTGGCCTGTGTGTGACTTGGGAGAAACGGCCGTCTAGGGCATCGATCCCTACCACAGGCACCACCAGCCCTGTTTGCTGCGGAATCACCGGCTCATGCGCTGCTGGTGCTTTAATCGGGCGCATCCGCGAGCCATCTGCCTCCACCAGTACATAATCCACATCTGGCCGCGCCAGCCAGCCATCGGCCATTATGGGCGGCACACCTACTGCTTTTTCGCCTTTCACCTCACCGACCACCAAGCAAATCCCCTGCCGATCCAACGCCTCGCCAATCTTCTTCTCATTGCCCTCTGTGTCCTCTGTGGCAAAAATAAGCTCTTCGGCTCGGCTCATCTGGGCAGCAAAGATACGGGTGGTGGTCGTAAGGATGCGTCGGCCAGGTAGGGCAGCCCCGAGGGCAAATAGCAAACTCGTTTTGCCACCACCGCCCACAAACGCAATCATCTCATTTTGTGGCCGCAGGTTAAATGCGGTGGGAAGGTCGTAGCGGATCATGACTGTTTGTTCAGGTGGGTCAGAACCGCTTCTAGCACGCCACCGCCAATGGCTAATGCTTTGTCGGAAATGGTGAAGCAAGCAGAAACGTCTGAACGTGCATCCAAATCGCCGATTTTGAGGCCAGTGCGTACCGTTGTGCCAGGGGCAATCAAGCCGCGCAGCACCCCGTCAAATGGTGCAACGATTGGCGATCCAGCTACATCCCCAATTAGCTCTCTCTCCCGAACCAAAGTGCCAATTTCCAACTTCCATTTCACCTGTCCCGTCGCTGGCGCGCGCAGCACGCGCTCGGCTCCCTTGCCGGCCACAATGCCGGGCGTGCCGGTATTTGGCAGTGCGCTCCCTTCCCAAATGACGCGCCCCAGTCGATGCCCGCGCATTGTCTCGATGACAGCGTGGCAATCCACCCCAGCCGTGAAGCCAGGGCCAAGCGCGATAACCAAACCAGCCTGGTTCATATTTGTATCAATATTGCGTTTGGCCACGCGAGCATCAATCAGGATCGGTGTTCTGTCACCGATTACCGATAGCTGATTACCGATTACCGACAACTCTGGAGCTACCAATACAGGAATCGCGCCGGATTGGGCAAGAGCGAGAGCTTGTTTAACTGACTCAGCGTGTTGGGCATGGAGGGTTTCGATTTGAATGCGGCCTTCGAGTACGGCCGTTGCCACTGCCACTTTTCTACGTATGACCAACGGCTGTTCCAACTCCAAAACAATAATGGGAAACCCGGCGTGGTGCAGCCGATAGGCAACGCCTGTGGCTAGGTCGCCGCCACCGCGCAGAATAACAAGATGGTTTGGAAATAGCATGGCCTGATCTTACCTGAGGTACAACTTGGGGGGCAAGCCATCGCCAAAATTAGCAGATTTGCCTGGAATTATGTGATTTGTGACTTTACTTTGCGGACCAGAGTTCTGTATAATGCCGATTAGTTGCGCTCGTATCGGTACAAAATTTAACTGTAGTGGCCAAATTGAATACGAAATTATAGGGATGCTATGCTGATGGGCTGTTTTGGGTTTGGAACGGCCGTTTCAAGAAAGCGTTGTTGTTCCGTTTCCAGCTTGTTAAATACGGTTAGATTGACATAACCAAACATCCGAAGAGCATTTTATGACATTGCAGACATTTGGCCGATATAAGATTGAATACCTGATAGGCCAGGGGGGAATGGCTGAAGTCTATGCAGCAAAAGACCCAGAGCTAGACCGACAGGTTGCCCTAAAAATTATTCTGAAGCATTTTTCAGAAGATCCCAAATTCCAGGCACGTTTTCTAAACGAAGCGCAAACCATTGCTGGCCTGGAACATCGCGCTATCTTGCCCGTGTACGATTTTGGCCAGGATGAAAGCACCAATAATTTATATTTGGTGATGCGCCTGATGCCAGATGTGTTGAACAAACGCCTGGAGCGAGAAGGGCCGATTCCGCTACCAGAGGCCAGCCTCATTTTGAATCGGCTGGCAGTGGCACTCAACCGTGCCCACAGTGAAGCGATTGTGCATCGGGATATTAAGCCTGCCAATATTTTGCTGGATGAAGAGGGGACGGTTTTTCTGGCTGATTTTGGTCTGGCGGCACCGTTAGAGAAAATCGAAACGGGCCATTTGCCACAATCATTTGGCGGTTCCCCATTTTATATGGCACCAGAACAGTGGCGTGAGGAGGCGGTGGGACCACACACCGACATTTACCAGCTTGGCGTAACCCTTTTTGAGATGCTCACGGGTGAGCTACCGTTCCCTGATCCCAATCCTCTGGTAATGGCTGAACAGCATATGCACGGCCGTATCCCCAATATTTGTGATCACAATTCGGATCTGCCGCCCAAAATTCAGCCTATTTTGGAAAAAGCGATGGCCAAAGCACCGGCCGAGCGGTACAAAACGGTGCTGGAGTTGGCGGACGACATAGCAAATTTACTGCGCCCCAAAATGATTAAACGCCGTTATGAGATTAAGGAGGAGCTGCAACACGGCCGTTTTGCAGTTGTGTATCAGGCACAAGACTTAATTGATGAGCAGTTGGTCGCTCTAAAGGTATTGAAGCGGCCGTTAATTGCCAATCATCGATACCAGCAAGAGTTTTTTCAGCATCGGGCGCAGCTATTACGCTTGCCTACTCATTCAGCCATTGTGCCAGTATACGAGGCAGGGTTGCACAAGGAAAAACCGTTTGTCGCTATGAAATTTGTGGATGGTGCTTCGCTGCGCAGTCGTTTTCGCAAAGAAGGCAAGCTGTCCGTGAATCAGGTTTGTGAGATTGCCGAAAGTTTGGCAGATGGGCTGGACGCACTGCATGACAATGAGCAGGTGCATGGCGACATCAATATGGGGAACGTGCTTATTGCGCCGAACAATGGTTGCTTGCTGACGGATTTTCACATGACGGCCGTTGCTGAGCTGACAACTTTCATGATGGACGAAAAGGCTCCGTTGGGATTTTTGCCCTCGATGGCCCCAGAGCAGTGGGCCAGAGAGCCATTGCTTCCGCAAACAGATGTCTATCAGTTTGGCATGTTGTTGTATGAGTTGCTGACTGGGCAACGGCCGTTTGCCCACACAAACTTGCTGGAGCTAGAGCAGGCAGTGGCAAAGGAACCGCCGCCACCCATCACATCATTGGCGGCAGAACTGCCACCGCAGTTTGAGGCGATATTTGCCAAAGCGTTAGCCAAACGCCCAGAAATGCGGTTTGAGCGCGCTGGCGAGCTGGTTCAGGCCCTGCGTTCCGCTTGGCAGGGCCATCTGTTTGACTCGTCTTTACAGGCAGGACGCACCCAATATGAGGCAAAAGCATGGGATGCGGCAATTGAGGCTTACAAACAGGCACTCAACATTGAGCCAGATAATAAGGCCGTTGCGGACGAATTGAACCGGGCCAAGCGGCGTAAGCGGGACGAGATTGTTTTGAATCAATGTCGTGAGGCAATGGCCAACGAGCGTTGGCGCGACGCGGATTACTTCTTGTCGCAGGCTTCGGACTCACTGGAAAAGAAAGCATTACAAGATCAGGTGCAGCGCAAAATTCAGGTGGAGCAGCTTTACGGCGAGGGCAAGGTGGCGATGCGGCAGGGGGATTGGCTTAGGGCACAGCAGTTGCTGGATGAGGCAGATTCCCTTGAGCCAAATTATCTGGATGTCAATGCGCTGTTGGGCCAGCTAGCAGAGAAGATCGAGTCTTGCTTGCAGCAAGCACAAGAGGCCGTTGCTCAGGGTGAGTTTGACCGAGCGTTAATGTTACTCAAACCAGTCGCTGCGCATGAAACGGCCGTTGCCATTCGCCAGGAAATTGATGACAAAAATCGCCCTATGCCAATGCTTCCTGCCAATGACTCACGATCCGGCCGCAGCTTGATTGGTTGGGGTGCAGTTGGCTTGTTGAGCATTATTGCAGTTGTATTCTTTGTTCTCAATGGCAGGCTAACGGATGAAGAAAAACGAGAATGTGTGCAAACGGCCGTGCCTGAACTGCACATAAATCGCCCTGGGGAGCCAAAACTGGGTTTACCGCAAAACACTTCTGCAACAATTGCTGGAAATTGGCAAGAGCTTGGTCTATCTGTTGAGTGGGGGCCAGATGAGCTATCGAATGCTTGCCAACAATTTATAAACAATGATGGCAACATAGAAAGCACCTGGGCATCAGATGCTGGGGAAATTCAAGAGAAGGAAAGGTGGGAAGTCATATACACATTATCATCTTCATCAGTTAAAAACGACAGAATTGTTGTGACTTTGTCATATGATGGTCAGCCGCTGACAAACGTGTTCTTGTTACACTTTCGGCCATAGCGGAATAAGCCACAATGGGGAAATCATGACAAAAAAAGCGAAGTATCTATTTTTGGTAATGGCCGCCATCATTATGGTTGGTTGTGGCTCAAATTCACCAACACCTACCACACGCTCAAATTCAGCATCAGCGTCTCAGGCTGTCGCCTGCGCATTTTCCATTCCTATTGCAGAGGTAGATGCTCCAGTTCCTGGCGAAAAAGTTTATCTTGTGCCCGAAATAGAAGAAAATACGATGGGTTGGACTTTTAGCTGGCAATCGGAGCCAGATGTTCTGCTTGACGATGAGAGCGTTTCAACCTCCTTGATCGTCCCAAATGATACATCCAAAATAGAGGTTGAGTTAGAAGCGATAAATGCCGAAGGTTGTGTTGGTACGGGTTCTGTCAGTATTACAGTGGACCTGCCTACGGTAGCAGCCACTAAAGATGATCCAGAACTAACACCAACCCTTATGCCCACTGAAGAGAGTACACCGGAACCAACGGCCGTATCCACCGATACACCATCTCCAGAACCCACACAGGCACCAACGTCAACGGAGACAGCAACCAAGGAGCCGTCGCCAACGCCGTTACCGGAACCAACAGCCACAGCTACACCAATTCCGGCACCAATCATTACCTATCTTGAATTTTTGCCGGGTGGTGCTGTCGTTGTGCATTGGAATTGGAACGAGCAACTCGCACCAACACAATTTTTTGCTGTCCGTTTTTGGTCTGAAAACGATCCGCGTCCAGAAGCACGTTTTAGTATCACCTGGACGAAGGATTTTCAACATGAATTTAGTGTCAGCAATGTAGACTATCCCATTGGCACTTATCTCATCAATGTGGCTGTGATGGAAGGGCCAAGTAATGGTGTCCATACGGAAATCATTCGTTCACAGGATAAACCGCTATTTGTAGATGCTCCAGACCCAACCACAACACCGCCTCCGCTTCCATAAGCAACCTTTGGGATGGCTTTGTCAAAAAAGAGAGTGTCTGCCCGTAATTGAATATTGTGAGCTTTAAGGTTAAGCACAGACCGGAATCCATAATAGTAAGTCCAGCGGGCGTATATCGACTTTTTGCGGGCTTGCTTTGTGCTGCGTTAATGCTCATGCTAACTTTTCTTTTATTGCGCCAGTTGGTGCAAAATGCCCAAAGCTCCAGCTCTAGTGAAACTGTTTATTTGCCACTGGTGACTCAGCCTCTCATTCAATCACTGCCTGATGCTCAACAGAATCATATCCAATGGATGTTGGACGAAGCACCGTATCCTGCTCTTTCTGCGCAGGCTATTACCGTTAATCTAGCTGAGCATGAATACTTGTTTCTGATTGGTGGCGGAGAGCAATTTAACCCTCAAACAGGGCGTTTGGAGCAGACGAGTCGCGTAACCCGCGTGGAGCTGGATGAAAATGGGCAGTTGGGAACGTGGAGCGATACTGGTGATTTGCCACACTTACCGAGACGGCTACACGGATTCACAGCAACGGCCGTCGAGAACATGATTTTCATTATCGGTGGCTTGAACTACCCCGCCGGCAATAGCCCAATACCCCGCTTCAACAACAAAGTTTACTGTGCCGAGGTTGCTGAAAACGGCACCTTCGATAGCTGGAAGGCAAGGAACCAGACGTGGAAAATCAACGCTGACACTTCCTATGATTATGAGGAAAGTATGGCATATCATGCGGCCGTTTTTTTGAATGGTCGTCTTTATGTCATGGGTGGATTGCGCCGGGGCCTCTATTTCAGCCAAAGTTGGGATGCAACCCGATATGTATTTTCAGCCGAGATTGATCATTCTTGTGAAGATTTGGTTTGGGAACAGGAAGAGACGTTGCCAGTACCAATAAGAGGCCATTCGGCCGTTGCCTTTGAGCGCAGCGATGACAAAATTTCTGAGCAGGCTATTTATCTTTTTGGCGGAGTAACCAACGATGAAAATGATCCAACGGCCGTTAGTTATCGCGCCAATGTAGGAGAAAATGGGTTGGAAGAATGGACGCCTCAAGCAGTGATTCCCGGTAGTGCGGGCATTCATGCGGGTACGGCCGTTCGCTCTGACGAATATTTATATTATATTGCTGGCACAACCCAATATGATCCCAAACAAAATTCTGCAAGAGATAATGTTTATCAAACAAAGATATTGCCTGATGGGGATTTGCAACCGTGGAAGGCGTTGAATGCGTTGGAGTACCTTTATGGTCATGCTGCGGCTGTCTCCACATTGGGTCGGCTGTATGTTATTGGAGGTGCTATTGTTACAAACAGTACCCAGATGCCCCTCATTCAAAACACAATTTATTGGACGCCGCTGCTGTTTTTTAGTAAAGAAAGCAATCCTGTAGGCATGGTGTTTCCTGGTGAAGAAATTCAGTACAGATTCACCATAAGAAGCAATAATGTTCGCGATCTACCCGGCCTTGTCATTTCAGACACGTTACCAACTGATTTAGAACTGGTTTCCGCACCCAACTTTTTTCAAAATGATCGGCTGTTAAGCTCAATACGTATTACTTTGCCGATCAACAGCAAAACGTGGCAAACTTATACAGCCGTTGTCACCCAACCAGAAATTCCTGTTACAATCAACGCGTCTACCGCTACAGCGACTGAAACTGTATTACCAACAAACACCTCTACGCTAACTGCGCCTGCCACCCCAACCTCCACGCCGCCGATTCGCCCAACAGATGATAAAACTTGTGTGGTATCAGAAGTCGCGCCAGATAGCGGTACACCTCGTCCCAAACCTACTTGCACACCTACACCTGTTGTCACACTCTCAACGACACCCACAAATACGAACACGCCGACGCCAACCAACACGCCTACGCCGACCCCCACTGCCATGCCAACGGCCGTACCCGAACCTGTTGTGGTGATAAACGTAGCAGAACTGTGTTTTGAAGGACGCTGTATTTGGAAAAGTACGGCCGTTACCGCCCCCAATCGTGTATATCTTCCCCAAATAGCAAAATAAAAAGGAGGTACTCAACAACCCCCTTTCCATTACACGTATTCGACTATTGCTGTGGAATCTCTAATTGCGAATGTCAGTTTCTTGCAGCTTGGCCACCACGCGGGCGGGCGTTAGCGGGATTTCGTCGAACCAGATGCCCGTGGCATCGTAAACGGCCGCAACAATAGCAGGTGCCAGCGGTAAGAACGGCATCTCGGCCATGCCCCGCGCCCCCCACGGGCCGATGGGGTCTGGCACTTCCATAATGACCGACTGCACAATTTCCGGCACGTCTTTGATGCCGGGAATGAGGTATTGGCTGAGGAAGGGGTTTTGGATACGGCCGTCCGCCACTACCAAATTTTCCATCAGCGCATACCCATGCGCCTGCACCACCGCCCCCTCAATTTGCCCCTCAATGAGCACCGGATTGATTGCCTTGCCCACATCGTTAGCGCATATTACCTTGTCAATGTGAATATGGCCCGTTTCGATATCTACCGTCAGCTCTACCGCTTCGGCCACATAGCCATAAGAGAAGTTAGGCATGCAAACGCCAGTTTCAGCATCATACGGCTCTGTGCCAGGTGGCCTGTAAATATGGTGTCCGACGGCTGGGCGATCCTCGTTAGTCCAGGCGGTGAGGGCCGCTTCGGCTGCACCGCGAATCGAATTGCCCGCCATCCAGGTAAGCCGGGAGGCAGAGGCCGAGCCAGAGTTGCCGCTACTGGCCGTGTCCGACATATCCAACTCGACCAGGCTTACGTCTACGCCCACGGCGGCGGCAGCCATCTGCCGGAAGGCCGTATGGGCCCCCTGTCCCACGTCTGCCCCGGCATGGCGCAAAATGACACGTTCAATCTCGGCTTTGCCGTGCAGCTCAATTGTCGCTTCGCAATTCTCCGGGAACCCAAAAGAGAAGCCCACATTCTTAAACGAGCAGGCAATTCCCCGTCCTTTACGCAGCGCATCGGGATTCCCCGGCAGCGACTGAATGCTGTTGAACTGATTACCGTTTACTGAACTCTGCTCACTGTGCCACCCAGCCTCTGCTGCACACCGTTCCACCACTTCTGCCATGCTAATGCCTGGTGGCGGCGGGGTTTGCACCGTCAGTAAACTGCCTTCGCGCAGCACGTTTTTCAGGCGAATCTCAACGGGGCTGACGCCCAATGCCTCGGCCAACTTGTTCATTTGGGTTTCGGCAGCAAACGCACCCTGCGGCCCGCCAAAGCCCCGGAACGCCCCACCTGGTACATTGTTGGTGGTGATGGCGTAGCTGTCTATGTGGGCATTGGGAATTTCATAAGGGCCAGTGACCATAAGGTGGAAGTTACCCAGCACTTTGGTGCTGGTGTAGGCATAACTGCCGCTATCCATGTGAACGGTGGCAGAAACGGCCGTAATCTTTCCCTCTTTCGTCGCCCCCCATTTTGTGTACACAGTTGCCTGGTGCCGCTTGTGGTGGCCAAAGATACTCTCTTCTCGCGTCCAGATAATGCGCACTGGGCGATTGATGCCTTGCTCATGCAGTCGCTTGGCAGCAAGCCCCAGCACAATTTGCAAAGACATATCTTCCTTGCCGCCAAATGCCCCGCCGATGGCAGGGTAGATGATGCGAACCTCTTCTTCGGGCAGACCCAGCGAATGAGCCACCTGCTGTCGGTCTTCGTGTGCCCATTGGCCACCAACTTCCACAGTAACCCGACCATTCTCGTCGATGTAGCTGACGCCCGCTTCTGGCTGCAAAAAGGCATGTTCCTGAAAGGGCAAATGATAGGTGCCTTCGAGGATGATATCAGCTTCATCCCAGCCAGCAGCCATGTTGCCCTTGCGAATCTGATACTTTTTTAGCACATTGCTGCCGTGCCACGGCTGGATGATAACCTCATCCTGCAAGGCTTCTTCCATGCTGCTAATGATGGGCAGCGGTTCCCACTCAATTTGGATGAGGCTGCGGGCTTTGGCAGCGGCCGTTTCGCTTTCAGCAACGATCACAGCCACCTGATCCCCTTCCCAACGGCTGACATCGGCATGGGGATTGCTGCTGCCTAGCCCCACCAAAACCGGCTGGTCTGGCAAAATGAGGCCATACTCGTTTACCGGCACATCTTTGGCCGTAAGAATGGTGATAACGCCGGGCACAGCTTCGGCTGCGCTTGTGTCCATCGAAATCATGCGAGCATGGGGTTGGTTGCTGAACAAAACCTTGCCGTGTAGTAAATTGTCTGGGGTGATGTCGCCGGCATACAAGGTCTCGCCCGTTACTTTGCCGGGTGCATCTACGCGGTAAACAGATTGGGACTTAAGCATACTTTTTCTCGGAGAGATCGTATTTTTCTCAAAAATACGATTAAAGAGATTTCAAAAGTTTCATAGCTCTCTGGCAAATTGCGAGACTGGCCGTAAGACTTTTGAAATCTACGCTGAGTAACGTGAGTTATTATCCAAAACGGTCGTCAAAGGGGTCTTTGTTGCGTGAGTACATGGAGGCATCTCCCGTGCGGCGGCGTCCTTCCGGGCTGGCAATAATGTATCCCAAAGAAAAGACAATTTGCATCACGATGACCAGCCCCAACACAACGATGAGCTTCAGGCCAATTTCTGGTACGGAGCGGGGGATAAATAGCTGATTGTAAAAAATGCCGGGTCTGAGAATCCCTTCAGAAAATAGGTAATTTACAAAAAAGTAAGCCAGGGTGCCAGTAAAAAGTAGCCAGATGACCTGAATAACGGTTTTACCTGTGAGTCCTTTGCGTTTGGCTAATTCTTCTTCATGTTTTTTTTCCAGGCGCATGGGTGTTTACCTCCGTTTGCTAGCTAGCAGCTTTCTCGACGGCTTCTATGATCTTGTAATAGCCGGTGCAGCGGCACAGATTGCCACTAAATGCTTGTAAAATCTGCTCGCGATTGGGCGACGGCCGTTCTTCTAGTAACTTGGCTCCTGCGACTAAAAATCCAGGAATACAGAAGCCGCATTGCACTGCCCCAGTCTCCACAAACGCTTGTTGCAGTGGGTGCAAGGTAGCGTCATTGGCACTGTTTGCCAATCCCTCAATGGTCACAATGTTGGCCCCGTGGGCGCGTGGCGCGGGCACCAGGCAAGACATCACCGCCATGCCGTCCAGAATGACGGTGCAGGCACCACATTCACCTTCGCCGCACCCTTCTTTGCTGCCTGTCAGCGACGCTCCGGTGAGCGTGCCTTCTTCGCGGAGCCAGCGCAGCAGCGTTTTGTGGTTGCCGCCCGTGGCCGTGACTTCTTTGCCGTTTACGGTGGTGGTGATGGGCGTATCGGGGTGGTGGGTGTGGCTGAATTGGCTGCCGGTGGGGAAACGGCCGTTTGTCTCCCCCCACAGCATTACCGGGTCTGGTGGCCATTGGCTGCGTTCACGGCCGTCTCGCAGGGCCGACAGGGCACGAATGGTCATAATCCGCACCATTTCGTGGCGATATTCTGCCGGGCTGCGCACATCGTCAATGGGGGTTGCCGCTGCGGCAACCAGATTGGCAGCATGCGCAATCACCGCCTCATCCAGCGTTTTGCCTGCCAGGTATGCTTCTGCACCGGGGCTGTGGATGATGGTGGGTGCCACGCTGCCCTGAGTGATGGCTGCATTTTTTACCGAACCGTCATCGGCAAAATCCAGCACGAAGGCGAGGTGTACCACAGAGATTGCCTGGGCGCGGCGTAGCCCTAGCTTCACAAAAATGCCGCGCGACGAAGCTGGCATGGGGGCAAAAAAGATGTCGGTGACCATTTCGTCTGGTTCCAGCACCGTTTGGCGCACGCCCGTGTGAAAATCAGCTAGGGAGACAATTCGCTCGCCGCGCACAGAGGTGAGGGTGAGTTTGGCGTTGAGCGCGCGTAGCGGGGTGATGGTGTCGTTGGCGGGGCTGGCGGTGATGAGATTGCCTGCGACGGTAGCCCGGTTGCGCAGCTGCGGCGAAGCAACTTCCAGGCTGGCCTGCGCCAGGGGCAATGCTTTCTGCACTAGCAGCGGTGAGGCAACGACTTGATTGTGCGTCACCAGCGGCCCCAGATGAATGCTGCCGTCTTCACCTTCTGTAATCTCTGCCAGGCCGGGAATGCGGGTGATGTCGATCAAAACATCCACATCGGGGCGGATGCCACGCTCCAGTTCTAGCAGCAGGTCTGTGCCACCAGCGACGAGGCGGGCGCGACGGCCGTATTGCGCCAGTAGCTTTAAAACGGCCGTTACCGAAGTGGGGGTTTCATAATGGGAAATTTCGTGGAAGTGAGTGTTCATGGGCTAAGTATAAAGAGGTGGGGCGACGCTTGACAAGTGTGTAACGTCATCCTTTTAAGACAAAGTTTTTGTGATGTGCGGCGTAGCTGCTAAGTACGACGTCGCTTGATAATTTCCGCCATGATGCTGACGGCGATTTCTTCTGGCGTTTCGGCCTGAATTTCCAGGCCGATGGGGGCTTGCACTTGCGCCAAATCGTCAGCCGACAGGCCATCTTCCATCAGCAGGCGTTTGGTTTCTGCCCAGCGGCGGCTGCTGCCCATCACGCCGATGTAGCGGGCGGGCGAGCGAATAATTTGCGGGACGATTTCGCGGTCTACCAGCACGTTGCGCGTGACCATGACGATATAGGTTTGGGCGTTAATGGGACTTTGTGCAATGGCGTCGGCAAAACTGCCGGGCAGGTGCAAGTCGGCGTTGGGAATCACATCTGGGCTGGCTAACGCTTCGCGATCATCAGTCACGACGACGCGGTAGCCAAGAAAATGCCCTAGCTCGGCCACGGCTTGCCCCACGTGGCCACAGCCAACAACCAACAGCGTAGCAGGTGGGGCGTAAGGTTCCAGGTAAATTTCCACTTCACCTCCGCAAACGCCGGGGTCGCCCCGGCTCGGTTCTACCAGCGAATAGGGCAGCACGCGGGTACGGCCGTCTTGCAAAGCCAACAGTGCCTCATTCACCACTCGTGACTCCATCTCGCCGCCACCAATGCTGCCAGAGATACGGCCGTCTTCATAGACCAACATTTTGCTACCGCTGTGCCGCGGCACCGAACCACGCGCCTTGATAACCGTCGCTAAAACAACTGGAGTCCCTGCTTGTTGCGCAGCCAATAGCTCCTGGAGGATGCGTAGATTATCGCTCATGATGATTTGTGATTACTGGTTGAGATTGACACAGCTACCGGCTACCCAATTAGTGGGGCCGCCCCCTGTTGGCTGTACGGCAAAAAAGTTCAATGTGCCGGGCGTGCCATTGAAGTTGGAGATGTTTAGGGTTTGCTGCCCGGCAATAATAATGGCACTTTCATTTTCCAGGATGGCGTTGTGGTCTCGGAAGGTGGGTTGGTTGCTGCTAGCGAGGATAACGGTACGGCCGTCGGCAGCAACGCCACATTGACCTTGATTGAGGCAAGTTTGGCTGCAAGTTAGCGTGCCTGTTTGTTGTGTGGCCGCTTCCGGCGCAACTGCTTCTGGCGCGGCCTCATCCCCACCGCCAAAGCAGCCCGTGAGTAGTAAAAGAAGGAGCAGCAGGCCAGCGAATGGGGCAAGCTGACTCTGCCAGAGCTGTTTTCTCGGTACGACCTGATTCACTTGAACTCCAGTTATGTGATAGCTGCTTATTAGCGCGTTTCCCAAAGATGCTCACCGTCGAGAACCCGCTGAACCTGGTTGGCAAACTCGGCGGCGCGTAGCGGCTTACTAATGAAACCATCGAAGCCAAACTCGCGAATGCGCCCGGTGTCATGCTCTAGCGTGCCAGCGGTTACGGCAACAATCAAAGCCCCTTGCAAACGTTCGTGCTTGCGTACTTCGCTAAGCAGATCGAAGCCGCTTTTTTTGGGCATGTTGATGTCTACCAAAAAGAGGTCAACCTTGGGCAGTTTTTCAGCAAAGGCAATGGCGGAATCAACGCTGCGGCGGGAGTAGCATCGGTTGGCCCCGCCCATTCGCAGCAAATCCAGAGCTACCAGTTGGGCATTCGGGTCATCTTCGACAAGGATGATTGTGGCGTTGGCTAATGGTATGGACATCGGTTACCTATTTATGTTTAGGAGTGTATCAAAACGGCCGTTCTTGGGCAACGGCTGGTGTGTGGGGACGGCCGTTTGCCTGGATAGTTTTGGCCAATGGCAGGGAGATGGTGAAGGTACTGCCTTTGCCCGGTTCGCTGTGCAGGGTTAGCGTGCCGCCGTGCCGCTCAATGAGATGGCGGCTGATGGGCAGTCCCAGCCCCGTGCCAATGCGGCGGCGGGTCGTGGTTTCATGCAGTTGGCGAAACTCTTGAAACACTGCCTCATGGTGCGCTGCCGGAATGCCAACACCGGTGTCCTCAACGGCAAAAGTGGCACTTTGTTCGTAGGCGCGGACGCGCAGGGCAATGTGGCCTTCATCGGTGTATTTGGCGGCGTTGCCCAGTAAATTGAGCAGAGCTTGCTGGAACCGCTTGGGGTCTACCAATACTTGGGGCCACACGTCTGGGTAGTCGTGCACCAGGGCAATCTCGGGGTTGTGCAGCAGGCTGCGCACGCTGGCCATCGCCTCGTCGCAAACTGAATGCAAATCTACTAGCTCCAGTTTTAGCCGAAATTCACCAGCGTTCATCTGGGCCAAATCAAGCAGGTCGTTGAGAACGCTCATGGAGTGCCATCCCGATTTTTCGATGCGCCCCAAGTAATCGACCTGACGCTCACTGACATCCCCTAGCTCGCCCTGGCCTAAAATGTGGGCAAAGTTGACGATGGTATTGATGGGGGTGCGTAGTTCATGGCTAACCTGGTACATAAAACGGGTGCGCAAATCTCGTTCAGCAACGGCCGTTCGCCGGGCTTTATCCAGTTCTTCGTTGGTGCTGTGCAGCTTGGCATTGGCCAGACGCAGCTCTTCCTGAATAGCAAACAGCTCATCTCGCCGCCGCTGGGCCTTGAGGTGCAGCGCGCTCACCGATTCTACCGCCACCTGCCACTCCATAGCAGAAAAATAAGCGGCACCGGCCACAAATAAGTTCACAATGGTGGGGCCACTCAACTGTCGTAGCAGTTGCCCAATGCCCTCGGTATGCTGGCTAATGCCGATAGCGGTGAGCAAGGTCGCAGCTCCCCAAACCACAAAGCCAAAATTGGGTTGAACAAACATGCTGCTGGCGATAATAAGCACGGCAAAGAGGTAGGGAAGCAGGCTGCCGGGTGCCCAGTTCTTATGGATGATGAGGGTCAAGATGAAAAGGTGAACGGCCGTAAAAACCAGAGTACCCACAATGCGCTGATTTTTCTTTAGGGCCTGCCAGCCAAAGAGACCACTGCTCATTGCCAGCACGACCGCCAGCCACAAATGCCAGCTGGCTGCAAAGTCAACCACGACAACGGCGGCCAGCAGCGCAACAAGAGCGGTTGCCCCGGCAATGAGCGGGATAAGCAGTGCGGCCGTATCGGCGCGGAGTTCTTTGGAGTAAACCTGATTCATGATGCCACATTGTAAAAGTTCTGTGGCGATATGGCCGTATAAAAGGTGTTAAGTTGATGCGAGTGGCTAGTGGGTGGTAGCTAGTTTGTGATGGTCCTCTAAAACTAACCACCAGCCTCATTTATCCACATACCAGCCGAGGGCTTCCAGGTTGGCACTGGCCAGAATTTCGGCAGGAACATCGGCTAGGGTCATAGCGGCTTCAGCAGCGACGGTGCCGTCCGGCAGGCGAATTTCACCTACGGCTTTGCCCAGCCGTCCGCGCAGCTTCACGATGCGACCAACGGCCGTAAGCTCCGTCTCCGTTGGCACGGGATGGCGGTACTTTACTTCCAGCTTCACCGACATCATAAAGTGGTGCGGATCGCCAATCATGGCTACGCGGGCCACCACCTCATCCAGCAGCGCGGCCACAATGCCGCCATGCACCACGCCGGGGTAGCCTTGGTATGCTTCGGGGATGGTGTGGGTAGCGGTGACTTCGTTACGGCCGTTGTCGTAAAAGGTGACGTACAGGCCGTGTGGGTTGTTACGGCCGCAGACAAAACAGTAGTCGGAGTTGGGTTGTTTGATCATAGGTTTGAGTTGCTGGTTGCTGGTGGGTTAATGGTTGGTTGCTGGTAAAAACAATTAGCTACTAACCACCATCCACTCTTAAACAAAATTATAGCGCAGCGGTCGGTGCTGCCCATGCTATACTAAAGAGGATGGACGACGAACGACTGATCCCGATAAATGCTGAGATACAGATTCCACTGGCGGAGTTGAGCTTTCGCTTCTCTACCAGTAGCGGACCAGGCGGACAGCATGTGAACAAGAGTGCAACCAGGGTAACGCTGCTGTTTGACGTTGCCAATTCGCCCAGCTTGCCAGACGGGGTGCGGGAACGATTGCTCAAACGGCTGGCCAACCGGATTGACAAGGAGGGGATGCTGCAACTGCATGTGCAATCCTCTCGTAGCCAGCACCGGAACCGGGATACGGCCGTTTCCCTCTTTCAACAGCTCCTCACCGACGCCCTCAAAAAGAAAAAGAAACGACGCAAGACCAAACCATCCAAAGCGGCTGTTGAAAAACGCTTGTCAGAAAAGAAAAAGCGCGGCGACCGCAAGCGCGACCGCAGCCGTAAATGGTGAGAAGCCGGTATTCAGTAATCGGTGAACAGTTACCATTTACTGACCACTGGCCGCTAAAATCTCCGCATCCTTCGCATCCGCGACTGCTTTACCCTCCGCCACGTTCACCCGCGAGAGCAAGAAAATCCCAACGGCAAAGAAGATGAAGAGGCTGGCCACGCCGGGGCGGCTGCTGTCGAACAGGGCAACGGACAAGACAAACACAAGCGGGCTTAAGAATGAGGCAAACTTGGACATGATGCTGAAGAAGCCAAAAAATTCGCCGCTCATTGTCTTGGGCGTCATGGTGGCGTACAGGCTGCGGCTGAGTGCCTGGCTACCGCCCTGCACAATGGCCACCAGCCAGGCCAGGAACCAAAATTCCACCACAGAGTTCAAGAAGTAGCCCCAAATGGCAATGATGGCATAGGCAGACAGTGCCAAAATGATACTGCGCTTGGTGTCCAGACGGTCAGCGATGCCCTGGAAGAGGTGGGGGCCAGTGAGGAAGGCAAACAGAATGGCAACGGCTTGCGTGGCCAACAGCAAGCCAATGATGCCGCCCAAATTGCTGCTGCGCAGCGGGGGCAAGACTTCAACTTCTGACACAGCAAAGCGGGTGCCGCTGCTGCCGGGTGCGCTCTGGCCTGTGTTTACCAGCGAGAGAACGTGTTCCCCTTCTACATTAGCTTGCAGTTCGGTGGTGACGTCGTAGCGCACGGTGTTTTGGTAGGCGTCAATGAGGATGGGGTCGCCAGCGTCATCAAGCAGCGGTTCACCATCTAACTCCACAGCCCAAATGCCGTGGTCTGGGCCAATGCTGTAGGTAAGTTCAATCGGTTGCCCGTTGTAGGCAAAGTTGAAACGGCCGTTCACATCATCCGTTGCTACATAGGTTGCCGCCAATTCAGCCTCATCGCACCAGAAAGCATACCAGGCACACGTTTCGCCCCGCTCTGTCCCGGAGACTGTTTGGGTGTCCCAATTGCCCGTCAGCGCAAAGGCGTTGCTGTCGGCGGTGTGGGTACCCTGGCCAACGGCCGTTTCCGTTGCAACAAAATCCGGGGAAGGCGTGCCGGTAAGCGTTTTTGGCAGAATAAACCGCCCGCCAATGCCCACCAGCGGCAGGGCAATGATGTTAAACATCACAAAGGCCACGTAAACCGTTTGCCGACGATTGCTTTTAGCTGGCAAGTTGCCAAACACCAGGCTGTAGGGAATGCCTACAAATTGCACTAGCAAAATGGCCAGCACCAGTTCGGTGGTGCCAAAGCCCAGCTCTGCCCCATAAATAACCGCCACAGAAATGATAATGCCGATTCCGTCGTTGTAAATCAGAAAAGCAACCAAATATCTGAACAGTTCGCGATATTGGGTAATTTCGCGCAGCGTTTTGCGAATTTGGCTAAAACTTTGCCGCACCAGGTTGGTGCCAGGCAGCAGCTTCTGACTCACGCCCACTGGTTCCGGCACCTGCCGGAAAATCGGGATGGAAAAGACAAGCCACCAGATGGCCACGCTAAACAACGACCAGCGCACCCCCCAATTTGCAGGTAGTTGGAAGATCATCACTACGTTAATCGCCAGCAAAATGCCCCCGCCCAGGTAGCCGAGGGCATAGCCGTAGGTCGAAACACGGTCCTGGTCTTCTTCTTTGGCCACGTGGGGCAGCAGGGCATCATAAAAAACGTTGGCGGCACCAAAGCCAATCCGCCCAATGATGAAAAAGATGGAGGCCATGAGCCAATCACCTGTGTCTACCAGCACCAGCAGGCCCGTGCCGACCACACCGAGGCCTACAAAAACCGACAAGAATTTCTTCTTGCCGCGCATGATGTCAGAAACAGTGCCTAAAATGGGAGACAAGATGGCAACGATAAAAACGGAAATGGAGAGGGTAATGCTCCAATATTGGGTGGCCGTAGCGGCACTGGGCAAATTGGCTCCCGCTACACTGCTGTAATATGCAGGCAAAACGGCCGCTAAAATCGTCGTCGCAAAGGCAGAATTGGCCCAATCGTACATGGCCCAGGCACGGATGCGACGTTTGTACTCTTTTTCGCTGAGTTGGTGAAGCGGTAAATCGACGGGGGTGGATGCCATTTGTTACCTTCCTTGTTGCCCACATTATGCCTCATGCTGAGAGATGTGCAATGAAATCAAGGAAGGGATTTTGAGTCGTTATGTATTTGCGCTGGCTGGTTTCTGGCCGGGTTAAGTCGCCCGGTCTGGAGACTGGCAACAGCCCATGTAACCTTAGTTAATGAATTCTTGCGGTTGGTACAGTTGGTTGAGGCAAGGATCATAATCTTCACCCAGGATGACTTTGTATTCATACTCAAATGTGTCATCTTCGGTGAGCTGAATCTCGCTGCGGTACATATCAAAAATCCAGCTGATCATCCAGTCAAAGGAATCTTTGAAGTTGGGGCGATAGTAAAATATCTGCGTGAATTGCTCGGGTTCGGGAGCTTCTGCGCCGATGATGGGCACAAAGCCGTACCAGGCCAGGTTATCGGCTGCTAACAAAGCCATGTCTGGGTTGCCGCTGGCGTTGACGATCTCTACGGTGATGGGGCGGCGGTTGGCTCGGTTCAGCGCGGGCACACGGAATAAGCGACTAAATGTTTCTTCCAGGTTGTTTTCGCCTTCCCAGACGGGTAGCTGCACCTGTGCGCCGCTTGGCGTTTCCCATGGTTCAATGCCACGTACAAGATAGAGATGCTGGACGCCATTTTGGCGTACCGACGGGGCCAGGGTGGCCAGTTGTAAAATACGGCCGATATCCATATCGGTTTCGACATTCTCTTTGTAAGCGTCCCACAGGGAGGGGAAATTGGAGAGGAGTCCCAGGTCTACACCCTCGTTGAGCAGACCGCGGAGTAGCTGCTGCTGGCGGCGGCCCCGGTCAAAGTCGTTGGTGGAGAGGCGCGAGCGGGCAAACCAGAGTGCCGTGTCACCATCCATGTGGTGCAGGCCCGGTTCCAGGGCAAACTGTTCCCAATTGTCTTCATCTTCGGGATTGAGTTCAGGGGAGATGAGTCGCCAATCTTGCAGGCGGCAGCTTACGGCAATGTCTACACCACCGATGGCGTCAACGGCCGTTTCAAATCCCTGAAAATCGACACGGGCGTAATAATGGATGGGAATGCCAAAGTTATACAGGATGGTTTGCTTAAGAAGTTCCACACCACCTAAGGAGAGGGCGGTGTTCAGCCGATTCATCGTTTTGCCAGGGATGTAGACGTAGAGGTCACGTGGCAAGGAGATCATCGAGGCAGACGGGCCATCCTGGTTTACCGAGACAATGATCATCGTGTCGGTGCGGGTATCGTTGGAGCCAATGGCAGTATCGCTGCCCAGCAGCAAGATATTGGTAGTGGAATCGGGCACTTCAAAGGTGGGTACGGCCGTTGGGACGGCCGTTGACGGCGTTGGAATACCCTCGATCAAATCCACAGGGGCGTCAACAGTCAGCACCGGGTCTAGCTGAGGTAAGCTGGTGGGGGTTGATGTAGGTGCGGCCGTCTGGGTTGGCATAGCTGTTGCCGTGTTGGAGGGTGTGGGGCTGGGGCCAGGCGTGTTGGTACCTGCGGGTGTTGGTGTCGCTGAAGGCTCAGGCGTATTGGTTGCAGGTTGTGGCGTGGCACTGCTTCCAACTTCGGCAACCTCAATGGCGACCGTTGCCGCCAGCGTGGGCAATGGCGTCCGCAACGTTTCGCTGGCACAGCCAGCCAGGAATAATGCCATTACAATTAAAAAGATGGACAAAGCAGCCGAGGTGGCTGCTAATTTTTTTGACTTGAAAAACATAAGTTCAAACGACAAATATAGTTGCCACTGGCAACAGAAAATTCATTATTTTATGTACCGGGGGGCATTATAACATGGACAATCAACCCCCTGAAAGCGTACCGTTGGAACGTACTGATTTGGTAGAGAAACCGTTGCATTGGGGCACTTTTGGCCATAGATTTCCGAAATGTCCCCGGCCGATTGGCCTACAGCTTTTCTCCAAAGAGGTGTTCTGAGCGACTGAACACAATGTAGCCAACGATGAAAATGAGTACGGCCGTTGCAAATGTGCGCAATAAAGCCAGCGGGTCCATCGGCCCTGGGCCACTGCTGCCTACGTTCCCCCACAGCACCGTGCGGTAGCCATCGATAATCGAGGCCATAGGGTTTACCCAGCGCATGATACGAGCCGGGGTAAGTCCCCAGATAACTGCTTGCGTGCCAAATCGCTCAAAAGGATAAAATACTGGCGTCAGGAAAAACCAGGCCAGCAGGCCAACCTCCAAAATCATGAGCGTATCTCGGTAAAATGCTTGCAGTGTGGAAAGAATATACGCCAGGCCAAGTGCAAAAATAATTTGCGTCAACAAGATGAGTGGCACCCAAAGCGCATGAATCGTCAGCCCAATGCCAAAAGCGTACAGCAAAATCAAAAGAATCACGGAAGCCAGCAAAAAGTTAACAAAGTTAGACAGCAGCGAAGCGGTGGGCAGCAAAATTCGGGGAAAATAGACTTTTTTGATGATAGGAGCGTTGGTCACAATAGACCCCGTGCTGCTCATCATGGTGGCAGCATGGAATTGCCAGGGAATGAGTGCGACTAAAATGAAAATGGGGTACTTTTCGATGCCGTCGTTGGGAATGAGTATGGTGAATAAGACTGTGTAAACCGTCATCATCAGCAACGGGTTAAGCAAGCTCCAAACAATGCCCAAAACTGAATTTTTGTACCGCGCTTTCAAATCTCGGATGACAAGATTCTTTAGCAAATTGCGGTAGGCAAAAATTTCACGTAACTTGTCCCATTGGGTTTGAATATCGTCTGAGTCGAAGCGGTCGGGGATGGAACCGACTGGCTGCGGTGGTTTCATTTCTAAAGACATAGCAGTTTATTTTAGCAGAAACAGCGATAAACCTGCACCAACGTTACAAAGTCGGGTGCAAGAACAACTTGTCAGGCAAATTGATTAACTCACGCAAAGACGCGAAGGCGCATAGGAAAAAACTTTGCGTCTTTGCGTGAAATAGTGTGTCGACTCGTTCGTAGACCCACAAAGTCGGCCTTTGCCGACTAACCCATATGAAGTCAAATTGAGAATTGCTGATCTGCCTGGATAAGCTCAAGCCCCAAAATGCAAGGATTTCATTGTTCAGGGGCTAAATGTTGGTAGCGTTGCCATACCTGCCCAGGTGTGGTGATTGGTTCCATGAGGGCACGCATTTCCTTGAGGGGGAGGGCACGGTTTTGCTGGATTTTGCGCCTTTTTTGCCACATGGTGGGCAATTGGGGGATGGCTTGCAGACGGCCGACCAATGGCGAGCTATCTCGTCTAGCTAGCAAAGCCACAGCGACCGAGCCAAGATCGTACAGTAAAATGGCGGGCAGGTAGAGCAGCAGCAGTGGCCAGGGGTAATTCTTCACAATGGTCCAGACTTTGTTGCGGCCCAGCAGCTTGTTTTTGAACGGGGAGCCTTCGATGGCGGTGGCGGAGTGATGATGGTAGATAACTGCCGTATCCACATACAAACAGTCCCAGCCCGCCAATCTGGCTCGCCACGCTAAATCCACATCCTCCAGGTAGGCAAAGAAATCTTCATCAAACAGGCCAATTTGGTCGAGCATGGTGCGACGGTATAGCGCTGCGCCACCGCTGGCGCCAAACACAGGAATGGGCGCGTGCGGCTCACGGCTGTTGGGGTGGCCGCCTAGCCGATCCCACGCGATTCCTGCCCGATCCAGGCAGATGCCTGCCGAGTTGATCACGTCTGGCTGATCCCAGAACAACAGCTTGGCGGCACACATGCCCACGTTGCGGTTGGATTCGGCCGTTTCCACCAAGGCGGTTAGCCAGTTGGGGTCAACCTTTGTATCATTGTTCACGGTGGCAATGTACGCTGCGTTTGAGGCACGAATGCCCACATTGTTGCCCTGGGCAAATCCCACATTTTCGGGCAGTTCAATAAGCTGAACGCTTGGAAAATGTTCGCGCACAAATGTCTGTGAGCCGTCGGATGAGCCGTTGTCAACCAGGATAATCTCAAAGTTGGGGTACGTTTGGGCAAGTAAGGTGGAGAGGCATAGCTGTAGATGGTGACGGCCGTTCCAGTTGACCACGATTATGGAGACAGATGCAGACACAATCTAGATTGTGACATAGAGTTAAAAAATCTACAAGAGCGCGCAACCAGTCAACCTCCCGGAGGTTTAAACCGCGATGCTTCATTCGCTTGAAAACCTCCGGGAGGTTTTGCAGGTGAGACCATATGAAAAAAGCAGCCCAATTTGATCCCGAAATTTATGCCCTGCGCCCCTGGTATCACAACTTCGACAAGCTGGGCTTGCAGACCGATTTTGGCGATATGGCCATGAGCCGCGTTGAGCAGCTGCGGCGGTTGCTGCTGCTGCTTTCTCCCGTCAAACCAGCCGGATTTGTGGAAAAAGGGGAAAAGCTGTCGTTGAAAACATTGCTCAAAGGCAGCCCCAACTCCCACCAAATTAACCAGAGGCATAAAGAAACATTCCTGATTCCCTTTGTACAGCAAGCGTTGGCCGACCTACCCGCCGAGCCGCATTGCCTGGATTTGTTCTGCGCGGATGGCTATTACAGCTGCTGGATGGGCAAAACGCGACCAGATGCCCACATAATCGGGGTAGATTTGGATGCTCAGGAGATTGAGCGGGCGCGACTGGCGGCGTCTGTGCTGGGCGTTGGCAACGCGACCTTTCAGGTGCAGGACATTTGGGAAGCGGTGCAGCAGCCCGAAACGTATGATTTAGTGATGTGTGCCGGGGGACTTTACCATCTTACAAAGCCGCGTGAACTGCTGGCAGCGTTGCGGCCGATTACCAAAGGGTATTTGGTGATACAAAGTGCCATCACCTTGGAAACGGAAGCCACCGATTATTTTGTGTCGCCTGCGCCGGGCTGGAAGCACGGCAGCCGCTTTACCCACGCGGGGCTAAAGCAATGGCTGGGAGAGCTAGGTTGGGAGGTTGTGCAGGAAGGGCGGAATGAGCTGACGGGCAATCCCCGCTTGTGCGACCAGGGATCGAGTTACTTTTTGTGTCGCTAGTGGGAATCTAAGTTTTGGCCACAGAGGTCACAGAGAATTTTGAGGCGTAATGTCTCAGGTAGGGGTAGACCCCCGTGTCTGCCCACGTAGGACGCACACGAGGGTGCGCCTCTACCCAATGAAATTCTATAAGGTCAAAGATTTTTTTGGTGGTTATTCGTTTAGAACGGCCGTTACAAGCTCCTCAAATTGCGCCAATAACCGATCCTGCTGAAAGGCTTTTGCCCGTTCAGTTTGCCCTACAATGACTTTTTCTCGCAAAGCCGAATCTGTAACCAGCAAATGAATAAGTTCAGCCAGGACAGGGTAATTTTTCTCTTGGATTAGGATGCCTGCGTTGCCCAGCGTGCCGGGAACGGCCGTACTGGCATAGGCCACAATCGGCAGACCAAAGCGCATACTTTCCACCAGCGGTTGGCAAAATCCCTCATGCTCACTCAGGCAGACGTACACCGAAGCTGCCTGATAATATGCTGCCAACGCTGCGTCGGAGACATGCCCGCTAAACTGCACGGCCGTTTCCAATCCAAGCTCCTGGGCAAGCGTGCGTAAGAAACGGCCGTAGCTGCCTGCCCCATCTTCAGAGCCTACCAGCAGCAGCCGCGCCGTCGGGTCAATCTGCCGGTAAAAGTAGAGCGTTTTGAGCAAATCTTCTTGCCGTTTGTTTGGCGACATGCGCCCCACAAACAGCAGGTTGGTTTGGCCGTTAGCGAGCTTGTTGCGTAGGTCATGATCTGATTCTGTATGGAATAAATCATTGGGTTGGATGAGGGAGAGAACGGCCGTCTTGGTGAACTGCGCCGTCGCTAAATCTTTTTCGTTAAAAGCGGAATCTGCCAGGGCCAGCACGGTACGGTTGGCAAAAAGCGGCAAATCCCGTCGCCCTTTGGCCGCGCCCGCGTGTAACCAGGGATGCGCCCCCACCAGA
The DNA here is from genome assembly GCF_965223285.1 of Candidatus Leptofilum sp. GTDB lineage: Bacteria > Chloroflexota > Anaerolineae > Promineifilales > Promineifilaceae > Leptofilum. Next base: position 3,093,456 of record NZ_OZ244997.1, on the reverse strand, counting down.
TAACGGGACGGTGTCACGTTGTGGTAGCGCAGCAGTAACTTTTGGGGCAGGGTCAGCAAATAATCAGACAGGGCCGAACCGAGGCTGTAATGGAACAGCAGCACGTCTTCTGGCTGGGGACGATATTGCTCATAATGCGCGACTGTTTTTTGCAGGCTAGGATGAATGCGCTCGGCAAAAATGTCAGAGCGCAGGCCCCAGCCGCGCAGTGCCTGCTGCATGATTTTTGCTTCATTGTAAATGGCGTTGCCCGGCGTTGCGCCAGTAACAAATTGATGAATGGTGGCCATGTTAGCTGTCTACGGGTGGGTCGGTTTGGTTCAGTTCGGCGATGAGTTGAGTAATTATTTGCTGCATCTGCGCGTTGATTTCATTTTGCTGCCGCCCCATCTTGTTGACATAAAATATGACGAGCTGATGAAACGGCCGTTTCAACCGATTCAACAATCGTTCAGTAGCAGTTCTGGCGGGGGGCAGTTCAGGATCGAGCCAAAGCTGGCTGGTTTGTTCGTTGAGCTGGGCCAATTTTTGCAGCAGCTCTGCCGAAAGAGACCCATTTTGGGGTAGGTTTTCTAGCTCTAATTGAAACGTGGGGAAGCTGGCGGGGTGGGTGAATTGGCGTTTTGCTAGATTGTGCTCAATTTGCTGCAAGACGGCCGTTTTATCAATGTGCGTTTCGTCCAATGCAATCACTTTGTCTAGCTTCATGATCTGCCCCTTTTCAAAATATAGACGTAGTCGCGGATTCTTTCCGCGTATTGTGGCGCAGAAAGAATCTGCGGCTACTTGAAACGTTTGATGGCCGCTGTACATGCTTCCCGGTAAACGGCCGTTACCGCTGCCCAAGTATACCGCGATTCCACCTTCTGTTTGCCTGCTGCTCCCATTTTTTCACGCAAAGAAGGGTTTTGCAGCAAGCGCAGCAGCGCCTGGGCTAACGCCTCGGCATCATCCACTGGAATGAGCAGCCCATCCTCCTCCTCATCTACTAGCGCGGCCACGCCCCCCACGCGGCAGCCTACCACCGGTTTGCTACACGCCCACGCTTCGGCCAGCACTATGCCAAACGATTCATGACGCGACGGCAGGGCCAACACGTCGCAGGCGGCCAGCAGCCCGTTTTTTTCCGCGTCTGGCGGGGCATCGAGTACCAAAATTTGGGACTGCTGGGCTGGTGGAAGCTGATTGATCATGGCGTGGAGCGTTTGACTGTACCCCGTCGGCTTGCCTGCAATGACCAATTGGGTCGCTGGAACCGACTGCCAAATGTGGGGCATGGCCTCCAGCAAGGTGTCGATGCCTTTATGCGCCACCTGCTGCCCCACAAAGGCGATGATTGGTTCGTCTGTTAGCTGGTGGGCGTTGCGCCAGGAACGGCCGTCTGCCTTTGCCAACTCCTCCACATCCACCCCAGCACCCAAAATGGTGATTTTGTGGGGATCAATGCCTTTCTTTGCCAAGAATGTTTTTTCAAACGAGGTGGCTGCCAGAAAGCCATCCGCTTGGGCGATGGATTGGTAAATCATTTGCCGATCAAAGCCCCACACATCTTCCGGGTGCAGGGCACCAAAGTAGAGCAGCGGCTTGCGGCTTTGCTGTGCGCCGCGCCGGGCGTTTTGCATGTGCAGCAGCGGGAAGGCTGCCGCCGTCACCACATCCGCCTCAAAATGGGCGACGGCTTGGGTGAGGCTAGGCACGATGGGGCCGTTGTGCCAGGTTCGTGCCCAGTCGTGGCCGGGCAGCCGCAACTTGTACAGCAGACGTGCCAAATTCAGGCGTGCGCCGCTGGCGCGGTTAAAAACGGAAAAGCGGCGCACGGTGACGCCGTTGATTTGCTCCGTACCAGCGGGCATCGTGCGATCATCTTCTTGCCAGAAGTGGGCGTTGCTGTAAGCGTTGGTGGTAAAAACGGTCACTTCGTCGCCATACGTTTGCACCAGCCGCTGCGACAGCTCCTGAAAGAGCCGCTGCGTGCCGCCCATGTTGGGCGGGTAGCCGTGAACAACGTGCAAAATTTTCATGGGGCAACGGCCGTTCCCGGCAAAAAATCAGCCCCAACAACAGTTTTGTAAAGAGCCAACGTCGCGTCGATAAATTGCTGCTGACCAAAGTCCCGTCTGCCCACCGCCAGCGCGTTTTGCTGGTAGGTGGCGTACTGACTTTGTAGCTGGTTTAAGGCTTGGAGGATGGCTTGGGAAGAAACGGCCGTTACCACCACACCACACTCATTTGCCGCCACATAATCAGCCAGGGCCATGGTGGGGCTGACCAGCACCGGCTTGCCCGCCACCAGCGACTCCAGCAGTGAATGGGGGAAGGCCTTCACCAATGCCGGATTATCGGCCAGCAGGATGCTGGCGTGGACGCGGCTCAAAATGTCGTTGACATTCACCCGTTCGTTGAGCAACGTCACCCGCTCACGCAAGTTTGCCTGGGCAATGCGCTGGCGCATCTCATCGGCCAGCAGGCCACGCCACAAAAAGATCAGGTGCAGGTCTGGGTATTCCTGGGCGGTTGCCAGCAGCGCGTCAATGCCTTTGCTGCGGAATTGGGCCTTGGTCCAGGGGGCAGAGGCCATCATGAGGGTGAAAGGTGCATCTGCTGGGGGTGGCTGGTAATGAAACTGGCTAATGTCGATGCCGCTGTGGATGACGGCCGTATTGTCAATGCCCCACGCTGCTAACCGTTGCTGGTCGGCCTCGGTGGGCACGACGATGGTGTGGACACGCTCTGACACTTTTTGTGCCATTGCCTTAGATGTTTTGCCGACGCCGGTAACGGCCGTGTACACAATCGGTTTTTTCAACCAGCGCAACGCTGGGAAGAAAAATAAATCCGGGTTGAAGATGTGATGGAGCCGCATTTGCTGCTCGGCGCGGCGCAGGCGGGGCAGTTGGGCCATGCCCCAAAGCTGGCGCGGCAGGCGGGTGCCGGGCTGCTGGCTCGGGTACAGATGGTTGATCTGGCTGCCGGGAATCTGTTTTTGCAACGCCTGTGCGTCTTGCATCACAGCTTCCAGGCTGGCTAGTGGGCCATTGGGCATGGTGAGGTGGAAAAGCACACTCACAAGATTTTGCCTCGCGTGACCCGTGCGTTTTGTCCCCCAAAACGGCCGTTCCACCCATCCCAGCAAGCCAACGCGGCGGCGCGAGCGCGGGGCCAGTTACGGTGCAGCAGTGCCTCTAGCCAGATGCGCCCGCTGGTCAGACTCCAATACAAAAACAGGCGGAGCCGCTGGCCGGCGTGGAACTTTTGCACATACAAAAAGCGGTTGCGCAGCACGTAGTAAATGTGGAGTTGGTGCCGCTGTCCGGCGGAACGTTCCACCTGATGCTGGGCGCGGGTACCGCCCAAAACGGCCGCTCGGAACCCTGCTTGCCGGGCGCGAGCGCACAAATCGGCCACTTCCCCGCCAAAGAAATATGCTTCATCTAGCAGGCCAATTTTTTGCAGGACGGCCGTGCGGATGAGGATGCAGGTGCCAGGCACATAAGCCACTTCGCGCAGTTCGCCATCGGCCAACGGTTTTTGATGATGGGTGCCAAGTGCCAGGCCAATATCGCTGCCGCCAGCGGAAAGCAATTGGTCGCCATCCCATAATTCCGGGCCAACCATGCCCAGTTGGGGGTTAGATTTTAGCTGAGAGAGGAGTTTGGAAACGGCCGTGCCAGCCACAGTGGCATCATTGTTAAGCAACAATATTGTGTCGTGTTCGGCAGCGAGTGCGGCTTGCAGCCCCAAATTATTGCCGCCTGCAAAGCCAAGGTTCTTGATACTAAAGATAAAGGTCACTTCATCTTTTAGGGCTTCTTGCAGTTTGGCGCGATCTGCGGGCGCAGAGTTGTTGTCGATGACCCAAATAGTGTCCACAGACTGGCACCATGCCTGAACCGATCGTACGCAATGAATACTGTCTTCGGCTCGGTTCCAGTTGAGAATGAGAATCGCGAGGCTCATGAGGTTTGCAGGCTGCGCAGCCAGACTCTGAGGGAGAATTGGCGAAGGTGCCAATACGGTTGGGTGAACCGATTAAGCAAGCGGAAAATCTGCACGCGGCGAGGAAAGTGGCTACCTTGCTCGGCTATTTGGGCTTCAAAGAGGGAACGGCCGTAGGCATAAAGCGCTTCATCGGTTTGATTGAGCTTTTTGAGGTAGGCGATTGTTTTTGAGGAAAGCTCTTCTTGCTTTGGCCGATTGCTGCCCACATTTTGACGTTGATACCAAACGTGGTGCCAATTAAACGCTTGTTGCAGCATCATCAAAGATTCATCAAAGCGCTCAGTGAGTCCCACAACGGCAAAATGAGCTTGCAAGTGCTGTTTGGCTTTGTTGAGCAGGGCGTCTGCCTCATCGCCAAAGTCATACTTTGGGTAACCGCCTGCAAGCTGGCGCGTTTGGCCATTGGCCATGAGGGGGTCAATTTGCTGGCTGGCAAATTCATACAAACTCAGAGCATTGGCCGCCTGGTGATGCAAATGCCTTGGCGTACGTCGAATAAAATAGTAGTAGGAGATTACCCGCTCAATTGGTTCGCGTAAAAAGGTAAAGTAGGTGGCTGGCTGGGGCAGGAAGCTGTGCAATCTATAATTCATATGCCCTTTCAGTAGACGAATTTTAGCATATTCTGACTGGCTGAGCTTGATAAAATGGTGGTAGTCATGCCCTTTGGCATCAATATTGTAGACCTCTGCCTCGTCATATTGCCGCCGTAAAATGGCGTGCAGCGTTGTTCCTGCTGTTTTGTGGATGTGCAAAAAGATAGCGGTTTGTTGCGAATCTGTGCTAGTGCTGCTTGACATAAATCACCCGCATCCCCGTGGGCTAGAGGATGCGGGTGATTTTATAAGCAAAGAGAATGAGGAGCAATTTATTTGACGGTCAAGGGCAGATAGACAGTGCTAATGTCGCCGACGTAAAGATAGACAGTTGCGTTTTGGGGGCTATCAGCTACTGGCTCCCCGCTGCTAGTTCCGGTAACGTTGATGGTTCCCAGGGTGTGCCATTGATTTTGGGCGAAGCCATCTATGTTGACCGTGAATAACAGGTCAGTGCTATTGCTCACTGTGCCAGATGTGCTGCTGACGGTTAGGGCAGCAATGCTTTCACTTAGGGTCCAATCAATTTCCCCACTGCCGCTATTGTAGATGGCTGCTTGCAGAAAGGCCGTATTGCCCGTGCCTTGTTGGTGATAAAAGCGGAGTTCATTGGTGAAGGCCAACCTTGGTGGTTCAAAGATGCCGGTTCGGGCCATATTTTGCTGAAAGGTGGGCCAAGGCAGGCTATCATTGTCATCTGCACCACTTTCTTCAAAGATGTAAACGGCCGCTTGCCCGTTGTTCTCGGCACCCATGACTGTTTCTAAAAAGCCATCATTATCCACATCTGCTACCAGGGGAGCCGCCAAAATCGTGTTGCTGTTTGCCTGTAGCGTTCGTGATAGATCACCACTTTGGCTACCGTTGTGTTGAATAATGCGTAACGCTGTGGTGCTAACCATTGTTTGAATAATCTCTGGCTGATCATCATTATCAATATCGGCGACAATGGATGCATATGCTTGGGCACGTTCCCCGTTTGTGCCGCTAAGTGGCTGCATGGGAAAGCCGGGTAAACTGTTGCCATCCCCTTCCCAAGCGTACAGATTTTTGCACGCCTGCTGCGATTCTGCGCCGCAGCCAATAATGACATCCAGCACGTCATCCCCATTGAGATCGGCCAGGGCGGGTGGGGCAGGCATGTTGCCGCCCGTGGTGCGGGGCCAGCCAGAAACGGGCGACCCATTGTGGTGCCAGGCGTATACTTTGTAGCCGTCAGTGCCTGCAATACCCAGACCCGTGCCAACTACAACCTCTAAGTCCCCGTCACCGTCAATGTCACCCACGGCCGGGGAGGATTGCACTTGCTGCTGGGTGATGGTTGGCCAGCCAGGAACGAAGCTGCCGTCGCCGTTTAGTGCCCAAACGGTGGCTTTTGTGTAATCAGGGCTGTTGTATTGGCTAGGGAAGGGGCCGCTGCCGTCGTCACCATTCCAGGGGGGGGTATCGGTGCCGACGATGATTTCCACCAGCCCATCGTCGTCAATATCTGCCAGGGCCGGGGACGACCAGCCGCCGCGCAGCAGTGGGGCGTTATCACGGGAAAGAGGCCAGCCGGAAACGGCCGTTCCATCATGTTCAACCGCGTAAATCCGACGATCTAACCCCAACGTCACGATTTCCAAATCGCCATCACCATTCAAATCGCCAAGTGCTGGAGCTGCCCAAATGCCATCCCGAATGCCATCTGGGGTTGAGCCGCCAGCACCTTGCCCGCCAGCATCCACCGTTAAATAGGGCCAGCCAGATTTTAGCGAGAGAGATAGCCCGCTGCTGACTTCATACACAATGATGCCACCATGTTTGTTGGTGCTGGGACTTTGGGCATCTGGGAAGCCACCCGTGGTGACCACAATTTCCAATTCCCCGTCATTGTCTACATCGCCGATGGCTGGCGCAGATTCAATGCGCCCGATGGCCTGTTGTTCGCTGGCCGGGAGTTTGGTGTTGAGCGCGGTGGCTACCTGCACGGAGTCGGCGATGTTCCAGTTGGTGCCATTAAAGGATAGGAGAATTAAACGGCCGTCGTAGCTGCCAACCACAATTTCCAAATCCCCATCCTCGTTAAAGTCGGCGGCGGCTGGGGAAGCATGACGGATTGGCTCCCCGCCTAGTGAAACAACGGTCGTAGCGCCCGCTACGGCGTTGTCATTGGTGAAAGCACCTGCAAATATGATTGATGCAGATAAAACCAGAAATAGCAAGACGAACCGAAAACAATACTTCACATTTAAGTTGCGCATAATTTACCTTACAATACTGTGCTTGCTGATAAAAGCACCCCAATTAAGGCAGGAATGAACCATGATTTCAATGGCTTTTTTGTCCCTTTAAGAAGAAACTCATTTTGAACAAAGGCAAGCAAACCAAAAAGAAACCCCTCTTGAGTTTTCAAACTTACTGCTGTGACTTCCTGAAAATCAAAGCGTTTGGAAGAATTGGACGTATTGCTTGGCAATATGATCGAGGTTGTGGTGCTGCTGGATGAAGGCACGGCCGTTTTCAGACACAAGCTGGCGAAAATTATTGTCTACAGCAAGCTGGTGCAGCAGTTCAGCGAGCATCGCTTCGGCATAATCATCGGGGGCAATTTTGAGGCAGGCTCCCTGCGGTAGCTCTTGCAATGGCTCAATATCTGAGGTGATGGTGGCGATGCCCAGCCCCATGAGCCGGATAGGCGTGTACGGCGTGCCGCCAATGTGGGGGTGACGCAGATGAATGCCCACGTCCAGGGCAAACATTTGCTGCACAAAGGCGGCTGGCGGTTGCCACCCGGTTACATGTACTTGCTTTTCCAGCTCCATTTGCTTAATTTCTCCAGCCAGATCGTAGCCATCGGCAGCGAAGCCACACAGTAAATAGTGGGCATTTGGTTGGTGCCGCGTGACATCTTTGAACGCTTCCAGGCAGGCACGCAAATGTTTGTTGGGCACAAAAATCCCGAACGACCCCACAACAAAATCATTTACATCCAGCTTCAGAGCCGCACGTTGCTGTCTGCGTAACTCGGAAGGCTCCGCGTTAGGAAACCCAGGCGGCAGAAAGAAAGGGGAAACGATTGTTTGCACACGGGCGGACGGCCGTTTTAACAAAATTTGGTTCCGCGCATAATTGTTATGAACAATAGTGCCCAGGCTGCTATCTACGACGCGCTCAAACAGTGGGAATTTCAGCAAAATCTCATTGTTCACTTCTGTATTCACATATTGGGCAACATGGGCTGCATCTGTGTCATAGGCATACGCAAGCTGTTCAATGTACGCATTTGGGTTTTGCCGCCCAACCGTGGCCGTGAGGATCAAGCGATGGAGTGTGAGATCGTGGAGGATAACGACGCCAGGATAGCGATAGATGTAGCTGAGCATATATTCATGGAATTGGGCATTATCTCCCAGAGCATAGACTGTCACATCATAATCGGCATGATGATATGCGGTATGCGGCAAAATCGTTAACGTTTGCCGGATGACTGGGTTTTCTGCTTCATACTCGCCGCTAGTAAAAAGATGCAGTGCCGAAACGGCGGGCGAATTAGCAAAGGCCACTGCTAGCCCCTCGCTATAATCTGAGATGGCAGATTTTATTGGGGAAATTGGGGTGAAAAAGGCAATACGCATGGCAGATGGCTAATCCGGTTTTTGCTTAGATTGCTGCATTTGCAATGCGGCTACTTCTTGCGCCAGGGCAGAAATGGCTTGCAGGGTGGCCTGGTTGAACTGGTTTTGCTGCTGCACGATGGGGTCGATGTACCATTGCAAAGCGCGGCGCATTACTTTTTGCACCGCTGCTTTCACTTTGGCGGCGAGGCCAGGAGGCCAATCGGGCCAGGCGATTGGTTGATGGCTGTTGACCCACACAGACTGTTCCATTTTGCGGATGGACGGCCGTTTGCCTGGCTCAGTGGCAAACAGTGCAGCCTGTTGCGCTAAAACGTGCTGCCGCGTTTGCTCGATCATCTCCGCCGCCTGCTGAATATTGTCCGATAAATTATCCATTACGCGCCATCCATAATGCCTAACCGGGCCAGAATCGCTTTGAGACCAGCTTCTGCTTTGGCTGCATCCAGCTCTTCTAGCCGGGCATACTGTTTTTGAATCACCTGCTGTCGGACGGCCGTATCGCTCACCAAAATATGCCCCATTTCTGCGACTGCCTCATACCCTAAATCCGTAAACATCACTCCCGCACCCCCCAATGTTTCTGGGATGGCACTGCTGCGACGGGTGAGGATGGGCAGCCCGTAAGCCATGCTTTCCAGCAGCGGCACGCAAAATCCCTCATGAAAACTAGCCGTCAGGTAAAGATCGGCCGATTCAAAAAAGCGTTTCATCTCACTGGGATCATTTATATGCCCAATGCATTGTACAGACGCGTGCAAATCTAAATCAACAACGAGCTGGTCTAAAGCGTGAACATATTTGGTGAGGCCGCGCGATCCCACCACAATGAGCTGTGAATTTTTGTTGATGGTGTGATGGTACACGGCAAAGATGCGCAGCACATCTTCCACAGCTTTGTTGGGCACCACGCGCCCTACGCTAAGCCAGGTCACTTTCTTTTGCGGGTCTAGGGGGGCTGGCAGGGTGGTTGTATCTGGTTTGGGCAGGGTGAGGAAGAGGGGGAGAACGGCCGTCTTTGCTGCATCAAATCCCGCCTCAACCAACTCCTGCCGATTGTAATCTGAATCGCCAATGGCCAGATCGCATTCGGTCATGGTTTGCAATGCTTGCCGACCCATGTCGCACAGGGCAGCTTGCTGACTGTCCCACACGGTGAAAAATTCAGCGGGAGTGATGTTGTGATATATCAAAATCTTGCGCCCGCGATACGCTTTGAATAGCCGAATGTTTGGCGAGTAGATTGAGTAATGAAAAATCAGCAGGTCATCTTGGCTGTCCAGGTGTGGCAAAAAGTGGGAATCTGGCGAGACGCGGTCCCGAAGCTGCGGCGCGACGTGCTGGGCGTAGATGCCCGTCTCAAATCCCCAGCGGCGCAGGCTGGCATCGGTGGCCAACACGTTGTTGCTGATAGCATCACCCATAATCATGCCAAATGTGAGTTGATGAATTCGCATCTTGCGGCTACTTCTCCTCTTTGTTCAGGCGGGCTTCTAGCTGGGCAATGCGCCGGGCGTCTAGCTCTTGCCGCTGGGTCAATTCATTGATGACTAGCTGCATCTGCTTGTTAATCTGGATTTGCTGCTGCATGATAGGCAGCACATACCAGCGGGTAGAAACCGAGTTCCAGGCGTTGCGAAAAGCGACAATGAGCGGGCCAAACAGCGGCACGTTGGAGGTGAACGGCCGTTCATGCAGCGGTTCTTGGGCCATGAGATCAATCATGAGGCGGTTGAGGGTTTCGGTGGAGGCGAGGTGAACGGCCGTCTTGCCGGGACGCAGCGAGTCTGGGCCGATCTCCGCCACGTTCTGCCAACGGCTGCGGGTAGCCAGTGCCTCTGCCAGTCGTTGCTGAATAGCTGACTGGTCTATGGTTGCATCCTGAATGTCAATCAGGGCCGCTGCTTCTTCGGGTGATCTCATGCTTTTTCCTCTAGACACACAAAATTAGAAGCGAGGTGTGAGCATTCTCAAATGCGAACGGTTCTAAACGAACCGCACCTGAGGATGCTTTCTCCTCCAATTTAGACGTTTGGTGCGCTGGCCACCAATGTTTTGCGATATGCTTCTTCCAGCCGATCTGCCATTTGGTGGATGGTGTAGTTGGCCAGCACCTTGTTACGGCCGTTTTGCCCCATTTCCTGCCGTAGCGCGGGGTTTTTTATCAGGGTTGCCAGATGTTCCTGCACAGAGGCCGCACTGTCCGGTTCTGCCAACAAGCCATCCACACCATCTCGAATGACGTTGCGAACGGCCGTAATATCTGCGCCAATAACCGGTTTGCCCAGCAGCCATGCCTCCAGGTACACAATGCCAAATGCTTCACCCACGGATGGTAGCACTAATAAATCGCAAGCCTGTAGCAAATTTAGCTTTTCAGCATCCGTGACTTTATCCAAAACGATCAGATTGCTCAAATTTCCGTAACGTTGCCAAAGCTGCTTTGATTCGTCGGTTTCAGGGCCAGCAGCGACCAACAAAATGTTGGGAAACTCCGCTTGTAACTTCTGGAACGCTTTCACCACCAGCTCTAGCCCTTTATATTGTGACTTCCGCCCCAAAAAAAGCAACATCGTGCCGGAGGTGGGGAGCTTGAGCCGTTGGCGTGCTTCTTCTGGTGGTAACTGCGGGTAGCTGGCGGGATTTAGACCCACCCCAATCGTGCTGATTCGCTCTTTATCCAACGCCAAATCCATATTGAGCAGGAATGTGTGTTCAGCCTCAGTGTCAGCCAAAATGTGATCTGCGCCTTGCAAAATGGTGCGCTGGTAGCCAATGTTGTAGGTGACGGGCTGCTCAGGATGCAGATGGGGGGTGACTACCACCGGGACGCCTAGCTTTTTAGCCGCCCAGTAGCCGTAAGCGACATGGGAATAGACCAGGCAGTTGAGGTGGATGAGATCGTAGGAACGGCCGTTTCGCAGCATCTGGCTAAACATGCCGGGGGCAATTGGGCCGCCGCCTAAAAAGATGAGCGGCTCGAAAATTCGGGCGCGGTTTTGCCAATAATGGCGCAAGCCAAAATGCAGCATCCGCCAAACGGAACCGCGCCGATACATGCTCCAAAAGCGGTGTACGCTCACCCCGTTCCTCTGCTCAAAGGGCGGCAGTTCGTTGGCCCAGGTGTGGAAATCTAGCGAACGGGAAGTGTAAACATCCACCGTATGCCCTCGTTCTACCAATGCTTCCGACAAGTCAGCGATATATTTTTCAGAGCCGCCAATGGCGGGTGGGTATTGGTGGGTGACGTGTAAATAACGCATGATTCAGTCTGTGAGCCAGCTCCCCAGGATGTTTTCCAGGCGGCTGATGATGCGGGGCCAGGTGTAATTTTGTAGGGTGTAGGTACGGCCGTTCTCTCCCATCGTTCTCGCTATTTCCGGTTCTGCCACAAGTGTGTGGACCGCCGCCGCAAACTCGCCGTAGGTGGCAAACATTAATCCTCCCTGGCTGCGCCGGATGTGCCCGCTGGTAACAGTGCCATCTTTATGCACCAAAACGGGGCATTTGGCCAGCCAAGATTCCAGCAACACCAACGAAAAGCTCTCGTTGAGTGAGGGCTGCACCAAGGCGGTGGCTCCGGCCAGCAAAGCGTGTTTCTCCGCGTCTGGCACAAAGCCGCGCAGCTCAAATGGCGGCTGTGTCGGGGGGGTGAACGGGCCATCACCCGTTAGCAGCAGCTTCACAGGAGAGCCATCATTAGCCAGCCGCTGCATATAATCGTAAAGCAGGGCCATATTTTTGCCTGCTTCCAGCCTGCCCATTGTGAGCAAATAGGGTGGGTGTGCTGGATTTCTGGTTGCTGTGGTTGCTTGGTCAGAAACGGCCGCTCCCAAAACCGCCTGCTGCTTCAGGTTCACCTTTAGCTGATTATTGGTGAAGGCTTGTTCCTCAGGCGTTAAAAAAAGTACGCCAAACGTTTCAGTCAGCAGCAGACGGAACATCTCTAAATACGCATACGGCTCATCATGCAAACAGGGAATGAGGATGGTGCGTTCCGGGGCAATCCAGGCGGCGGCCTGCGCCAACGCTGCTTGATAAGGCAGCACCAGCAGGGCATCGTAGCTACTGGCTTCTTGGCTCAAGGCATTGTACAGGGGTTGGCTGTGGGCACTGGCGGCCAGCCACGCTTGTTGCTGCGCCCAGCCTAACCCCCACTGCTGTTCCAGCCGCTGCGATAGTTCAGCGAAGCGAGTTTGGTCGTAGCTGGTGATAGGAAAGCGGCGCACAGTCACCTGATTCTGTGTTGACGCACCTCCAGGATAGACATTGTCCCAACGGTAATACTCTTTGGCGCAGGTTGTCCACAGATGCACCTCATGGCCGTGGGTGGCTAGCTGTTCGGCCAAATTGCGGGCAAATGTTTCTGCCCCACCCAAAACGTCTGGGCCGAAGCGGGGGGTGATGATTGCCAGGCGCATCAACTGTCTGCCTGGGTGTCGGGGGCATGTTGGGCTTGCAAGGTTTCAATTGTGCGCTGCTGCTGTTGGGTAACGGCCGTTAATCGCCCCACTGCTTCCCACAACTGTTTATTCACCTGCTGCTGGTGCTGCAAAGCGCGGTTTGTGTAGAAAAGGGCGATGCTGTGCAGCCCACGACGCACCTTTTGCACCAGAGTCCCAATGAGCGGCAGTTGGCTCCAGGCCGTATCATTCATTTGCAGATCGCGGTCAAAGTTGGGAATGGTTTCGGCGGCTTGTTGCAGGTGGTTGTAGAGGGCCACATCGTACGCAATGTCGGCGGGTTTGCCAGGGAAGACGACGGGGGGAGAAACGGTCGTATCTAACTGTTCACGACTTGCTGCCGCCTCAATCCGTGCTTGAATTTCATTCCAGACGGGGCTTGTTTCATTCATTGTTTAATCTCCTCCCGAATAGTGCGCTGACCTTACCTGGTTGCTTCGCGTTTGCGCCACTGTTGCCGAAGCCAATGTCGAACTGATACCCGCCTAATTTTTTCCAGATTTGGCTGTGCGCGTTGAGCCAGTCGGTGCTGAACACGCACAAGCCAGAACGGAAAGCCCAGTTGGCGAACCGTTTCCTCAAACCGTTTTTGGGCGAAATTGTAAAGTGCGAGATCGTATGCTTGCGTTTCGTGAATAATCGCCAGTGTCTCGTCGTCCACTTGCTCACGACTTGGCCGATTTTGAGTGACGTTTCTCGAGTGATAATAGGGCAGGCGAGGCCAATTAAAGTGATGCTTTAAGAGCAGCAAGGTGGTGTCGAACTGCTCACTCAACCCCACCAGGGCAAAATCCTGCTCAATGTGCTGCTTTGCCAGAGACAAGGTTTCTTCTGTGCATGGAATGTCTTCCAACCACGTTCCCGCCACAAAGCGTGTCTGGTTATTGTGGCCCAAAATATGCAGGGCAAAATCGGCAATGCTGGTGTTGTGCTGGGTCATTTCTTCGTGGCGTGGGTGGATGGGGGTGCGAAGAATAAAGTAATAGTAAGACAGCACTCGTTCAACCGGATCGCGCAGGATGGTGAAGTAAGTGGCGGGCTGGGGCAGCCAGTTGTGCATCCCATACTCAATGTGGCCTGTTAGCAGCTGGATAGATTGCTTAGTGGCTGTGTCTAGCTGCTTGAATTGGGCAACGGCCGTATCAATGTGCGGGTCCCCTTTGAGGTGCATGAGCTGGTTCGGGGAATAGAGCTGGTTGTGAATGGCGTGCAGCGTGCTTCCCGCTGTTTTAGGGATGTGCAGGTAGATAATGGTTGAGGGGATTTCGCTGTCTGTCATTGGGTACTTTCAAACCGTGTGCGCCAATTTGCCAGGATTTTAAGAGTGATGCCAGCTACAAGCAACTTCGTTGAGTTAAGGTTGGCCAAGTTGGTAAACGTCGAATGGAACCTGGTATCGGTTGATTTTAACCGGAATGTGATCGCGAGGGGTTTCCATGAGCGGGGTGTCGATTGTTTGGCTGAAGGCGAGCTGACGACGCCCCTCGGACCAAGCGGGCGGAGTGACGCCGTTGGCAGCCAGCCAAAATACAGGACGGCCGTTTGCCTGCCAGTGGGAAACGGCCGTTTGCAATGCAGCCTCTTCCCGTACTTCCTGGCGGATTGTGAATACCGTTTGGTCATATAAAAACCAGATCGGTAGCTCCAGACGCTGCGCCTGGCTGCCTGTCTCCATGAGCAAGATGGCCTCCGGGGGGAAGCGGTCGGTGAAGGTGGCTAGTTGGGTTGTTAGCCCGTCGTATTCCACCACACCCGCAATCCAGCGCACATGTTGGCCAAATCCGGCCAGCAGCAGCAACAACAGCCCCAACGGTACAATGCCCACAAACCAGCGTACGCAGTCACGTGGCCTTAACTGCCAGATCAACCACGCCATGCCCACAATAAACAGGGGAAAAGCAACCGTAATAAATCGCCGCACTACCCAAAAATGGTCCAGTGCGGTACCTGCGCCCAGCAAGTAAAGCGGGGCAATATTTCCGATGGCAATGAACAGCGTGAGTCGAACGGCCGTTGTCTTTGCCTGGTAAATGAGCAGAATCAGACCAATGCCGCCAGCGACTAATCCGGCACGTGTTAGGTAAAGTCGAGTCAACCTCACCGCTTGTTCCGGTGGGGCCAGTATGGCAAGTTCAGACGTTTGGCTGAGGACGGCCGTTCCCACCACTATCACCCCTAAACCGGCAGATAGCCCGACCTGCCACCGCCCCGGCTGCTGAAACAGCCAACCCAATCCCCGCCCAAACTGTTTCTGTCGGTAGCGCAGTAGCAGGATAGTTAGCACCAAAAGCAACACGGTCAGCAACATGGGTACCCAATTTGCCGCAAACAGACGCGCCAGCCAATCCATCGGGTACGGATACCCGTCGGCCGCCGCCGCCAGCGGTTCTGCCAGGAAGCCGGGCAGCAGGGTGCGTACCAAATGATCTACAAAGTAGATGGTGGCAATAAAGGTTGCGTGCCAAACGGCTTGCAGGGTGAGCAGCAGGTAGATGCCAATGCCCCACCAGTAAGCTGGCCGGAATTGCTGCCGCAGCCACAAATATAAAAAAGTGGCGATCAGAAGCGGAGGAATGAGTACGGTGTCTAGCTTGGTTAAAGAGAGCAGACCAAAACAAGCTCCAGCAAGGACGGCCGTAGCCCGACTCCCCGATTCCAGCAGCAAACTCAAGGCAAATAGGCCACCCCAAAAGAATAGCTGCACCATCATTTCTGCCGTGGGGTAGCCGGTAAACCAAACTTGCGTCACGCTGAAGGTGAGCAGCAACAGCGTTAGCAAGCCAACGGGTCGCCCCCACAGCCGGGCAACGGTTAGATAGATGGCCAAGCTGCCCAGCAGTGTCAGCCACATCGTTGTGAATAAAGCGAGGGAGGTGCCGCCAACGGCATAAAAAACGGCAATCAGTGCGGGGTAAAGGTGGAAGGCATGGGGGAGGTAGATGCCTGCGTCTGTGTCGCGGATGGTGAGGCCGCTTACGCGTTGCCCTTCGCTCCAAGGGCCAGGGAAACCTGCCTGGTGCAAGCGCGTTTCTGGCCGCACCAGCACGGAGCGTAATTCGGGTGGAACGGCCGTCATCTCCGCATCATAAACCAGTATGCCACCTGTTTTGACAATGTGAACCCCTGTGTTGACATAAACGCCATGATCGCGACCGCCCACAATGTATTCAGACGGCCGTCCTGACAGAACCACAGCGATAAGCAACAGCACAGCAACCACGCCATCTTGCCATTGCCACTTTAAACCAGAAAAAGCACGCTGTAACCGACCGTTTCGCACGGCCCAGCCAATGACGAGCAGGCTAGGAACAAGGGCAACCGCCAGCAGCAATGGCAAAGCAAACTGGTTTAACTCAGCTAATGTTAGGCTCAACCAACTGATTACGGCCGTTCCCGCCAACAACCAGAGGAAAATACTTTCTAGCCCTGTCAGCTTTAGCTTTGCGTCATCAATAAAGAACAGCCAACTGGCAATACCGGGCAGCAGCAAAATGATGAAAATTAATAGAAGCGATGCGAGGGACACGTTGGTTACTGGCTCCCTCCAGAAGATTGCGAGACAACATCACGCCAACTGGGAGGCAGGTTTTTGGGGATTTCAATATTGTTGAATAAGGTAACTGGGCGCGCACCTACCTGCTGCACCCAATTTGCCATTTTTTGGATACCTGTTTGTAGGTCAACGGCCGTTTCTGCACCTAAAATATGCTGGGCTTTTTCGTGACTGGCGTAAGCATGAACCACCTCGTTACGGGCTGGTAGATGCTGAATATTGGGGGCAATGCCAAACGCGTCGGTGACGGCATATGCCAATTCAAGGATGGTGTAAGGTTGATCGGCGCCAATGTTAAAGACCTGATTGTATGCCTGGGGCATGGCTACGCTCCGGGCAATGTAGGGGGCCACATCATCAATGTAGCTGAACGCCCGCGTTTGCGTGCCATCCCCAAAAATCGGCAGCGGCTTCCCTTGCATAATCTGGTTCATGAAAATGCCAATCACATTGCGATAACGATCCCCAATATGCTGTTTTTCGCCATAAACATTGTGCGGGCGAAAGATGATGTAGGGGAGGCCAAACATATTTTGCGCGGTGCGCAGGTCAAGTTCAACCGCATATTTGGCGACGCCATACGGATCTTCCGGCTGCGGCACGGTTTCTTCATCCATGGGCGGTTGTGCAGCACCGTA
Source organism: Candidatus Leptofilum sp. (assembly GCF_965223285.1). Lineage (GTDB taxonomy): Bacteria > Chloroflexota > Anaerolineae > Promineifilales > Promineifilaceae > Leptofilum. The sequence continues at coordinate 3,076,590 of NZ_OZ244997.1, read as the reverse complement.
GACGGCAATAGAGCTAGTAAACACAAAGCATTCCACATTGTGTTTCACCGCCTCATTGATTAAGTTGATGCTGCCCATCAGGTTATTGTTGTAGTTAAATCGGCGGATGAAGTGAGAGAGCCCTTCGGCGGCATAAGCTGCCAGGTGATAGACGTAGTTGAACTTGTGCTGCCTGAACAACTGTTCAATCAAGGCAGCGTCTGTTACGGAGCCTGAGACAAACTGCACGCCTTCCGGCACATTGTCCTGGAAACCACCGCTTAAGTCATCCAGCACGACCACTTTGTGGCCCATGTTCAAGCAGTGTTGAGCCACATGCGACCCAATGAAGCCCGCCCCCCCCGTTACTAACGATACTTTTCTCATAAAGATACCTTATGTAAATTTGATTTGGCACTGCCAGACGGCCTGTAAATCACAAAAGAATTTTGATGAAAATTGAGCCACGAAATTGTGAATTACTCAAGTAAAAGCGGGAGAAATGACTCTGATAACTTCAAATTACTTTCCCGCTTTTACACCGTTTTGCCAAGCAAAGGATTGTAGAAGTGATAATGCCGGGATGCAACTTTGTGGGACAGGCGCAATGTGCAACTTTTACATGGCATCCAGAGGGGGGAGCATTCTCAAATGCGACCGTTGGCATCTGAGGATACCAACTCCTCTCTGGAAAAATGAAAGTTGCACATTAGGTCTAACGAGATGAAGTAGATTCGGTGGCGGCATCTGCGAGTTGCTTTTTAAGCTGCGCCAACTCATCTTGAAGCTGCTGCTGCGTCTGCTGCATGGAGAGAACTGTATTCATGAGATGTTCAATCTCCATCGCCTGGGATTGTGCCTGGATGTTTAGATGGGCTATCCGTCGTTGCAAATAGTTGTTTTGCAAATTTTGCTGTTGTAGCAAGTTGCGCATCAGCCATTTGGCGGCGATGCTGCTCCAGGCATCTCTTAATCTGCCAATGAGCGATTGGGGAAATGAAAACTCTTCCAGCGGCGGGGGTGGCTCTGTTTGGCTGGCGGTGGCCATAACAGCCGTTTGCCTTAACTGAAGGAGCGCATTTTGAACGGCCGTTACCTTTTCAGGCGGTAGCTCTGGTGACAAAATGGTCGGGGCTAGAATTGCCATCTCTAAACACGCCAGCCGAATCGCATTTACATCTGAAAAATTGCGCTGCTGATTAAGATACGCTGTTTCCGCTGGCACAAAATCTTCAAGCAGTTGCTTCACCGAATAATGCTTGAGCAAAAAGCGGTATCTGTTCCGGTGCAGCATTTGCAGCTTCACGTCTGGAAGCCGTTTCATAGAGGTGGATTCATCATGGATGGCCACCGATTTTGTGGCGACCACCACCTGGAACCCGGCTGCCCGGGCGCGGTAGCAGTAATCCACCTCTTCGTAATAAATTGGGTGGAACATGCCATCGAGCAGACCGATCTTTTCCTTGACGGCGCGGTGAATGGCTAAGGCCGCCCCTGTGACGTAAGCCATATCCTGAATTTCCGGCAAGGTCTGAATCGTCATAGCGTCTTGCTTGTAATACAGATGCTGGCTGTGACCAAGGGGGTAAGAGAGCTCTGCCCCCAAATGCTGGATGGTGCCATCGGGAAACAGGAGCTTGGAACCAACAATGCCGATTTCCGATGATTCGTAAAAGGGGCGCATCATCTCTGCCAGCCAATCTGGTTCGGCAAACACGTCGTTGTTGAGCAGCACCAGGACATCTGCCTCTACCTGGCGCATCCCGGCATTCAATGCTCGGCTAAAGCCGATATTTTCACCATGCTGGATGAGCTTCACCTGGGGAAACCGTTCCTGAACAAGTTCAATGGAACCATCAGTCGAGCCATTGTCTACCACGACGATTTGGCGGTTTGGGTAGGTTTGGTTGAGCAGCAGGGGGAGGCCACTTTCTAGCAGGGAACGGCCGTTCCAGTTCAAAACTAATACGGCAACGGATAAATCGCTTGGTGGGCTGCTGGCTGATTGTGGGCTCATTTCTATGGGTCTCTTCCCTAAATTTTTTGCAAGTTTACCATCAACCAATTCCCCTTAACAACGGCAGACGCTATAATGCCCAGCATGGACATTGCCTTGAACCGCCCGCTGGAATATGAAGCCCTGAACGGTTTCCTGCGCCGATGGTTGCCAAACGGCCGATTCTTTTTGCTGTACGAAGGCATAAACGATTGGGAAAACGTGCCGAAAGAACAGCTGATTATTCAATATTCCGTGAACGAAGCCCAGCCAGGGCCATTCAAATATGGACTTTCAGTTTTTGCTGATCAGGCAGAACCGCTTCTTTTCATCGAGCGGCTGGCGCAGGCCGTGTCCCAAATGTTCCAATGCAGCACGCTTTGCGATGCTACCCGCGTACTGCTAAAAGCGAACAAAACCTACTATTCTCTCCTTTTTGAAGCTGGGCAAGTTTACCTGGTCAATGATTTTGACTTTGAAGAAAGCGGCGAGCTCACCAAAATTGTTAGCCTAAATTACGTACTACCTACGGAAACGAACGATAATGTACAATTTGGTTCTTGAAAGAGTACGGTTGGCAACCACAGAATTGCGGCAGATGGTGGAGGCTTACTGGTTGGAGTTGATGCCCCATAGTGATGTCGCCAAAAGTCCAGAAAACCGCGAGGCGTATTTCCAGGAGAGATTTCCACTGGAGATGGGTGAATTTCATTTGTATTTTGCAGTTGTCGGTGGAGAAAATATTGGGTTTGTTGCCCTCCGGGTAAAGCAAATGAAACATGCAGCCATGATTGAAGATTTCTATGTAGTGCCAAAGGCTCGCCGTCAAGGATATGGGAGTGCAATGGTGAAAGCGGTTTATACGGAATTGGACCAGCTCGGCGTGGAACTCATCGAACTTACCGTGAGGCGAGACACCCCACAGGCGTTGGCATTTTGGGAAGCACAAGGGTTTCGCGTTGCGCTGCATCGTTTACGACAATATCGCGATCCAAATCGCGGGATTGGATACGTTGGCGCGTTGTCATCAGATTTTGATTAATCCGCCCAAAATCAAAAAACGCTCTTCTCAATAGCTGAGAAGAGCGTGGCGAATTTATGAAAAAGCGTTTTTTACGATGACAACGCTCTTACGAGCCTGTAAATTTGCTCGGGGGTTTGGCGACCTTTGACTTTCATCGGTTCCAGTGGCTCGACAATGGCCCAATCTTTTATCTGCTCGTAGGTGCTTTGGCTGATGAGGATTTCATCTGCCTGGGCGTTTTCCTGGATGCGCTTGGAGAGGTTAACGGCGTCGCCGATGGCGGAGTAATCTTTGCGCAGGCTGCTGCCGACGTTCCCCGCCACCGCTTCCCCCGTGTGAATGCCAATGCCAAAATGGAGCCGCCGATCTTCGGGCAGTTCTGCCAAATAACGCTGCATCTTTTTGCGAATCATGAGTCCGGTCCGGATGGCGCGTTCGGCGTGGTTTTCCTGCGGGTTGAGCGGCGTGTTGTAGAGAGCCATCACGGCGTCCCCCATAAATTTATCGGTTAGCCCTTCGTACTCGTTAATGGCATAGACAAATTCGGTAAAGTAGCCGTTGATAATCTGGATGAGCTTTTCTGGATCGAGATGCTCGCTGAAGGTGCTGTAGCCGCGCACGTCGGCAAAGAGCACGCTCATGATGCTGCGCTGCGGCCGTTGCGCGGCGTCGAGGTCACGAATTTGATCGACTAGCGCGGGGGGCAGGTAGCGGCGGACGCTTTCCAGACGCTTTTTCTCGGTGACGTCGTCCAGCACCATCGCTACGCCCAGCGTGTCGCTGTCGTAGTCGCGCAATGGCGTTAAGGTGAGATTGAGCGAGGTAAGCCCGGAGCGTTTATTCACGGCCACGTCTACTTCTGTGTTGTGGGCACCGCCGTTGGACCAAACATCCTGAATGAGCGGTTCTACAGGCAGCAGACCAAGGGTTTCCATGGCGGCTTTGTAGGTTTGGTGGATAACGGCCGTTTCCGGGTACCCCAAAATACGTTCAGCAGCGCGGTTGTACAGGGCAATCCGCTCCTCTTCGTCGATGGTAATGACACCGCTGGCGATGGAAGCAAACACGTTGTCCATCAGGTCGCGCATTTCGGTGATTTCAATCAGGTTGTCTTGAATTTGGCGGAAGAGGCGGGCGTTGTCGATGGCAACGGCCGCTTGGTTGGCAAACGAGGCCAGCAAGTCCCGATCCGTATTGCCAAACACGCCAGCGGCGATCCGGTTGTCGGCGTAAATGACGCCAGTAATTTCATCTTTGATTTTGAGCGGCACGCACAAAATGGAGCGCAGATTGTAGCTGATGATGCTTTCCTGAGCCGCGAAGCGACTGTCTGATTGGGCGTTCATGGTTACGACGGGTTCACCCGTCTCAGCCACGGTGCGTACAATGCTGCGACTAATCTCAAAGGAGGAGGATTTTTCAATCGTTTCCCGATCCACATTGCGGTATAGGCGGACTTCCTGCTCGCCCGTTTCATCATCTTTCAGCAGCAAGATGGCGCGTTCTGCTTTGGTCAGGTCGATAATGGAATCCATCACGTAAACCAAAACCTCGTTTAAGTCTAACGAGGAGTTAATGACGCCGCTGATACCTTGCAGTGCCTGAAGTTGCTCCTGCTCTTTCTGCTGCTCTTTGAAGCGACGTTCCAAATCTTCCAGATTGCGCCGCACGTGTACCAGCAGCCGGGCTAGCTCATCGCTGGATTGCGTGGCGGCACGTTGGGCAATTTCGGCGCGGGTGGTGATGAGGGTTTGGTGCTGTTGGTTGACGGTGCTGCCAAGATTGTCAATGAGATCGCGCAGTTGGCGGATATTGGTTTGAATTTGGGTAATTGAAGGTAAATCGTTCAACGCTGCATCCTCTGGCTGGCTTATTTACATTGCGAAGGGATTCAAAATAAACAGGCCTGCTTTGTTGTGTTTTGCTTAAGTAAAAGCTAAATGTCCGCGTCTGATATTGTTTGGCTTTTACATGAACAACACGAGGCTATGACAGACTGCAACCTCTGGTAAAAACCGCATTGGTGTATGTTGCAAGGAGAAAATTTGGGCGGTCTATAAAAAGTATAGCAGGTTTTATTACAATTTAGCTGACTATGCCCTTCATTGTACCAACATTTATACGTTCAGAACTGTAGTGTGTGCGAAAATTTTTCATAAACGTTGGGTGAACGACAAAACAGTAAGCATTTCGTAACCTTCTTTTAAGCTGGTTAGGGTACAGTTTGGGTAAACGGTAATCAGTTCGTCAGCAATCAGTTTTCAGTGTGTGTTTGCTTCACTGAATACTACATTTGGGAGATATTTTATGAAACAAAAAGTGGTAGGGTGGGGAACGGCCGTATTCATTTTCCTCATCCTCACGATAACAGCATGCGCTGTTCCTGCTGCCAAAGAAGCGAGTGGTGAGGTAGAGGTGTTGGCCAGCGGCACGGTGGTGCCGCCTACGCGCGGGGAGGTTGTGGTGGAGTTACCAGATATGGGCGAAGCCCCCGAATTTTTGAATGAGGTTTGGCTGAACAGCGATGGCCCGGTGACGCTGGCAGCGCAGCGGGGCAAGGTGGTGCTGCTGGAGTTTTGGACCTTCGGCTGAATTAACTGTCAGCGGACGATTCCTTGGGTCAAGGAATGGCAATCTCAGTACGAAGGGGAAGATTTCACAGTTATCAGCATTCATTATCCCGAATTTGCCTACGAGCGAGAGATAGAAAACGTGCAGGACGCCATTGAGCGGTATGAAATCAGCTATCCCGTGGCAATTGACAACGACCGGCAAACGTGGCGAGCCTACGACCAGCGGTATTGGCCAACAACGTATTTGATTGATAAATACGGCCGTATCCGCTACAGACACATCGGCGAATTTACCCGTGGCTCTGATTTACAAGCCGTGGCCGCCATCGAAGCACTCATGGCCGAACCTGAGCCACTCGAGAATTAGTTTTGGCTTTTTATCAACAGATTACGCAGGTTTTAATAAAGATTAGAAATTCGTGCAATCTGCGTAATCTTTGATTTTTCCTCAATGTGCCGGCATTCAACTAATCTGGCTTTAATTACCCAATTGCACCCCCCTGCGGTATAACACGCCGCATGAATTTGTTTCGCTCTAAAGCCAAACCAGATGCCGACGGTTACTTCACGACCGTTGCGTTTGAAGCTGTACAGGCTGAGCAGATGACGGCAGTTACCATCAATCGCCATAAAATTATCCTCACCCGATGGGACGGCACGCTTTACGCCTTCTCCGCCGAATGCCCGCACGCCTCCGCCGATTTCAGTAAGGGATGGGTGAGTCGCTACAAAGTTACCTGCCCCGATCATCAATATTGCTGGGATATGCGCAACGGCCGTATTCTCTGGCCCGACGACGAAAATTACCGCCTCAAACTGTACCCCGTCAAAGTAGATGATGGCATTGTAAAGGTGAAAATTGATTAATCCTAATTTGCCACAGAGGGCACAGAGAAAAAAGAGGTTGGAGAGGGGATTGGTAGGATTGTGGGTTCTCTTTGGGGTGGTTTCGCTGCTGTTGGTGTGGGAGCTGGGGCAGACGGCCGTTTCTGTGCGAGGGAAGAGTGCGCCACTGCCATTAGAAACAGCCATTACCACTGAACAGCAAGAGGCTCAATCGCTCGCTTTGGCCGATCCACGCGTGCAGGAACTTACCAGTGGGCAGCGCAGCGAAGTGTTTGGCGTGCGTCGGATGGGGCAGCAATTTACCCAAGCCAGTGCTGCTTGCGCCACGGCCGTTTGCTACCAGGTAGAAATTTACAGCTTCGATGAGAACTTTACGGTAACGGCCGTTGTCGATACTGATGCAGGGGTCGTGCACGACGTGCTGCACCAGCCCAACATGCAGCCCGGTATCAACCAGCGACTCGCCAGCCGCGCCCTCCAGCTTGCCCTCAACGACCCTGGCGTGATTGAAGCGCTAGGTTACCGGCCAGAGCAGGCCGACATGGCCCCCGTAGCCGCCGGATTGCGTGGCTCCACCTGCGACCAAGGGCATCTATGCGCTGGCCCCACCTTTCGCGTGGGCAACCGCATCCTCTGGGCAATTGTCGATCTCACCACCGAAACCGTGACCGCTCTGCGCTGGACCAACGTCTCCGACGACGGCAGCTTCATTCCCTACAAACCAGACGGCGACTTTTGCCCGCAGTCCGGCACAGCCAGCCGGGATGGCTGGGAACTCAGCTACGAAACGACTGGCACCGACGGCCTGCGCGTTTACGACGTGACTTTCCAGGGGCGTACCGTGCTTACCAGCGCGTCCTTGCCAGAGTGGCACGTGGATTACAATGGCGAATACACGTTTCCCGGCTTTTTTGATGTGACTGGCTGCGGCGGTAGCGGTGGCGGCTTCCCCATCCCTCCTTTTGGCGAGACAGAAGTTCTGGATTTGCTGGACGGCAGCACGGTTATTGGTTTTGAAGTCGTGCAAGATTTTCGTATGTCGCAGTGGGGGGCGGCGTGTAATTATCGGTATGGGCAGCGGTATCAATTCTTTGCAGACGGCCGTTTCCGCGTGGTGGTTGGGGCGTACGGCCGTGGCTGTGGGGATGATGTGGAGTGGGAACAGCCCGTTTACCGGCCAGTCATCCGCATTGATGTTGCCGTGAACGGGGATGCCAACGACGGTTTTGCCATTTGGGAAGGCACCCAATGGGCTTTTCAGGATACTGAAACGTATCGCACCCCGTATGATTCACCGGGATTTGGGCCACATCAACTTACCGCCAACAATGAAGCGTGGCTGCTGGTTGATGGCAGTGGGCATGGCTACACCATCGAGCCAGGGTTGGGGCAATTTGGTGACGGTGGCATGGACGACACGCCGTTTATTTACATAACGCAACACAAGCCGGAAGAGGGCGACACCGATCTGCCCATCTTTAGCCCACCGGGGCCAAGCTACTGCTGCAACGATGATCATTTGCAGGGGCCAGATATCTTCGTGAATGATGAGCCTATTGGCGACAACATTGTTTTCTGGTATGTACCCCAACTTACTACTGACCGCGTTCCTGCCGCCGAAGACGGGGATGGTCTGTTCTGCTGGACGGTCAACGGCGAACCAGACCCGGAAACCTACCCTTGCTTTGCCGGACCGATGTTCCATCCCTTTGAGCTAACTGAGAAGATGTTTTTGCCGTTGGTGGAACGGCCGTAAGCCAACAATCCGGACTCCTCAAATCAATCACAACCTATGCTATAATTGGCTAGCGCAAAAAATTTGGAGAACTAACCTATGACAACAATTACTCTTGAAGTGCCTGAACATCTTGCCCAAACGCTCAAAGGCATAGGAGATCAACTACCGTTGGTTTTGGAGTTAGGGGTTAGCCGTTTCGCGCCGCTTTCTACCAAGGCTTATGTTGAAGCTATCACCTTTCTTACCCAAGAACCTTCCCCAAGCCAGTTAGCTACTTTTCGTTTTTCTGACGACGTAGAAAAGCGAATTAGCGAACTATTGGAAAAAGGCCGGAATGACCAGCTGAGTAAAGCAGAAGAAGTGGAGCTAGAACGGTTAAGTTTGCTTGAAGAGCAGCTGCAGTTGGTTAAGGCCAATGCACTTACAAAACTTTCCTCATCCAAATCCTCGTGACAATATCTGGAGCTATAAGAGAAACACTTTCTGAACGTGCTGGGCAACGTTGTGAATACTGTTTGCTTTCTGAAGCCGCCAGTATCAAGAGACATGAGCCGGACCACATCATCCCTAAAAAACATGGTGGCGAAGATGAGCTGGATAATCTGGCTTGGTCATGTTTTCAATGCAATCGTTACAAAGGCAGTGAAGTTGCCGCATTTGACACAGAGACAGGCGAACTCACACAACTCTTCAACCCGCGACGACATCAGTGGAAGGCACATTTTTCCGTTGATTCTGGTCAAATTGTTCCCAAAAGTCGTATTGGGCGGGTTACAATTTTGATTTTACAGTTGAATCGCCCTGGACGTATTGCTGTTCGTGCCAAACTTGCAGCATCTGGCAATTATCCTTAAATAAAACGTAGTCGCGGTTTCTATTTTATTCAATAAGACAGTGCAACTTTGAGTTTATCCTGAACAGGTCAGGCCAGAACCATTCCCGCCCATGACTAGCGGTAGATAGACAAATTGATCCAGGGCTGCCCCGGCTGGTCTGGCACCGCCGCTGGCTTGAATTTGGTAGATGGTGCCGCTGTGGCTGGCTACGTACAGCTCGCCGTCACACCCTTCGCCAAAGGTGCTGGGGTTGCTCACGCCAATGTTGTTCGCGTCAAGAGGGGTTATGTTCCAGCTACCGCTATTTTGGGCTAGCCAGAAATTTCCGCTAATAAAGTCGGCATAAATGTAGATACCTGCCAGGGCAGGGAAGTCGTTTCCCCGATAAACAAACCCACCCGTAATGGAATTGCCTTCGTCAATTTCGTGTTCAAATGGAAACGCATCGTGCGGATAATCGTCAAAAGGGAATTGGTAGGTTGAAATGTCGTCACAATTGGCTGTGTTGAAAGTGGCGTTGCCTTCATAACAACGCCAGCCGTAATTTTCGCCGCCGGTGCTGCTGGCAGATTGGAAGTTCACCTCTTCCCACTCTCCTTGTCCCACATCAGCGACGTACAAATCACCTGTGTCCCGGTCGAAGCTGATGCGCCAGGGATTACGTACGCCTAAAGCCCAGATTTCATCTAATGTAGAGGCATCGCCTATGAAAGGATTGTCGGCTGGAATGGCATAGGGCGAGCCGCCATCCACGTCAATACGCAAAATTTTGCCTAGCAAAGATTGCCTATTTTGGCCATTGCCATCGTCTCCCCACGGATCGCCACCGCTGCCGCCGTCGCCTGTGGGGATGTAGAGATAGCCATCTGGCCCAAAAGCGAGGTCGCCCGCGTTGTGGTTGCCTGCGGGCTGGTCGATGCGCAGGATTTCGACGGCACTGTTGGGTTCGGCCACGTTGGGATCGTTACTAACTGTGTAGCGGACGATAAGGGTGTCGCCGGAGCCAGACACGGCTGTATAATTCACATAGAAATAAGGCGTATTGGGGTAATCGGGATGAAAGGCTAACCCCAGCAAGCCACGTTCGTTATGTGTCTCACTGTCTACAATGCCGTTAATGTCCAGAAATGGATCGGGCAACGTGTTGCCATCGGCGTCGATGATACGAATGACGCCGGGCTGTTCTACAATGAAAAGCCGATCATCCCCGGCGCTGGCAATGTCTACCGGTTGGGTGAAGCCGCTCTCGATGGCAACGGCCGTAATTCCCACACCTTCTGGTGCTTCTGGTTCGTTGGCAGGTTGAGCGGAAACGGCCGTTCGGCTCGCCAACCCTATTACCAATAAAACGCCTGCTGTCAAAATCCAATACAATTGCTTCTTCATGCCAATACTCCTTCAAAATATAAGATGCAAATTCAACTCATATTACGCTGCTCATTTTCATAGTTGATGGTTACCAGGCTAATTGCAGGTTCCTGCCACTGGTGGGGGAGCTGTGTCGGGGTTTAAGACGAGGGGAAGATAGGTAAACAAATCGCCGCTGCCCAAAATGATTGGCGCAGGCAGTACGCTGCTGGCAGCATTAAAGCAGGCAAAATGAAAATTAAGCCCATACGCACCAGTTACTTGGTGATATTGTGACCATTCATGGCTGGTCACGCCGGCCAAATTTGGTTCATACTCATGGGCAATGCCCAGATCGTTTAACTGAACAGTCAGATCATCAATGCCTCCACCCTGGCCTGCTGCCCCGTCTCCTGCGCCATCCACTAGGCGAATTTGCACGCCATTGGTCTGAATAGCGGCTGCATTGTTGGCGGTGATGGTGGAAACTTTATATTCCGTTGGTAAATCGCCCAATCGGGGGTGGTCGGAGCCAGCGGAGTTGGGTATGGCTTCAAAGGCTGCGCCAGCGTAGGCGATGGTAGAGCAGAATTGATCCGGGTAGCTAAATGCTAGCTTGATGGCACCCCGGCTGCCCATGGAAAAACCCTCAATGGCACGGCCGTTTCTGTTGGCAATGGTGCGGAAATTAGCGTCGATAAATGGAATGACATCCTGCATGATGACCGTCTCTGACAGAATGGGGAAGCTGGAGCTAGGGCCGTTGCCCGTGCTGTCGTCCCAATCGTCGTAGAAGCTACCCTTGCCACCATTGACAAAGACCAAAATCGCCTCCTCCGCCAGCCCGCTGTCGATAAGGCCGGGCAAGCTGCCGCTGCTGCCGCTAAAAAAGGTATTGTAGTTAAAGCCATTAAAATAGTTGTATTCGTTGCCGCTTACGCCGTGCAGCAAGTAAATCACCGGATAAGTTTGATTGCCGCTGGCGTAACCAGGAGGGGTATAGACGTTAAAGCCTACTTCGTTGTAGGGTGTTTTGAGATTGTTGCTTTCCAGCGTGCAATGTTCCAGGTTGCCCTGGCTGTTGCTGGGCAGCGGCAAAGTGCCCGCATTCCAGTAGTTGTCTGGGCTAGGTGGGAAGCTACCCGCCTCAACCAGAAAGCTGCTGGAATGCAGTATAGTTAACAGTAGAACAAACAAGGCAAACAGGGTGATCTGACGCGCTTTTGAAACTTGGGTCATGATGATGGTACTCCTTGCGATGATGGGTTTTTAAATTTGCAGGTTTGCAAGTGACCAGTGCTGACGTGCAAACTTGCTGCTTGCAGACAGGGTGGCTGATTTTACGGCCGTATTTGCAAAATTTGTCCGGTGCGCGCCACCACATACAGCTCCCCATTGGCATCTTCGCCGAAACTGTTGATATTTAGGTTGCTTTCGTACACGACGGTGGATTGCCAACGGCCGTCTGCGTTTTGGAAGATACCCCAGATGATGCCGCTGCAAAAGTCGGAAACAAAGTAGTTGCCGTACAGGCTCAGAAACTGTTCGCCTCGGTAAACATACCCCCCGCTAATCGAGCAGCCCTGCGTGTGGTCATACTCAAAAATGGCCGGCACAAATGCTGCTGGGTCACAGCTTGATTGGTAACAATGATTCCCTTCCATCGGGTTCCAGCCGAAATTTTGGCCAGCAGGGGTGCCATTAGTCAGCCAGCTCACCTCTTCCCAATTGTTTTGCCCCACATCGGCTATAAACAAATCGTCCGTAGCGCGGTCGAAGCTAAAACGCCACGGGTTGCGGAAGCCATAAGCCCACACTTCTGGGCGAGCGTTGGGATCGTTGATGAATGGATTGTCGGCGGGGATGGTGTAACTGCCGTCGGCACTGTCTACGTCCAGCCGCAGGATGCTGCCCAGCAATGTGCCTGGATTTTGTCCATGATTTTGCGGGTCGCCCTGGCTGCCGCCATCGCCCATGCCCACGTACAGGTAGCCGTCTGGCCCAAAAGCAACCATGCCGCCATTGTGGTTGGCGAATGGCTGGGGAATGGTGAGCAGGATTTGCCCGCTGGCGGGGTCAGCTACGTTAAGGTCTTCTGTGACGCGGTACCGGGCGATGTTGGTACGGCCGTTCTCATCCGTGTAGTTTACAAAAAAGTAGCCATTTTCCTGGTAACTGGGGTGGAAGGCCAGACCTAGCAAACCTTGCTCATTGCTGTTGTAGCCAACCGACCCGGTCAAGTCGATAAATGGCGTAGGTAGCAGCGCACCATCCTGAAAAATCTTAATGAGGCCATCTTGCTCCACAATGAAAAGGCGGTCATCAAAGGCGTGGGTCACGTAGAGTGGCTGGTTCAAGCCACTCACTACAGGTTCCAGGCTAATGCTGCTGACCAGGTTTTCGGGAATGGGCGTCACGGTTGGGGTGGCGGTTGGTGGTGCCTCGGTGGGGGGCACGTTTGTAGCCGGCTCTTGAGTGGGGTCAGCCGCTACGGCTTCTTCTTCGATGACGGGTGGGGGTGGTGGCGTGTTGGTGGGGGGAACGGCCGTGTTCACAATGGGTGGTGTGGGGGTTTCTTGGCTGGTAACGGCCGTGTCTCCTAGCTCATTCCCCTGGCAAGCTGCCAAAAGCAGCAGGGTCACACCTATACAAAAAATAATGAATTTACGCATAGACAGTTCCATAATAAAACCCTTCGCAAAGTAGCGTGAAGGCATCCGGCGAAGGGTTAATGGGCAAAATAAATCGCGCATCATTATATCACAGGACCGCTATTGTCTGGTGGCACTACTTAGAAACGTATAATCCAAACAAAAAGACCCACGACATTCGTCGCAGGTCTTTTTCCGTCAGGACTGGTAGTCCTGCTTCTTCATTTTTCTAACTTCTCTGTTGAGGACTGCCAGTCCTAAGAAAAAGTTACTTTTCGGTTTGCCAGCGGTGGCCATACTGCTTTTCGTAATACTCTTTGAACGCACCGGATTTGATTTTGCGCCACCACCACTCATTTTCGCGGTACCAGACGGCCGTTTTCTCCACAGCCTCAGCGGATGTATGTCTGGGTACCCAGCCGAGGGCCTTGATTTTGTCAATGTTCAGGCTGTAGCGGCGGTCGTGGCCTTCACGATCTTTTACATGCTTGATCAAATCGTGTGGCCGATTGAGCGTCTTTAGCAAGATTTCCACCATCTCCACATTTTCCATCTCTTCGCCTGTACCGATGTTGTACGCCTCGCCCAGCACGCCTTTGTGCAGCACCAAGTCAATCGCTTCGCAATGGTCAATCACGTACTGATATTCACGCATCTGACGGCCGTCGCCATACAGCGGCAGCGGTTCTTCATCAATCGCGTTGGTGGCAAACAGCGGCACGACCTTTTCCGGGTATTGGAACGGCCCGATGTTGTTAGACCCGCGCGTAATGGTCACCGGCAAACCATAGGTGATGAAGTACGCATTTACCAACAGATCGCCACTGGCCTTGCTGGCAGCATACGGGCTGCGTGGGTCGAGCTTGTCAGTTTCTACGCTGGAGTACCCTTCCGGGATGTGGCCGTACACTTCATCGGTGGAAATTTGATGGTAGCGCATCCCGTGCTTCTTGGCAGCTTCCAGCAGCACGTACGTACCGTACACGCCAGTTTGAATAAACGCATCTGGATTCATAATGGAGCGATCAACGTGCGTTTCGGCCGCAAAGTTAACGATGGTGTCTGCGTCATATTTTTGAATGGTGGCTTCCACCATCTCGGCATCGCAAATGTCGCCTTGGACAAAGGCATAGCGCGGATCGTCTTTCACATCGAGCAAATTGTCCAGATTACCGGCATACGTCAGTTTGTCGTAGACGATGATGTTGTAATCATCATATTTGTTGAGCATGTGGAGAACAAAGTTGGCACCGATAAAGCCAGCACCGCCTGTCACGATAATGTTTTTCACAAATAGACCCCTTTTTATGCAAACCACAGAAAGTAATGTAAAAAATGAAAAGCGATTTCTCTGTGGTTTGCTCAAGTAAAAACCAATTTCAAGACTTTTCTAATTTACAATTCTTTTTGGTTTTTACATAATTCCATTGCAGGAAGTTTTGGATTTTTACGTTCGTTTTAGTGAAGATGTGATGTTTCGATGTCATTGTAACGAAGGCTGTTTTCACAGCCAAGGTACGGTTGTGCTATACTTTTCCTACTTTTGGCAGATGCGAGCGTTTTCCCACGATCACCATTATTAGAGCATAGAGCATCTGCACAACGGCTGCCTCAGTGTACTGACGAAACCATTCATACTTCCTTACAATTCATGACCCACCACATTTTGGAGATTCGTAGATGGCGCAACAGTTTAATTACTTGTTTCTGAGTGATTTTCATCTAAGCGAAGGTCGTAATCCGGCTAATGGACTGATCCACCGAAATGAAGATTTTTTTCAGGACGTCCCTTTTGCCCAGTTTGTTGTCCATCATGTGAAGCTCAGTCGGCGGGAAACGGCCGTAGAGTATTATAACATTCCCTGGAAGCTCATCATCAACGGCGACATCTTCGACTTTTTGCAGGTTGTCGCCTTGCCGGAGGGAGCAGAGCTAGGCCGGGCAAAGGGCGAACCCAACGCCCGGTTAACGGCGAATGAACAAAAATATGGCTTGGGTACCTCTGAGCTAGAAACTGCCTGGAAGCTGGAAAAAATTGCTGAAGGCCATCCATGCTTTTTTCAGGCATTGGCCTGGTTTGTAGCTCAACCGGGCAATGAACTGCACCTGTTAAAGGGGAATCATGATGTAGAACTTTATTGGCCTGAGGTGCAGGTGCGCCTACGGTTGCTGTTGCAGCAAGCATATAAATCTTGGCGGGAAACGGCCGTTCCCGACGATCCTCATGCCCTGCTGCTGTTGCTAGAAGATATGCCAGACAAGCTCAACATGGTCGATTTGCACCAGAGCGTCTTCTTTCCCCCGGATTATTTATACGAGCCGGGTCTGTTTTATGTAGAGCATGGCTGTCAATACGATCCCATCAATGCTTTCACCAACTTTTGCGATCCTCGCCTGCCCAATGCCCCAGAGCTCATTGAACTCCCCTCAGGCTCCTTTTTTGTACGCTACTTTTTCAACCAGGTAGAGGAAATTCATCCCTTTGCCGACAATATGAAGCCCATTATTAAATACATTAATTGGGTCATTCGCAATGCGCCGTCTGCGGCCGCTCGCGTTGTCGTCGATATTTTGCCCCGCTACCTGGTTGCCGTAACCAAAATGAAGCGAAAGCAATTTAACGATTGGCGGAGGAGGCAGAATCCGCAGGAGGTTTTTCTGCCAGAAGCAGATTTATCGACATCAATCGGACAATTTGAACAGGAACGGCTTGCCATACAAGCCAAAATGCAGCTAAAGCTGAAGCGGGCTTCCCGGTGGTCTACCGCTGGTACACTATCTAGCTTGCTTTTTAAGGTAGCTGCCTTGCTAGCTTTGCTGATAGCGATTCGCTTTTTTGTGGATGGAAACTATCCGGCAACGGTTGGGGTCATTGTTCTGGCTGGCTTGTTAGGCTTTATTTCATCCTTTTTCATTCGACTGTTGGATCAGCTATTGGTCTCACCTTATTTACGCGACGTGGCGGCAGAAGTGGCGTCAGCTTTGAACAAAGTTGAAGGCGTAAGCCAGATCCCATACTTTATTTTTGGCCATGACCATGCTGCTATGAGCGTTCCTTTGCCATCATCTGTGGACTCTGGCGTTAAGCAATGGTATGTGAATACAGGCTCATGGATTCCGGTATTTGAGGACGAACAACGGTTGCTGCGCGAAGATGTCCAGCTAACATTTTTGCGACTTGTCCCAGAACGACAGGGATTTCCTGATTGCCCCCCAGACCTTTTGCAATGGTCTGCTGAGGCAAAAGAACCTATCGAAGTGCGATTGTTTGAAGATTGAAGCTAATTGTGAAGGATGAGATGGAGCGTTTGGATTCTACAAATCTTTGTCTGTGTGCTGATTCACAAAAGCATCCACTAGCCGCCGGGCAATGCTCATGCTGCTCGGCAAGTTAGGCAAAGTGTCAACGGTAAACCAGTTGGCATCTTCAATCTCTTCTTCCTCTAACACGATGTTGCCGCTGGCGTATTCGGCCGTAAAACCCACCATAAGCGAATTGGGGAAGGGCCAGGGCTGGCTGCCAAAATAGCGCACGTTTTTCAGGCGAATCCCTACCTCTTCAAACACTTCCCGATGGACACATTCCTCTAACGTTTCCCCCGGCTCTACGAAACCTGCTAATACGCTATACCAGTTGGGTCGCCAACGGCCGTTTCTGGCCAGCAGCAAATGAGGCACCCCATCAATTACCCGATCAATCCGCACAATGATGGCTGGGGAGATGCGCGGATATGTCGTGAGGCCACAGTTGGGGCATTTTTTAGCCCGTTCGTAATCCAGAATTTTGTTGGGGGTGGCACAGCGGCTGCAAAATTGATGGGTACGGTCCCAATCAATAATTTGCACGGCGCGGCCAGCCAGCCACAAATGATTCATTGGCAGGCGGTTGAACAGTTGGCGTAGCCCGGCAAACTGCATACCGGTGGGCGGTTCGGTTTCTTCGGCAATCTCGGCGGCGTAGCAATGGGTAACGGCCGTTTCCCCCTCAATTTTGCCCAAATAATGCTGCCGCAGCAGGGTGAGGCTGTAGTGGTTGGTTGGCAAGTCGGCCGTTTCGCCATTCTCCATCACCAGCAAATCGCTGCCGCGAAAGATAAACCAGAGGGCAGCGGTCACTTCTTCTGTTGGCGGGGTGACGGATGGCGCGAATGGTAAGTTCATAATTGCTCCGGAATTGGAATTTAAGTAATTTGGTAACCGAGTAATTGTCCACAAATTACCCAGTTATGGGTAAGAGGACGGTGTGTTGGTCGGGGCGGGGGATGTGGGGGCCGGATAGCCGTTGCCGGGCGTGGCGGTGACAAACGATGCGCTTGTGGGCGTGGGGTCTGTTGGCCCGCTACCCGGTGTGCTGCTGGCGGTTGGCGTTGGTGTAGGGCTGGCTGTGCCGGGAACGGCCGTTGGCGTGCCGAGGCCAGGTGTGGGTGTGTTCGTAGCTGTGGCTAGGATGGTGGGGGTGAAGGTTGGTGTGCCGGCAACGACCGTTCCGATAACAGTTGGTATGCCACCAATCGGGGTATTCACAATCACTGTGCTCACAATCGTCACGTTGGGGATGGGCGTACCGAGTGCTGGCGGTTGGCTGCCATCAATGACGGTTGGTGTAACCGTAGGAAAGGCTGGTGGTGTGACGGATAATACACCAACGGGTGTGGCTGTACCTGCCACTAGCGGGTTTGGGGCTACGATTTGCTCCACTTCCAAATACCACAAGCCCCGGTCTGGCTCTTTGCCGCAGCCCGCTGGGCCTGGGTAGCGGCGCCAGATGCCTTGCAGCGTCATTTGCGTGTTGGGCGGCACGATGGGCAGCACAATCGCTTCAAAGCCGCGGGCGTTAAGCTGCAAGCTGGCGGCGACCAACCCCCACTGAATGCGTGGGCCGCTAAACTGGGCACAGTCTACTGGCTCTAGCTGCAAATAGTTGCCGCTGACGCGAATGCGTTGGTTAACATAATCTGAGGGATTGTCGTTCAGGGCGTCAAAATCGACGAGGGTGGCTTGGGGATTGAGGGTGCTGTTAGGGGAAACGGCCGTATCCCCCCAAATCTTCAACGGACGCGAGCCACTAAACATGACCACCAGCCAAACCAGCAGCACCAGCGCCAAACCAGCCAAAACCCACCACCATCGGGCTCTAGCTGTCGCTGTCTGTTCTGTTTCTAGGCTGGCTTGTTCACGCATAAAATAAAAATTGTGATGATTTACTTTCCCCAAGTAACAGGTTTGTAGGAGCTGATAACCTTTTTTTCTTGAAGTTCTTGAAGGGTTGTTGATGGAAAGTCACGTCTTACCCAAACAGAATCGGGATGAAAACGATCATGAATAACTGTAACTTTTTCTTCATTTTTTGCGATGAGAATATGATCTACTTTTTTCTGAACACCTATTTGGTTTAACACATTTTTCTTTAGCAAATCTAAAGTGGCTTCTTCCAGCGGAAGAATGACAAAATCATACAAAGGCCATTTGGTTCCGCGCCTAAGGAGTTCCGTTGGTTCGCTAGATATGACAGGAATTTCTCTAAAATCAGCAGCGGATAAATTGCCTTCAAACGAAATCAGAGCATTTCCGCAGTAAAAATCAAGCAGTGCTTGAAGAAATGGAATTCGCTTTTTAACGTGGACTTGGTATCCAGTATATTCCATAAATTCACATCCTCTTAAGTGAAAACAATTTGAACTGTCATTCCCGCAAAAACTGATGAAACTGGATACCCGCGTAGGCGGGTATGACGCTCATGCTAACGAGAAATCCTGAAAATCTTCGAAATCTTTGATGAATGATTCATCGCTCCCGCAGACGATTCAGAGCCGAAAATTCAGGCAGTTTGGGCCAACGGGTGCCGCGATGGTGTACCCACCATTCCACAATCAGCACGGCGACGGCGATGGCCAGCAGCCAGGGCCACAGTTCGCGCTGACCCACGTCGCCTTCATCTTCGGTTTCAACCTGCGTTTGCCCAATTTGCAAACTTTCCACCGGGCGAATCGCCGATTCTGCTGGGCTAAACAGGTTGACGGCAAAGCTGCCCGCTGGCCGATCCGCCGCCGCGTCGCGCAGCAGGACGGTGTACAGGCCGGGCGCGTCCGTCTCTGTAAAGAACAAATCTTCCTCGCCCACTTCGGCTGTCCAGCGGCTGCCGTCTGGTTTTTGTACGAGAACGGCCGTACTGCTTGCCCCCGGCACCACCGCCACCGGATCACCCGGCTGGAGTCCCGTCGGCGCATCAAAGGCGCGTCCGGGGCTGAGCCAGCCTGTAATATTAGCCATTAAGATGGGAAATGCAATTTGCAGCGGCAGGTCCGAGTCGCGCAGGTCAAACGTGAGCAGGGCAATGCGGTAGCCACTGCGCTCGCCAATTTGCAGCAGCGGCCCGCCCTCGGCCGCCACCAGCGTTTGCGCCCACGGGGCAGACACCTGCTGCGCCTGCCGCACATCCACCTCGCTCCAATCCACAAATTGCAGCAGCGGCGATTCCTCCAGCCGTGTTGTAATTGTGTTTGAGAACGTGCCGGTCACGCTAAACAAGCCACTTTCACCACCCGCTTGCGGATTGATGATCAGCATGTCAGCGGCGGGGGGTGGGTCAGGCAAAGCTACGCCATCGAAGATGACCAGATCATAATCAAACGTTTCCGGGTCGAGCAAATCGCTGCCGGGCGGCACCTTAAATGCCTCAATGCCGGGCAGGACGGTGAACACCTGCTCCAAAAAGAGATTGCCCTCCGTCACCAGCAGCGTGCGATTGCTCACGCCGCCCTCGTGTACGGCCCAAGCCACATCGTCCAGCGGCAAAAAATCACCGGCGTTGTCGCTTAGGTGGGCGCGGATGGTGGCCGTGCCGGGCGGCAAATCCCAGGTAGCGTTGACGGCGTTGCCCGCAGGCACCGTCAGGCGGCGGGCATCAAACAGTGTGCCGTCCAAATCGATGCTGAGCAGCGTCTCACGATCAATCAGCCCCTCATTTTGC
This sequence comes from Candidatus Leptofilum sp., assembly GCF_965223285.1. Classification (GTDB taxonomy): domain Bacteria; phylum Chloroflexota; class Anaerolineae; order Promineifilales; family Promineifilaceae; genus Leptofilum. The sequence continues at coordinate 3,056,630 of NZ_OZ244997.1, read as the reverse complement.
ACGCTGGCAAAAAGCTGGATGCTGCCCTCTAATTCGCGGGTGGCCAGTGCCGTGATGGCCAGATTCTCGCCGCTCTCGCCAATGGGCAGGTAGATGGATTCTACAGGCAGCGGCGGTAAATTATTTGGCAAGCCCCCGTCAGAAATGATGACGATACGGCCGTCCCTAAAACCCTGCGCCGCCCCCGTAGCCAACGCAAAAGCCGCATTCCAGGCCGCATCAGCCGGATCCGGCTGCACGTCATCAAGCACGCGCTGGAGCTGTGTGCGGTCGTTGGTGGCGGCGGCCAACACGGTGGGCGTCTGACCCACTTTGATCAGCGTCATCTGGCTGTCCCCGCCCAAATCGCTGATCAGCCGCGCCACTTCCGCCTTGGCGGCGGCAAAGCGAGTTGGCTCTACGTCGGTGGCCTGCATGGAGGCGGACGCATCGAGCAGCACGACGACGCTGCCGCTGATGATGGAGGGTGTGGGCAGAAACGGCCGTGCCAACCCAAAGACCAGCGCGGCCAAAATAATTAGTTGCAGGATGAGCAGTAAATTGCGGCGGAGCTTTTGCCACGGGGCGTTGGCCTCGCGGTCGCGCAGCAGCTTTTGCCACAGCAGCGTGCTGCTCACCATGACCTCGCGCCGTCGCAGCCGCAGCATGTACAAAATGATAATTGGCCCAGCCAGTAGGCCCAAAAGCAGGAAGAGGGGGGTTAAGAAAGACACCTTATCGAACCACACCCTTCACGCGGAGGGTTTGCATGACGAGCTTTTCCCAGGGTAAATCGGTGGTGAGGGGGATGTAGTGGATGTGCCGCTTGGCACAGGTGGTGGCGATCTCGGTTTGCCACGCTTGCAGCCGCTCGCGGTACAAATCTAGCGTCGTTGGGTCGAGTGTAATCTCAGCATCCGCGCCCGTTTCGATGTCCACCAACTTCAAATCGCCCGTGACGGGTGGTTCAACCTCGTCGGGGCTGAGCAGATGAATGAGCCCAACTTCGTAGCCACGGGATTGCAAGGCATGGAGGCCATCCTGGTAGCCGTTGGGGGAAAGTAAATCGCTGAGAACAAAGAGCAGGCCAGGTCGCCGTCCGCGCAGGGCGTAATTTTTCAGCGACTGATTCAAATCGGTGATGCCGTCGCCGCTGCCAGTTTCCAAAAATTGCAGCAGGCGCAGGCTGTTTTGCTGCCCGCGAAATGGTCCCCAGGTCTGGTTGCCGCTGCTGCTGAGGAGGGTAACGGCCGTTAAATCCCCCGCTGTTAGTCCAATGTGACCCAACGCCCCGGCCAGCTTCAGGGCGTAGCGCAGCTTGTTCTCATCGTCGTCAACATCGGGCCAATTCATGCTGGCGCTGGCATCAACAAGCAGATGGACGGCTAAATCTTCCTCTTCTTCGAGCAGCTTGATGAACGGCCGTTCCAGCCGGGCATACACATTCCAATCTAGCCGCCGCAGGTCATCACCCTTGGTGTAGTTGCGGTAATCGGCAAACTCGATGGAGGTGCCGCGCTTGCTGCTGCGTCGGTCGCCCTTCATCACACCTACGCGCACCCGCTCGGCGACGAGGGTGAGCTGTTCCAGTTTGCGGAGGGTGGCTTCGTCAAAAATGGTCATGGGGGAGATTGGAGATTGGAGATTGGAGATTGGACGATTTGCTTCATTTCCAATCTCGCAACCGCAGGTTGCTAATCTCCAATCTCAAAAATTACTCTTTTGGCACCGCCTGTAGCAAATCGGCAATGACGTCATCGGTGCGGATGCCTTCTGCCTGGCCTTCAAAGTTGAGCAGCAGGCGGTGGCGGAGGGCAGCCGGGGCGACGGTAGCCACATCATCGAAACTGACGTTGAGACGGCCGTCTAACAACGCCGTAATCTTTGCCCCCAACACCAGCGCCTGCGCCCCGCGAGGGCTGGAGCCGTAGCGCACATATTGATCCACCAGCGGCGCGGGGCTGCTGCCCGGATGGGTCGCCACGACCAGTTGGCTGATATATTGGCTTACATGGCTGGGGATGGGTACCTGCCGCGCCAACGCTTGCATGGAGATTAGCCGCTCGCCATCGGCGGCCACATCTGGGCTGGGATTGCTCTTGCCCGTGGTGCGCGCCAAAATCTCCGTTAGCTCATCAGCCGAGGGAAAGCCGACGTTGATTTTGAAGAGGAAACGGTCTAGCTGCGCTTCTGGCAGGGGGTAAGTACCTTCTTGCTCGATGGGATTTTGCGTAGCCAAGACGAAGAAAGGTTCCGGCAGGGTGTAGGTGTGATTGGCCACCGTCACTGTTTTTTCCTGCATCGCTTCCAGCATGGCAGATTGGGTTTTGGGCGTGGCGCGATTGATCTCGTCGGCCAAAATTAGGTTGGCAAAGACGGGCCCCTGTTGAAAGCGAAATTCGCGACGGCCGTCTGCCTCTTCCATGATTTCTGTGCCGGTGATGTCGGCAGGCATCAGGTCGGGAGTGAACTGGATGCGGCTAAACTCCAGCTTAAGCACCTGCCCCAGCGTGCGGATAAGCATCGTTTTGCCCAGCCCCGGCACGCCCTCCAGCAGTACATGCCCGCCGCTGAAAATGCCCACCAGCACCGTCCGCACCACGTCCGCCTGCCCGACGATTACTTTACCTACTTCGTTTTCAATGGAAGCGGCCGTTTCTCGGAATTCCGCCACCGAAAGTTCAGATAACACTGCTTCATCAATCATAAAAACCCTCTGTCGATCTCGCTTCCACGCTCTGCGCGAGGTGAAAATACTATTTAATCTACTAAATACAGTCCGCCAACTCCTGTGAAAAACCATTCGCCATCAAATTTCTCTAGTCTGAGAAAAAAGCCTGCCGCTGGATGATACCATTGATTAGTTTTTGGGTCGGGTACGATGATGGCACTATTATTGCTTTTGATATGCACAGAATATGGAGATGAAATGTTTTCCGTGTTCATTGCCTGCATAAACCAAGTATGGTGGGAGACATCAAGCGTTTCGTGTGAAAGTTGGTAGTCAGGGTGCATGAATGAATATGCCTCTTCCGTTTCGCCTCTTCTTATCAGATCAATGAACTCTGAATAATTCTGTAAAATTTGTTTTTGCTCATTAAATTGTACCGTGTGAATTCCCCAAGCAACCGAGAGCAGCAAACCAACAAAAAGTAAATGAATTAAAAGCAAGTGCTTTATTTGCCTTCGTGAAAAGTAGGCTAGTGAAACGGCAACAACGCCTGGCAAACTAAGGTAAGCGATGCGATTCCAGGTTAAAAGCGTCGCATTTCCGGAAAAATCAGAATAAAGCAAGGTTAAGAAATAGATGGTTAGGAATATAAGACATGAAATAATGCCGACTAAGAAAATGCCAGCAAAAAAAAAGCGCGTTGTGGGCGACGGTTTTTTCCTTGTCATGATTTAATCGCGTAAAGAATGCGCGGCTACTCCCATTTGTCTTTTCGAGCGGTAGCGAGAAATCCTCCTGCTTGCAGTAACCAGCTGGCTTGTGAGAGCATAAAAGATTTCTCCCTTTGGTCGAAATGACGGGTGGTGGTTGATTTGCTTGGCCAGGGTTGTTTTCCTTGGCGTGGCGCACAAAAAAGTGAGGGTTACGGTTCCAGCGACGAGAAGTAATCCCGAATGTACCCTTTGAGGCCGAGCGGAATGTAGTCGTCGGCGAGGGCTTCGTTGGCGGCGTTGCGGTAGTCGCCAAAGACCTGCTCGTAGGGGACAATGCTTTGCTCGTCGCCAAACTCGGTGGGGTTTTCGCTGAGCAGGCCGCCGCACTCTGCTGGGTTGGCAATACATTCGGCTGGTAACTCTACGTCTTCACCTTCAAAGCCGCTCAAATCAACCAGATCGGGCGCATAGACGTTTTCTGCATGTCCACCGCCTGGGCCGGGGCCACCCTGGCCCACACCTTGATCGCCGCCACTGCCTTGGCCTGATCCTTGCCCTTGGCCGCTGCCATCTCCAGAGCCATTGCCTTGACCCTGCCCTTGCCCGCTGCCTTGTCCAGAGCCTTCACCTTGTCCCTGACCCTGTCCCTCGCTTTGCCCTTGACCACTGCCTTCGGCCTGTTCGCCCTGGCCGGATTGAGCGCCTTGACCAGTTTGCGCCACTTCTTGCCGCCCTTCGCCTAGCTGGTTGGCGGCAGCGTTGGCCTGATTAGCAGAGGCATTGCTGTGGGCGCGCTGCTGGAGGGTGCCTGCGGCTTGCTGGAGCGCTTGTTGGGCAGCAGCCACGTCGCCGTTTTGCAACGCTTCGGCCGCGGCAGCAAGTTCGTTAGCTAATTCTGAATCAACATCTTGGAGGGAAGCGGCCGTTTCCGCCAAATCTTGCGCCAGTTCAGCCAACTCTTCATCAGAAAGGGTAGGCAGAGAATCTGCTAGCTGCGCCGCTGCCGCGCCCGCCTGTGCCAGATTGCCATTTTGCAGATTTTGCCCCAGCGACTGGCTGTTTTGGTTTTCGGCCAGCGGCTGGCCTGCGTCTTGCAGAGATTGTTGCAAATTGGATTGATCGTTGTTGGCTGCCAGTTCGCGCAGCTCTGCTTCCGCCTCAGACAGTGTGGCCACCGCTTCTTCCTGGCTCAAACTGCCTTGCTCTAGCCCTTCCAATGCATTCTGGATTGGTTCCAGCAGCTCTTCTTCCTGGGCATCTGTCAATTCAGGATTTTGGATAATTTCTTCTTCGAGTGCTTCCAGTGCTTCTACCTGCTCCTCAATGCTTTCCTGGATGGCGCGGCTTTTGAGGAGGGCGGATTCTTGGGTATTGGGCAGCAGCACGGCCGTTGCCAACAGCACAATCGCCAGCAAAATAATCAGCCAATCCTGTCGGTTGATTGTGAAAGGCAGCCTGGCTTTGGTGTCTACGCGCTGAACGGCCGTTAGCGTATCATTCAGTTGCAGTTCAGCAAGAGTGGGAGATGTTGTTAGCTGCGCAGTGTGGATTTCAACGGCCGTACTTGCCCGCTCCTGCAACAAAAATTGCCGGTCGGCAAATCGTGCCTGCTGCAACAAATCAAAACGGCGCACCAGCAGCACAATCACCGCCACGACTAGCCCAACTAACCCCAAGCCACTAGCAACTAATCCAACTTCCTGATTGGTGAGTAACGGTCGAAAGCGGGCAAAGGTGGCCACGACGACGCCCAGCAGTAACCCCAGCAGCAGTCCACGCGGCAGCCAAAGCAAGCCATCACGCATCCGGCGACGGCCGTTCCACTGCCTCAACTGCTGCTTTAACTCCTCAAATCTTTTGTTCATAATTTTTGCCACAGAGGCCACAGAGGAAAAAGAGAAAAACCTCTAAAATCTCTGTGCCCTCTGTGGCCAATCTTCTATTGTGTCGCGATTTTGCGCACGCGCCGCACGGTTGCGTAAAACAAAATCACAGCCAGCAAAATGTACAAAATTAAAAAGAGTGGCCACGGCGAAAAGAGCCAAATCGTGTGGCTGCTGCTAGAAAAACTGCCAACCGACGTACTGAAATACCAAAGCGATCCCTCTTCTACCAGCACAATGTCGCTTACAATCAGCGTGGCGGGTAAATTGGTTGCTGCCAGGAACATAAGCACGTACAGTAACGCCGCTTCTGTTTGCCAGGTAAAAACGGCCGCTCCCGCAAAAAATGGACTCAAAATCATGCTAAACAGCCCCACAATGACCGGAATACCTACCGTAATAAACAGTGCCCCGGCAAAGGTCACCACACTGGCCGCCAGCGTCGTGCGCATTCGGGCCGAGGCGTAAAGGCCCCATAAAGCGAAAGTCACTGAGGCCACCAGCACAATTACCTGGGACAAAACCAGTTCAATGACGGCGACGCCGCCCATCAAAAAGGCGATGCTTTGCAGCGGAATGGCCACCAAAATGAGTAGCAGTACGTAGCTAAGTGCCGAGACCAGCTTACCCGCTACAAACGATTTGGCAGACAGCAGCGTCGTGCGCAGCAAATCATACGTTTGCCGCTCCTTTTCGCCGCTGATGGCTCCGGCCGTAAACGATGGACCCACAAAAATGACCAGCATCACCTGCAAGCCCAGCACCGAGCTGAAGATTACCTTACCCACCTCGCGGGAATCCGGCCCAAACGGGCCGCCAGCCGCCGAAGCAAAGGCGGAATAGACCAGAGTGATGAAGCCGCTCATCACCAGCAGATGCACGGTTAGAACGACAAAGGCGCGCCGCCCGCGCATTCGGCTGCGCAACTCCTTCACGGTGACAGGATTTTCCCGCAGCCGCTGCATGAAACTTTTCTTTTTAGTGACTGGTTCTTGTACAAGTTCGGTCATAATGCCTCAAAGGTTCATTGTAATTGGGTAACACATCGTCGACTTCAAAAGTCTTGGAACTTGGTGGCAAATTGCGAGATGATGCGCAAGACTTTTGAAGTCTGTCTCAACTGCTTAACTTTCCTGCTTGCCGCACAATGCCCCACCACAGGAAGAGTACGGCCGTTCCATACAAAATGGTGGGTGTTAAAATGCTGCCTGTTAACACCCCGCCATCAGCCATGCCCAATAAACTCCAGATGCCCAGCCAGATGGCACTGTTGCTAAAAATCTTCATCAGCACCACGATGACGTAGCTGCCTGCCAGGGCCACCCGAGCCGACTTCACCCAGGTGGAGATGTACATGCCGATGAACGCCGCAAACAGCACCTCCACCCACGGCCGTATCAAGGCCCCCAGCCCAATGAAGAGGCTAAAAAACCCTGCACTGAGCGAAGTGGAAACGGCCGTTGTCCCCGCCGTCACGCTCAGCACGCAAACCAGCATCAACGCCTGGAAGCAGCTCAACGCCAGCATCACCCGCCAGATGGGCAGCCGCGCCAGCCCGCCAAACAGCTTCGCCAGCAAAATGCTCGCCGTTGAGTGTGGCGTCAGGCGCAAAATGTCCCACGTTCCCCGATCAACTTCCATGCTGATGGTCGGTGCCGTTAACGCCGGAGCCATAAACGAGCCATAAATTGTTAACATCGACAGCAGCGTGCCGGGCAAACAGACCACGCACATAAAAATAAAAAGTGCTTCATCTTCAACCGTGCCAACCAGGCCAGGATTGAAACCGGCGCACAGTCCCAGCACAATCGCCCCCATCACCACAAACGGTGAGTAGCGGCGAACTGTCTCGTAAAAAGGATTTGGATTGCCCCAACTGCCCTTTTCTCGCAAGTAGATTGGATTTTCGTTCAGCGAACGAAACCAGTGCCAACCTGCCCGGACACGTTTGGGGAATCTCCACCTCAATTCACGATCCCTTTTGTCACTTGTAAAAAGACGTCTTCCAGATCGCCAGTCTCCTCCTGGAAACCCACCACCTGGAAATTGTTGGCGATCAGGCTGGCCAGCAGCTGGCTCAACGTCACATCGTCGCCTGTAAAATCAAAGCGCAGTGAATCTGAGGGAATGTCTGCTTCTTCGGCAGTGATGATGCTGTCTACCGCCTCATGGCGTAGCAAAAACTCTTGCAATGGCGTCAAATCGCCTATGCTACGCACCTGAATGAGCCGGTGCGCTCGCAGCTGCCGTTTCATATCGGCCATGTCGCCGTAGGCTACCAATCCACCTGCCTCCAAAATGGCGATGCTGGTGCAAATATCCGCCACCTCAGACAAAATATGCGACGAAAAGAAAATCGTCTTGCCCATCGACTTTAGCTCGCGCAGCAGTTCCCGAATTTCGATGCGGGCGCGAGGGTCCAAGCCGCTGGCTGGCTCATCCAAAATAAGCACCTGTGGATCGTGGGCCAGCGTGCGGGCCAGGCAGAGCCGCTGCTTCATGCCCCGGCTCAGGCTGTCTACAAACGCATCCTTTTTGTGGCCCAAATCAACCAGTGCTAACAAGTCGTCCACCATGCCCAGGCGTGTTGCCTGCGGAATGTCGTAGCAGGCAGCGAAGAAATCCAGATACTCCCACACTTTCATATCGTCGTATACACCAAAAAAGTCGGGCATGTAGCCAATGTTGCGCCGCACCGCCCGCGGATTGTCGATGACCGAGTCGCCCGCCACCCATGCTTTGCCGCTGGTTGGTTTGAGTAGCGTGGTGAGAATGCGCATGGTGGTGGTCTTGCCTGCTCCGTTGGGACCAATGAAGCCAAACACTTCCCCTTCCTGAATGTTGAGCGTCAGGTCATCCAGCGCGGTAAGGTTGCCATATTTTTTGGTAAGCCCTTGAATTTCGATGATTGTTGACATAAGTAATTTATCCGTCCAAACTGCCGGTCAAAATTGGGTAGACTTCGCCAATACCCAGGCCAAACTGGCTGTTGGTATCCTCTAGCCGTAGGCGCACTTCATTATTGGGGCCGATGTATGGGGCAAATTCGGCGATCTCATTTGTACCCCAAACCGGCGTGCCAATGAATTGCCAGGTATTCTGTTCAAAATCCCAAATTTGCATATCCGGTGGCAGCTGCGTTGGGTCTTCAAATTGCTGGGTCAGCGAGAATCCCAGACTTGTTACTTCCATGTTTTGCAGTTCAGGCCACGGCGTGTAAGAAAACTCTACCCAGCCACCGTTCAGGTACAAATCTTGGATGGTGGGGTTATACACGTTGTTATTGCCCATTGGTTCCCAATTGAGCAGGGAGATAGGAATGCTGATGTTACGGCCGCTTACTAAATTTTGCTCTAATGGGATCTCAATCAGGTACAGGGTGGTGCTTTCGCTGTTGAACGCACCATCACCCAGGCTGGCCCCAATTTGGGGTTCGTTGGACCAAGCGATGAGGACGGCCGTTTCTTGCGGAACGGCAAATGTACCCGGCCCACCAAAATTGCTGCTCTCCAACGCCTGTAGCAGCTGCCAGCGGGGGTACAGTTCCCGGTCGTTGTAATAATCAAACGAGCCAAGAATGGTGTCTGCATTGGCAGAAAGCGGCGCGTTAGAGCTAAAGCCGCCGCTAAACACGATCCCTCCAGTTCCACCAGTTGGGCCACTGCTGCTGGCGGTTCCCATTGGCAGAGAAAGCGTTGTGCGCTCACTAGGGCCAATTTCACCCACCGCCAGTGCTCGGTTGCCCACCAGGATGGAGACTGTTTCCAGCGTGATCTCACTGTTGTTTAGCACGTCCAGTGCCAAGATCAGGCTGTTGCCTTCAATGGTCAGCGTGGCTGAGCCGCTCACATCCACCGCCGGCACGGCACTCTCTGCCAGAAACACTGAAACATCGCCAATATCTACCCGCACGTCAGAGATTGTCACCTCGTTGCCGTAGGTGATGGCTCCAATATCCGCTTCATCATTGTTAAACGGTGCGCCGAAGTTTTGGCTAAACGGCCGTGCCAAAGCGTTTTGCGGCAGCACCAAATCGTATGTTCTGCGAGTTGGTGAGTAGAGACCCAGCAGGCTGTACACATCGGCCTGTTCCGCATCGGTCTGACTGTACGCTACCGAAATCTGGTTGATGATGGTGTCGTTGCCGCGTAGCTGAAACCCCGTGAAATAGGTGACCGCACTAAATATGAGTACCAAGGTCGGAATCGTGATCCAGGCGCGCTCTAGCTGCCTGCGCCGCTTCAAAATCCAGTAATTTAGTGGCCCTACCACCACTGTGTAAACCAACAAAAAGCCAATAAGTTGCAAAATGCTGGGCAAGGTAAGCGCGGGCAAGCTGGTAACAGCTTCCGCAGCCGCATAACTGTTTTGCGGCCCTAACCCCCAACTGCTCAGGTCTGGCACGCGGCTGGCAATGGCGGCCCAAATAGCCTCACTGCCGTCCCAATCCAGTAGGGGAGCCAGACGAGGGTCTAAGGCTAAAAAGTAGACGGAACCGCGCCCGACTGATTGCCGCGCCAGCAGTGGCAGCTCGTCCTGGCGGAAAATAAGCTCACCATTGCGTAAGCTGCTGGTGGCCACCACGTACGGGCCGGGATCGCGAAATGGAATGCCGATTCGCTCGCGCAAACCGGGCAGATCGTCCACAGAGCGGCTGCCGTCTATGGTGACAGGCAGGAGATCAGTGAGAGAAGCGGCCGTTTTTTGCCAATTTGCCCCGCCAGTGACGATAAGCTGACCGCTATTCTTTAGCCAAACTTCGAGTGCGGTGCGCTGCTGGCTGGTTAGCTGGCTTGTGTCGGTGTCATTGAGAATCAATACATCGAGGGCACTCCAGGCAACGGCCGTTTCTGGCAAATCATCCAAAGTAAGCAGGGCCACGGCCGCATCGGCGCGGCTGCCGGGAATACGCTCCAAAAAGGCAAACTCGGCCGCGTCGGGGCTAACCACGCCGTAGAGCAGATCAGACGTTGCTCCCAGACGACTCAGGCTACCGCTGCTGGCTTCGGCCACTAAGGTTCCATCATTTTGGTGCAGCGCCAGCGCTAGCGTACCTGTTGCTGCCGGGGCTTTAATGTAAAGTATGACGCGCTTGTTTGATTGTGTGGGCAGGCTGATGGGGCTGCGATACGGCGTTCGTTCCTGAGAGCCACTTTCTCGCACCAAAATTTCGACATACCCTTCAACAGCGGCCCCGCTGTTGGCAGCTATCACCTGCACAGGAATCCAATAGTCGCTTTTGTAATAGCTATCAAATCCCACAGAAACGTCCAGGGTGATGCCATTGTCTTCGTCTTGCGCGGCTGCAGGCACTGCCAAAACCGCAAAGATGGCAAAAAAGAGAGAAAACAGGAGTAAAAACCGGATTTTTGAGGCGTTTTGTTTAACCATAGTTTGTATACGCTTTAACGCTGCCAATTGTTCCATGCGGCTGATTATACCGAATGCCATCTTTGTGTAAACGATGCCCACTCTACGTTACCAAACTGATTTTTAAACTTTTAAGAGCTAGAAAGAATCCAAACAGTTTGACTGAAAGCAATATTCAAATATTGTACGCATATAAGAATAGATAGCCGTTTTCGTGCTTTGCATATATCCAGTAACTGCCAGTTGCATAAACATATGTACCTTCAGTGCTTTCTGTGGGTGTCCACCAATCTAAAATGTCATCATTGAGTTGTTGACCGGAAGACCATGATGGAGCATTAACGTCCATTTGTTGATCGTATGGTGACAAATCGAACTGATCTACGTAGTTCATAAAATCCTGGTTACTGATCCTTGCTGCAAGCATATAAGAAAAATCTTGAGATAAAGGACCGGGTTCATTCCAGCTCCATTCGTGAACTTCCTCCGCCGTAGCAGGTAATGCTTTTCTAAACGGGGATGTTGTGATTTCTTTAAAGAGAAACCATCCGCCAAGGCAGATTCCCACAAAAACCAAAAGGGTTATACTCACCAAAATAGTAGTGACTCTGGTTGTTAGACTGTAATTCTTAAACATCACTTGCTCAGGTGAGAATCTCAATTTCATAATCGGCAATGGGTGCATCTGGGCGGTGGTGTTCTAGCCAGGAGATTGCTTTTTGTAACTGGCTGTGCAGGCGGGCGGTGTCGTTGCCGACGGTGACCAGGGCAATAACGGCCGTTCCCCACACATCTTGATGATCCACTTCAGCCACCGCCACGTTGAACTTTTGTGGCATTCGCTTGAGAACTGATTTAACAATGCTGCGTTTCTCTTTTAAGGAGAAGACGCCTGCCAATTCCAGGGTGAGCAGACAACTCGCTATAATCATGAGGGGAATTGTGATGAAAGCGGCGTGTGAAGTCAAGCACGTAGGTGTTTTTGTTAGCCTACCCTGTGGCCAATCTTTACCCAAAGGTACCAGTTTTTGCAACGAAAACGGCCGTTTTTACGTTCTAACGTGTGACGCGCCTGTCTAAAAGTGTGTCAAAGTAATGGTAGATGTGCGAAATTTGCAGCAAAACCGCAAATTTCTCAGGAGTAGAAAAATGCTAAGGAAGTTAGCCTACCTCTTTTTAATTATCTTTTTTGTGATGGGAGCTATTGCCGCCTACACTTTTGTGGCCACGGTGAACAAAGCCCAAACCGTCGCCCAGCCAATTGGCGACTTTGTGCAGCAGCTTGTGCTGCCTGCTACGCCAGTGGTATTGCCCAGCTCTACCACCATCGTCCGCCAGATCAATGATTTGGCGCGGCTGGAAACTGCCTCGATGGAGCTGGAGAAAAACATCATTGCCGAGCGAAACAATGACATTATGTGGGGGATGCTCGGCGAAACGCTTATCTTTGAGGCACATGGACTGGCGGTGGCTGGCGTCGATTTTGCCAACATGACCCCTGCCGACATTCAGGTGGTTGATCCTACCACGGTGATGGTTCACCTGCCGCCCGCCACCCTTTTTGATGATTTACCCCTGCTAAACACGGAATCCTCCCGCGTGCTGGACCGGGACACGGGCCTGTTTGCCAGCGTAGACCCGCAGCTAGAGACAACAGTGCGGCAAGAGGCTGAAGCCGTCTTGCGTGAAGAGGCTTATGAGACGGACTTGTTGGAAGTTGCCAATTACAACGCCCAGGAGTTTATGCTGACCTTTATGCAGGGGTTGGGATTTGAAAATGTGATTTTCACCGAGGATATTCCCCCAACGGTGGAACCTTATCAGCAGGAAATACCGAAGGGGTATGTGTTGGTGACGCCAACGCCGCTACCGTAATCAGTATTCAGTTAACAGTAGGTCAGTAATCTGTAAAAATTGAACACTGACTTACTGAATATCGACTGACTGGTTACTCTTTCGGTGGTGAATCGTAATCTAGGACGTCGCGGCCTGCTTCGGTGGAGAGGATGTCTAGCGCGGTGGAGGCACCCTCGCCGGCGGAGATAATGGCCTGGCTGCGGTTCATTTTGGTGCTGCGACCCACGGCATAGAGGCCGGGAACGGCCGTTCTTCCATTCCGATCCACTTCCACGCTGCGCCCTTCTTTGGTTAAGCCCAAACTTTGGTTCAGCTTTACGCCCTTGCCCTCAGCCAGCACCACATATTTAGCGGTGTGGGTGGTGCCATCCTCTGTGGTGACGCGAAAGCCATCGTCGCTTTTGGCCACTTCGGTGACCAACGCATCTGCCAGCTTGGCCCCAAAATCAAGCACCTGCTGCCGCGCAATTTTCTGGAAATCACTGCCCAAGATTTTGGGGATACCCAAGTAGTTGTATAGCAGGGCGTAGTGCATAGCGGTATTGTCTTGGCCAAAGATTGTGGTTTCGATGCCATTTTTGGCTAAAAACAGGGCACAGCTTAGGCCACCAGGCCCATCGCCCACAATGATTGCATTTGTCATAGTTACCTCCAAATGATTATTTGCCACAGAGCCCACAGAGATTTTAGAGAGTCATCTTTTGGGGTTTCGGGGCAGATTGCCAATGTTGCAATTTGGGTAAAATAATGCTGGGGATAATACCCCAAATTTCTAATGTTGACTGCCGTCCACTTACGCTTGTTTAAGGATTGCTCATATGACTTTTCCGCAAAAGATACCGGGATTGAAGCTGCTGTTGCTGGTGTGGATTGTGTATACGGCCGTCTGGATTCCTCTGGAAGGTGCCTTGGTACAGGTGATTGTCATGGGGACGGCAACGGCCGTTTTACTGTTGGGGCATGGCTGGCAGCGGTGGTTGGGGGGTAAGACGGTGGGGCGCGGAGTGGGTGTGGTGGTAACGGCCGTTTCCGGCGGCTTGTTGGGCGCAGGCAGTGGCTTGCTCACCTTTGTCTTCATGGCGGTCAAAACTGGCCTGCACGCCCACGGCCCGGAATTCACCCAGGCGGAGATTGCCTGGGTGTGGAACGTGCTGCCGCTGTGGACGGCCGTTTGGCTGTTGGTTGGTTTGGGTATGGGGTTGATCTGGGCAGGGATTGATTAATGTATGAAACGTGATTTGAGTCAAATTAACCCAAACCACGTTTCACATACTATGAATTATTGCAATGTCCGCACATAAGCAATGATGTCCAAAATTTGTTCATCGGTTAGGGCTGGATTGCCCCCCTTGGGCGGCATGTCCACGCCAGTTGTATTCAAGGGGTCTCCAGAAGGACGGCCAACTTTGATGAATTCCAGCATTTCCTCATCATTCGTTTCTTGCAAAAAGTCGCTGGTGGTAAATGGTTTGCCCAGCCCTTCAATGCCCTCACCGCCTGGCCCGTGGCAGGCAATGCAAACTTGATCATATTGCTGCTTCCCTGCTTCTGGATCGCCTGTGCTGACAACCGCCGTTTCCTCATCGGCAGAGGAGTCAGCTGAGTCAGCGCGATCATCACCGCCACCACCGCAGGCGGCCAGCCCAACAAGCAGCAGTATCATTAAGATGAACCAAAATGTATTTTTCGTTTTCATAAAACTCTCCACTTAAATTATTTTTGACTTTAGCATATTGCGTAGATGGTTGCTTACGGCGCAATAGCAAGGGAATGACCATAACTGTATGTCACTACCGAATTGTTAAAATTGCATTCTATTTACTCGTCAACACTGTCCATCTCATGATCCATGTCCTCGTCATGTTGATGTGATGAAAGAGTGGACGGATCAATATTGCCGTCGGCAATTTCTTGCTGTAGCATGGCAAAATCGGCAATCACGCCGTCGTGTTCAGCAACGTAGGCATCTGCCTGTTCTTGTGTAGCAAAGGCAGCTAACCCCCAGCCCATCGGCGTCACTAAATCATCATTCAATACAAAGAAAGCATCAGTCGCTTTGAGCCACTCTTTAGCGTCGAAATCATGTACCCAATAAACGTGTACATCTTCCTGATGTTTGTGGTCATAGAGCAACATGTTGCCTATGTCATCGAAACGGCGTATCTCCCCGGATTTTGTAACATAGGAAGCGGCAAAGCGTTCCTCATTGATAATCATGCTGCATTCATCACACACGTCTTGCCCATAAATAATCTCTGGCGGTTCATCCATATTTGCAGATGGGCTGCAGCCTGCTAAGAAAAAAGCAGACAACAAAAGGCTTAATAGGATGTACAAAGGATGATGACCTTTTATTCGCCATCGTTTGTCATTCATCATTATAAAATTCCTCTCCGTTTGAAGACTTGGGTGGCGATGCCAAATGGGAAAATCACCCACAGCAGGAGCAGCCCAATCAACGCTGGAAATAGCTGTGTGCCGTAAGTACGAAAAGCATAGATGCCTGCTGGCCCCAATACTTCCAAATTCTGGCGCAGGTCTAAAACGGCCGCAATCTTAAATAGCTGCAGCGGGTTCACCAGGGTCAGGGCAAAGAGCTGGCTCACGTTGATCTGTAAAACAAGGGCTGTCCCCATCACGCCCAAATCGCCAAAGAAGACGAGGATGAGCCAGAGGAAAAGGGCGATGCCAACGGCCGTTGCCCCCTTATGCACTGCTGCGGAAATTAAAAAGCCCAAACTCAAGCTCACAATTGCCAACAAAAACGACAGCAGAATGAGCGTGAGGAACACGCCAAAATCAGTTCCGCCACCCTGAATGGCAATCAACAGACCGGTTAGGCCAAACCCTAATCCTAGAGCCGCCAGTAAAGCCAGTGACAGGCCAAAAAATTTGCCCAACAACATTTCCATTTGGTTGATAGGTTGGGCCAGGAGATAGAGTAGCGTACCGTTTTCCCGTTCGCCCGCCAGGCTAAGTGCACCTAGCGTCAAGCCCATCAAGGGGACAATCATCAGCACCATATTGATTAAGCTGGCACTCGTACGGCCGAACCCAGCCAAACCATAATCACCCGTGCCAGACAGTGCCATCCAGGCCAAGGCCAATGATAAACCAGCGAAGGCAACGGTATAAAGGCCAAACCAGCGATTCCGCTGGGCATCGCGCAGCTCTTTTTGGGCTAAAATGAGGATGTTTTCAGAATCAATCATAAGGTTGTTGTGGGTTATTCAATCGTAAAATCATCAATGGTGATGTCGGCTTCGTGCAAAAGACGCAGGACCTTGCCTTTTTCTCCAGGGGATACCTGAACGCGCACGCCACGGCCGTTTCTGCTGACGGGCATTTTGTGAGCACTGAGCGTTTCCAAGGCGGTGTCAATTTCCAAATCGGCCAGGTAAAGATGGAGGGTTGATTCCAGGCCAAGCTGTTTTTCTACCTGATGCGGCGGCGCATCAATAATCAATTTCCCCGCTTCCAGCAGCAACACCCGATCCGCCAATGCGGTAATTTCCTCAAAACGATGCGAGGTGAAAACCAGCGTTTTGCCGTCCCGCTTAAAGTCCAAGAGCAGCATCAGAAAATCTTCTCGGGCGCGAATGTCCAGGTTGGCGGTCGGCTCGTCCAGCATGAGGATGGGTGGTTCGGCCAGTAAGGCCAAAGCCAAGGCTAAACGCTGTTTCAGCCCGCCAGACAAATCTCCCACTGGCTTGGTTAAGTGAGTTTGCAAATCCAGGCGGGTTAGCAGTGGTGAAAAATCATGATCTGTAGGTACTTTTTTCAGCCGAGCATAAAAGGAGAGCGTGTCTGCCACGTTCATGTCATCATGGAAGTTTAATTCCTGCGGTACAAAGCCAACCAGGCGGCGTACAGCCTTGCCCTGCTGGCGCACATCGAGATCGTTGATGGCAATTTGACCTTCATACGGGATGAGGTGCAGCAGGCAACGCAGGGCGGTAGTCTTGCCTGCCCCATTAGCACCCCAAAAGGCAACGGCTTCACCTGCTTCTACCGTGAATGAGAGGTTATCTACGGCCGTTATTTTGCCAAATTTTTTCGTGAGTTTTGTTACTTTAATCATCAAATATCCAATCTTTCAAACCGGTAGCGTCGCCAATGCAGCCTGGGCAGCACGGCAAGCCCTACAGCCAGGAGCAGCAGTACCAGCGTTGCCCATAACCAACCTTGGTTATCGGGTTGGGGTAAGGCTGGGGCATCGGTGGGGATAGAAGGTGTCATAAGCGGCCGTTCATCTACCAGTTTTGGGCTTGGCCGCACGGCGGGGAACGCCTTCGCCGCAAAATCAATCGCATTCGTAGAGGGACTGTACAAAAATAGACGCAACGATGGCTCTTGCTCCATCAAGTTTTCAAATAAACGCTCCGATTTGTACTCGATGTCGCCCTGTCCGTCGGCGTCCACATCGAAACCAGCATAGTCGCTCCAGAAATTGCCCTCACCGCCGACCGTCCAGCTGTTCGCCTGAAAAAGACCACCGCCACCGGCAATTGAGACCTGCTCTTCATTTTCTACAAAACTGTTGCCAGCAAACTCGTTATGGCGCACAGAAGGCAGCATCTCTACACCAATATCGTTGTAGGCAAAAACATTGCCGCTAAACTGCCCAACGCTGTCGACTTCGCGGGGTGAGGTGTCTAAATGGGCACCAATGCGGTTATCGAGAAATAGGTTGTCGATGAGGACGGCATCGTCCATATCCTTTAGCCCAATGCCGTAGCCACTCGGCCCTCGGTTGCCGGAAATGGTGTTGTTGATCAAATTCACCCGTCGGCTGTACATCATAAATGCGCCAACCGAATTATCGAGCAGCCTGTTTTGGCTAATAATCGCATCGTCACAATACATGAAATGCAGCCCGTAACGGCCGTCACTGACATCATTATTACGAATGGTCAACCGCTCTGAATACCATAAAACAACATCACGTCCTTTGGTAATGACGTTGTTTTCAATCAAAACATCGTTACTGTACCAAACGCGAATCGGATCGCCTCGGCGCGGAACATCTAAATCTTTACTCGTAATTTGGTTATTACGAATAATGGTACCGTGGGCTTGGCGTAAATAGATGCCAAAGAGGGTGTTTTCAAAGCGGTTGTCTTCCAGCAGTGCGTTTTCTGCTTCGACGGCGACACCAGAATTTTCCTGATCTAAAACGTGTCCGCTATTTTGAATAACAAAGCCGCGAATGGTAACGTTGGGGGCTTGAATGTTGACGACAGTACCCTCGTTTTGCCCATCTATCACGGGCCAATCAGAGCCGATGAGGGTTAAAGGCTTGTCAATAAGCAGGGAGCCAAGATAGCTGCCACCCGTTACCTGGATGGTGTCACCGGACTGGGCTTGGGCAACGGCCGTTGCTAACTCTGCGGCCGTAATTGTGCCATTCTCCCCAGCCTGAGCCACCACTGGCCGACTGTTCATAAACAGTAAAAAGGCAATCAGCAGCAAGCTAAAGCAAAAAACTAGACGCAGCCAACGTTTACTGCTCACTGATTACCGCTCACTGAAGCCAGTTCAGCGTCAACCAAAGGTTTATACGCTTTGCGATGAAAATAAAGACCCACAATAACCAGAACTGAAGCCAGGGTAGATAAATAAAGTCCAGTGCCTGGCAGAGCAATCGTTTCAAATTGAGCGATCACGCCTCGACCTAAAACAGTCGGCACAAAGGGTTCAATGGCACTGCTCAAAGGAGCTTTCGGGTCTAATTCTGTGCCAAACTTCGCCATCCACCACTGCAAATCGGCCAAAAACAGGATTGGCATTAAAATGGCTGGCAAAGCCAACAAAACAACCCATTTTGTGTGGATAAAAATTGAGGTCAAGGTTAGCAGCGCCAGTAAGCCAATGGCTATCCGGCTAACAGATTTTTCAAGTTGGGCCGCTTCTTCCAACGGCCGCATCCCAATATAATGATTCAGCCCGTTGATCTCAAACAAATCTCCGGTCAATTCGTTGACATAAGCTGTAATGTGCAAGCCATTCGGGTATTGAGGTGCCCGTAGTTCCATTTCCCAATAAGGCAGGGGAATGGAAACGAAGATTAAAACTGCCGCCACGGCAAAAAGCAGCGTTGGCAGCAAATACCGCTTGCGGTCATTTTTCGGCATACGTGGACCGACAAAATTCTTGATAATGTTCATAATATTCGTAAAAAGATCAGACCTGACAGGCGGGTAGTAACCTTGTCGCCCGCCTGTCAGGCCTCCATGAAGTGTTTAGATTAAGAATGCGTATAGATTAAATTGAAAATCCTTACTCATTTGGCTCAATCATCATGTAACCTGTCATTTCCAAGTGTAGTGCTGAGCAGAATTCTGTGCAATAGTAAGCGAACACGCCATCTTCAGTTGCGTCAAACTCAAATGTGGTAGCTTCACCAGGTTCAATGCTCAGGTTAATATTGTAGTACGGAATAGAGAAACCGTGCGTGGCATCATAGGCACGCTCCACGTTGGTGATGTGCCAAATAACGTGATCGCCCTGCTTGATTTCCACATGCTCTGGGGTGAAGTGGCTGCGAACGGCCGTCATCCAGATTTCTACCTGATTACCATTGCGTTCAATGCGTTCTTCGCCAAGCTGCACCACGTTTTCGTCAATCTCACCCGTGTGCGGGTTCCAGCCAATTTCTGGGTAAACCTCCCACGGAGAGAGCTTGTCGGCCCTGATGATTTGGGCGTAATGGGGTTCCCCATCAGGAATGGGCAAATCATAAATCACGGGCATGGTTGTGCCAGGTGCACCGATGTCTAGCAATTGGAAGTTTTGCGGCAGCAGTGGCCCAACGTTGTTGAAACGATCAATGGCCCATTTATTCATCGAGACCAGGTATTGTCCATCAGGGCTAACCGTGTCCCCTTCAGCCGCAGCAATATGGCCGACGTTGTATTGCACAGGTGTTTTGTGAACTAACGTCCAATCTTCCTCTTCATGCAGGTCAGAGAAGCTGCCGCCTAACGTCCACCGAGCCACGGACGGTTCCAGGAATAGGCTGGTGTAGGCATACCCTTTGTCATCGAATTGGGTGTGAAGCGGGCCTAAACCCACTTCAATTTGGACTTCTACCACATCGTCGAAGGCCAGGATGGGTACGCCATAGGTGTCAAACTCAAAACCACCGGCAGCAATAGCGTCCTGCATTTTCTCGAAGCTATAAACGCTTACGTGAGGATCCAATTTACCAGAAACAACCATGTAAGCACCATCAGGTGTTACATCTACACCGTGTGGGCTTTTGGGTTCGGGGACAAAGTAGAGCAGTTCTTCGGCAACGGCCGTATCCAAAGGAATAACCGGGAAGCCGCGTACCTCTATTGTGTTGCCAGACTGGGCAACTTCAACGGCCTTATCCAGATTGAAAACGTGCATGTAATCCATGTCATTTTGCGAAGCACCCGCCTCAAAAGGTGGTTCGCCGTCTTCTACACCACCCGTCGCCATTTCTGTATTAAAGGAGTTGCAGAAGACCCAGCCATCGCTAACTAATTTGCCAGCGTCGCACAGGTCTTGCCAATAGGGGGGCAGTTCAATGGCAAAAGATTGATCTTCAAGAATACGCCCGGAAGCCCGGTCAAATTTCCAAAACGTGACCATACCGCGATAATCTTCTTGATAATCGGCAATCGAGGCGTATTCCCAGCCCAAGGGGGAGCCGTATTGACCACCTTCGATGAGCCACTCGGTATCTGGCGTGACAAATGTGCCGCCATGATCGCCTAGTGCAAGCGGATTCTTAACAATTTGCTTGGTTTCAAAGTCTTTTAGGTCGATGACGGCGACACGGCCGTTTGCCTTATCGTTAATGAAAACAAATTCACCATCATAATCACCACCTGTCTCACTCAATGCTGGATGATGGGTATCACCCCAAGTGATGTTGCTGCCATCAATGTTGCCACCAGCCAGCACTTCCATCGTGCCTTCGGCACCATAGCCATACCCTTGCCACGGTTCTGGGGTGAAGACGGCAATGGTCTTGATAATGCGCATTGAGGGCATACCAATTACATAGATTTGCCCGGAATGACCGCCGGAGGCAAACATAATGTAATCATCATGGGTACCAGATGGTGTATAGGTCTTGAGAGCTGCTTCAATATCTGCTGGGGTTAAACCTCGGGCATCGGCAATTGCTTGGGCATTGCCAGACACTTCAGCTGATCCAGATGCTTCTGTTCCTGTGTCGCCACCATCTTCCCGGCAGCTAACCGCTAGAGAAATTAGCATAATTAGGGCAAATAAGCCGACAAAGGTTTTTATGTTTAAATTCTTAGCTAACCAACTGTTCATTCCGTCCTCTCCTGAGAATGTGGAAATGGCAAAGTTTTTCCATCGTCCACCAATAAAATAAATGTTAATTGCACAATGCTCGCTGTTTTTTGAATAAGAGGGGGCTTTCATGAGACAGAGAGGGTGCAATATACTTATGTTACTAATGGTTGGAACTCGAGTCTTTGCAATTTTGCAAACTTCGGAGGAATGTCGGAGAGGAAACAAGGGAGATATGAACGGCTATCGACTTCAGCAATTGCCAGAAGAGCGGGCATATCGATTGGCTCACTGCACCAATTTTTTGCCAAAAAGAATAGCCATAGAAAAAAAGAGAGGTTTTGTGTTGCTTTGTTGCCAAGCGTGCCACTCAAAAATTCAGAAATCCTCTAAAACCTCTGTGCCCTCTATGGCAAATTTTTTACCCTTTCAATCGGTTTTCTACATTTTGGAGCGCAGCCTCTAACTGCGCCTGGCGCAGGCTGTTGGTCACATCGCCACGGGTGCGCTCCAGCACGGCGCGCACCGTGTCCGTGCGGCGGCGCAGCCCGCCCGTGATGCTGTCGTTGAAGTCGAAGGTGACAAGCTGGCTGTAAATCTGGTCCATGATGTCCAACAGCCGCTCCGCTTCGTCGCTATGGCCGTGACGGATAATGTCCAGAATGCGGCGGCGCAGCTCGGTAGCGGCTTCGGCCAGGCCATTGAGCCAGGTGTTGCCTTCAGTGCCTAATTCGTCGGGCGTAGGCAAGGGGCGACTGCGAATGAGGGCGTAAGTCAGATTGGCTTCCACAAATTCTTTCACGGCATCTTGCGTATAGCCAGCGAAATAGAGATTGGGGTAATCTTTGACACCGGCCACTAATGTTTCTGTAGCAATCTTGGCTTCAGCGATGAGGGTCTCGGCCGTTTGCCACTCTTCGCGGTGAATGGCGCGGATGGCGCGGGCGCACAGGCTAATCAGCTGGCGGGAGCGTTGGTAGGCCTGGTCGCGGGCGGTGTTCACTTGTTCAAATTCGGCCCGAATCTGATCGGCCGTGTTGTCTAATTGATCCATAAATATCTCCTCGGTATTAGCCACAGATTGCGCGGATTACGCAGATTTTAGATTCGTTTTGCATCTTGCTACTGTTTTCTGTGGTTGGATAAGTGATGGGGAAAATTTAACACAAAGGAATAAAGATTGGAAGGAACGACGGAAAAGGAAAACTTTGTCTCTTCGTTCCTTCGTTTCTTCGTATAAATTTTAGGCGGCGGCGATGAAGCCAAGCAGGGCGGCAGCACCAGAGGTAGCTCCTTGATTTAGGATTCGATTGGCGGGTCGTTGCCAATCATTTCCAGCAATAAATGCATCCAGTAACTCGTGCCAAGGAAGCCATACTTCGCCGCGGGCGGCGGCTTGCAGCCAGGCGGCCGAGAGTTGGGTGGTGCGCGGCACGGCCGTTTCCACCACAATTTTCGCCATTCTTTCAACCTCATCCTTGGGCCTCGTTGCCCACAAACCAAACAAAAATCCCACCAGAAAATCATCTCCAGCGGGGGTAAAGCCAGGGCCGAAGCCAGCCAGTCTGGCAACGGCCGTTTGCCACGCTTCTGGATCATCTCCAAACTGGTCGGCCTGCATTTGGGCAATGGCGGCCTGGAACTGGTGGGTAAAGTTGGCGGGGCCGATGGTTCCCAGCTGGTTGAAGCGTTCGGTAACGGCCGTTTGCATTTCCGGCAAGGCATGTTGCCAATCGGCTTGCCATTCGTGCAGTAAATGCCAGTTGGGGACGGGGTTCCACAGTTTGGCAGCGCGATACGCAATTTCTAGCGAGCCAATGCTTAACATTTCGGCAGTTTTAGCGACGGTGGCATAGGGATAAATGAGGGTAGGGAACGGCCGTTCCTCCGCGATGAGCAGTGAAAATGGCCCTGGCTTTACCGTCGGCTGCACCACAGAGATAATTTCGCCATCGGCATCAATCAGGTTGATGACCTGATCGAACAAGTGCAGCATTGTGGCTGCTTTCGGTTTTTGCAGCCACCGCTGCACACGTGGCGTGAGGATGTTGGCCGTTAGTTGCCACTTCTGCATCATGTCAACATTGTAACCCACAATTCAGGTTCATAGACAGGATGCAGAAAGAGATGTCACTGAAATAATCATTTGAATGCCAAGCAGTAAGTCTGAGCAACGCATGACCAATTCGGCAAAACAGGCCCCACCTATTAAAATCCAACCTGTATGACTGTTTACGACCAAATTATTACTCTGCTAAAAAACAATCGTGTCGATTTTGAACTGCATGAACATGAGCCAGTGCGTACCGTGGCCGAGGTTGAAGAAAAATTGCCGTTCCTCATGGACAAGATGCTGAAGACGGTAGCGTTTCGGGTGAAGGACGGCCGTACCATCCTAGCTGGCCTCCGCGGGCATGATCGCATCGACTATCGTCAGTTGGCGGCATTTTGCGGTGTAAACCGACGGGCTATCGCCAGCATGTCGCCCCAGGCGGTGAAAGATGATCTGGGATTCGAGGTTGGCGGCGTGGGGCCATTCGCCTTGCAACCGAATGTGATTGTTTTGCTCGATAAACACCTGGCCGAGATGGGCACCGTATACTGCGGCAGCGGCCGCAACACAGCCACCCTGGCCATCCAGTTTGCCGATTTGCTGCGCGTGTGCGGTGGCGAGATGGTGAGTCTGGCCAGGGACAATTAGTGTATAAATTGGGTAGGGGCGATTCGCGAATCGCTCTTACAGGAGAATAGTGTGCAAAGAAGTTTAACTGTATCTATGCCAGCCTTTAACGAAGCTGAAAACATCCCCGGAATGGTGGCTGATGTGCTGCGCGTGATGCCCCAGTTGGCCAATGAGTTTGAACTGATTGTGGTAGACGATGGCAGTCGGGACGAAACGGCCGTTGTGACCCAACAGCTTGCCCGGCAACACCCGCAGCTTAAGTTGGTTCAACATGGCGAGAATAAGGGGTACGGAACGGCCGTACTCACCGGACTTACCCACGCCAGCAAGGAGCTTGTCTTTTTTACCGATGCCGACCGCCAATTTGATCTGGCTGAAATTGAAAAGCTGCTGGCCCACATTGAAACGGCCGATCTCGTCGTGGGCTACCGTGCGCCGCGCCGTGATCCATTTATGCGGCGGCTCAACGGCAAGGGATGGAGCTGGCTGGTGACGCTGCTGTTTGGCTATACCGCCCGCGACATTGATTGCGCCTTTAAGCTGATGCGCCGTGAGGTGATCGCCCGACTGCAAAATGACATCGGCTCTGGCGGGGCCACCTTCAGTGCTGAATTTTTGGTGCGCGCCAAGCAGGCAGGTTTCAAAATTGTGGAAGTCCCCATAGAAGGGCATCGGCCGCGCGTGGCGGGCAACCCCACCGGGGCCAATTTGCGGGTCATTACCCGCGCCTTCAAAGAACTGATGCAGTTCCGGCTGGGGCTGTGGCGGGAGGCCAAACTGACGGTTAAATCCGGGGTGAATAGTGAGCAGGGAACAGCCGCTTAATTGTTCCGATTTTGCGTTTGATTTGAGTTTTGCGGCAACGGCCGTTCCCCGCCCAGCGATGGTCAAACTCCTTGTTGGATGCCTTAATTACGCTTCCTGCGGCTCATGTTCTGCCACGATGGCCTGCACTTGCGCCACCTCTTCTGCCGACATCGGGCCAAACTGCAATGCCCTGGCATTGTCCTGAACTTGTTTCACATTTTTGAAGCCAGGAATGGGCAGCATCCGCTCGTCCAGCCCCAAAATGTAGCAGATAGCCCCCTGCGCCATGGTGCGCCCACCCGCTGTAAAAATGTCTCGCAAAGCGTCCACCGTGTTTAGTCGCCGCACAATGCGATCTTCTTCAAAACTTACTTGCGAGCGAATGTCATCTTGGGGGAAGGTGGATTGGCTGTTGTATTTGCCCGTGAGAATGCCTTTGTTCAGTGGATCTTTGTTCAGGCCAGCCAAATCATGATCCGCGCAAAGCTGGCGCATTTCGGGGTTATCAGCTACAGCGTTGAGGCGAAACTGGATCGACGCGCAGTGTGGCCCATCGGCAAAAACGTGGGCGTGATCAACTAAATCGGTGCTCCACCCATACCAGCGAATCTTGCCCTCGCTTACCAACTCTTCCAAAACGCTACGGAGCGTTAAAGCCAATTCGAGATCGTAGCCAGCTTCATGGAGTTGATAGACGTCAATATAATCTGTCTGTAGGCGACGCAGGCTGTTTTCCACATCTTGGCGCACGTTTTTCAGAATCTGATCGTTGTCGCCAGTAACAAATTTTTCTGCTTCGTTCACGATGTGGCCAAATTTGGTGGCGATGACCGCCTGAGCTCGGCGACCCGCCAATGCCTTACCCAAGACGATCTCGCTGTGGCCGGCGCCGTAATTTGCGGCCGTATCAAACAAATTGATCCCCAAATCCAAGGCTGCATGAATAGCTCGAATTGATTCATCGTCATTTATTTGCCCCCAACCAGCCGGATATGATTCTTCTTTGGACGGTCCCATGCGCCACGGGCCACCAATTGCCCAGCAGCCCATGCCGATGGCACTGACTTCTAAACCACTTTTGCCAAGTTTTCGCGTTACCATTTGGTCTCCTTTTGCGTTTTTATTTGCAGATGCTTGGTGGTGAAAAGTATACAGAAGGGAGGGTGGGAACGAGAACACCCAGAAGGGTGCATGGTGGGGTGAAAATCTAATTGTCGCTCAAGGGATTTGGATACTACCTTAAAAACTCAATTGCCTGATAGCGATCATCCCATGTTGTTATCAGGTCCACATGATTTCTTAGTACTGCTTGTACTTCCATGTTTTCCCACGGCTTTCTGCGATTTTCCTTTCGATTGTCAAGAATCGCTAGAAAGCGAATATTAGGTCTTATAATTTTTACATCCATTATTGTAAAGGCAAGGACTTTTGAGTCTTTTTTTGCAATGGATGTTGAGGTTGTTGAGAGAGGCGACACAACTACATCCCGCGAGCTATTTATATAGATTGGTACGGGATGCAGAATTGTTTGGCCTTGAATCTGATATGAGGTTTCTATTGTAAAATTGTTTTCGGTTAGGTAAATTTCAACTTCATCAGAAAAAGATTTTTTTTGTCGATGAGTTCTTTTATATATCAGGTAATTTACGGCCTCAATTGCACTAACAATATTATTTAATGCAGCTCCTAAATTATCCTCCTGAGTTTCCAAAAATATTTCTGAGCCACCAAGAGTAGCACCCCGAAGATGTACAATAGATTCCGCCTGACGATATAAATCACGGTTACTATCTAAATTGAGTCCATTGACAAAAAGGTAGTCAAAAGTCAAGTATTCATCTGATAATTTAAGCCAACCCGGTCTTGATTCAGTAATTACAATCTCTATCGCATCGCCATCAGGTTTTAAAAACGGTGTGACCAAGCGACAAGAATTTTCAGTTTCTTGAATAACATCAAACTGTTGTTTTAAAGCATCTAAATAGAGATTTATAGTTGACAAACAATCAACTAACATTGGCGATCTCACTTATCGACTAAACATTAAGTTTTGATACCCACCTGTTAATGATATATTTTCCTCTGAGAGAAAACCCATAAATTGCTCATTAATATCCCAATTAGGGCTTATATCATTTGGAACATAGGCTTTATCATTTTGGGTGTGCCTTTCCCAGATATGTTTGTGAGAGCCTCGAAAGATTTCACCCGTGCTTCTTGACTTATGGTAGGGGTGATAATCATAACGACGGATGGGATAGTTTTTGTATAGAATCGCAAAACTATGGTTTGTTTTGCCATAGAAGCACTTTAGTCTTAAAACTTCGTTTAACTCAGGAGCCAATACTTTAACATCAATTCTGTAACGATCACCAGGTAATGGTTTCCAAATAACCTGTTCTGCTATGATTTTCGGAGTCTCATGAAGCTGATTTGCAAAATCTGTATCAAGCATAATTCTAGCTCAATTTTTCGGGAAGATAAAGATATGAGGGTTGAGTGTCACAAAGATAAACTGAACAGCTAAAAATATAATCGCAAAGTACAGCTTTTGCAAACTTAGAATCGAGTGAACGATAGAAATTCGATTCCAATTGGCTATGTTTTACCCAAACCCCCGCGCTTGCCAAGCCTGGTAAATGAGGATGGAACCGGCAACGGCCGCATTCAACGATTCCACATGCCCTTTTTGCGGCAACTTTAGGCGAATGTCGCAGCTTTGGCGCACTAGGCGTCGCATGCCTTGGCCCTCATGCCCTACCACAATGCCCAGCGGCATGTTCAAATCGACCTGGCCCAATGATTGGGCGTCCTCGGCTAAATCCATCCCCACAATCCAGATGTTTTTGGCTTGCAATTGGCGGATGGTTTGCACCAAATTGGTAACCTGGGCGATGAGCAGATGTTCGGCGGCACCAGCGGAGTATTGCACAACGGCGGGGGTAATCTCCGGGGCGCGGCGGTCTTGCACAATGACGCCATGCACGCCGCAGATTTCGGCCGTGCGCAGCAGGCTGCCAATGTTTTGCGGCCCGTGTAGCAAATCTAGCAGCAGTAGAAACGGCCGTTCACCCCGACGCTCGGCCAGCCCCAAAATTTCATCCACATCGTTGTAAACGTAAGGGCCCACTTCCAGCGCGACGCCTTGGTGGCTGTGGTCTTTGGCAATATGGCCGATTTTTTGCTTGTCGGCCGGTTGAATGCGTACCCCCCGCTGTTGGGCTGCCTCGCGCAACAGCCGTGCCAACTTCTTGTCTAGCCCCGCTTGCAGCCACAGCGTAAAAATCTCCCGGCGGCTGCCGCGCAGAGCTTCCAAGACGGTGTTGCGGCGGATGAGGATTTCTTTCATGGAGATTAGAGGTCGGAGACTGGAGATTAGGGACTGGTAAATCTCCAATCTCTGTTTGTTATTAACCTAACTTCCAAATAGTGCCATCGGCGCGATCTTCCAAAACCACGCCCAGATCGCGTAGCTGGTCCCGGATTTTGTCGCCAGTGGCCCAATCTTTGTTGGCCCGGGCCTGGGCGCGTAGCTCGATGAGTAGGCGGATGAGGCCCGCTTCCCGCTCGGCGTCGCTATCTTGCGTGGTTTCATCCGGGATGATGCCCAGAACGGTGCCGCCTAGTTTGCGGTACAGGCCGTCCAGCGCGGCCAGGGATTCTTGCGACTGTGGCCCCTGTTCATTGAGCAGGCTGTTTACTTGCCGCGTGTAATCTTGCAGCACGGCCAGGGCAGCGGGGGCGTTGAAGTCGTCGTTCATCTTTTCGATGAAGGTGGCTTTGGTTTTGTCTACGAGTTCTTGGACAGCAGAGGATATTGGGCCGGAAACGGCCGTGCGCATCTGCTCTCTTACTAAAGAAACCGCACCCCACAATCGCTGCCAGCCTTTGGTAGCTGCTTCCACCGCCTCGTCAGAAAAGTCGATGGGGTTGCTGTAATGGCTGGACAAAATAAAGGCGCGAATCGCTTCAGGTCGCCAGCGTGTCAGCGCTTCTTTAATGGTAAGCGTGTTGCCCAGACTCTTGCTCATCTTCACGCCGTCTAGCGTCAGCGAGCCAGTGAGCATCCAGGTACGGGCAAAGGTTTCCCCATGTGCCGCCTCGCTTTGGGCAATTTCACACTCGTTGTGGGGAAAAATGTTGTCGATGCCGCCGCCGTGAATGTCGAAGGTTTGCCCCAAATATTTATTAGCCATCGCCGAGCATTCCACGTGCCAGCCGGGGAAGCCATCTCCCCACGGGCTGGGCCAGCGCAAAATATGCTCTGGTTCGGCTCTTTTCCACAGGGCAAAGTCAGCCGGGTGCCGCTTTTCGCTGCGTACGGCTTCGCGGGACCCGCCTTCTTGCTCTTCAATTTTACGGCCGCTCAATTTGCCATATTCCGGGTACGAGGTGACGCTAAAGTAAACGGAGCCGTCCACTTCGTAGGCGTGGCCTTTGTCGATAAGGTCTTGCACCATAGCGATTTGTTCGGGGATGTGGCCGCTGGCGCGGGGGCTGATGTCTGGTCGCTCTACGCCGAGGGCGTCCATATCGGCAAAGTAGCCGCGCATGTAGGTTTCTACCACCTGCATGGGCAGGGCAGAAAGCTGCTCCGCCTTGCGCAAGATGCGATCTTCGCCAGTGGCCAGCATGTGGCCCACGTCGGTGATGTTTTGCACGTAGAGGACGCTGTAGCCGCTGTAGCGCAGGTAGCGCACAATCACATCGAAGCCAACGTAGGTTTTGGCGTGGCCGATGTGGGAATGGTCATACACGGTGGGGCCGCAGACGTAGATGGTGACACGGCCGTCTTGCAGCGGCACAAATTTTTCTTTTTGGCGGCTGAGTACGTTGTAAATTTTCAGTGACATACAAACTCCAAAGTTAGCCACAGAGGACACAGAGAGTTGAGAGGTTTTTTCTCTGTGTTCTCTGCGGCAAAAATTTTTCACAATCGTAGCGCATTGGCGATGCGTTGCAAAGTGCGGTTTTTGCCCAGAATGGCCATGATTTCTGCCAAGGGCGGGCCACCAGTTTGCCCGGTAAGGGCCGCGCGGATGGGGTGGAAAATGGCCGTTGGCTGCCACCCGTCACTTTCCTTAAAACCATTGCGTAAGCCCTGCAAAATGCTTTGCGCCGTCGCTTCATCCAGCAGGACGACATGAGCCAGTTCAGCCACCAGCCGGGTAAGCACCGGGCGGGCAGATTCACCATGCAGCGCTTCTTGAGCACCCGGCGTTAATTCAAAATTGTCAGCAAAGGCCCATTCGGCGGCGTCTACGGCATCTTCCAGCTTGTTGAGGCTTTCACGGATGACGGCCGTTAGCCGCACCAGCCATTCATTTTGCAGCGGCAGCTCATCGTAGACGTCTTCGAGGTACGGCCGTAGCAATTCCGCCAATTTCTCATGACTGAACCGCTGCATGTATTGCCGGTTCATCCAGTTCAGCTTGTCCCAATCAAAAGTGGAGGGGCTGGGTGACAGGCGTTCCAGGCGAAACTGCTGGCGCACGTCCCACTTGTCCACAATTTCCTGAGCGTTGTCGGGTGTCCAGCCCAGCAGCAGCAGGTAGTTGAACAACGCTTGTGGCAGGTAGCCCGCCGCCTGAAAATCGCGAATGAGGTAGCCGCCTTCGGGATCACGTTTCTTTAGCTTTTGCCCCTGCCGGTTGAGAATCAGCGGCAGATGCACCCAGACTGGTTCGTCCCAGCCCATTGCTTTGTGCAGTTGAATGTGAATGGGGGCACTGGGTATCCAATCTTCGCCGCGCACCACGTGGGTAATGCCCATGTCGTGGTCGTCGG